>NZ_MUNF01000283.1 GCF_002154555.1 Streptomyces murinus
GGGGGTCCCCCCGCTCGAGCGAAGCCGAGAGTGGGGGAGGGTGGGCGCAGCGGCACCTGGCCAGCGCCGGACAGCGATCCCGACCCCCGGCCCGCCGCAGCACCGCTCAGCTGCTGGACGCCGGAACCGGCACGGAATCCGGCGCCAGGCCCAGCGCAGCGTCCCGCGCGGCCTCGACCTCCCGCCGCAGCAGCCGGAACCACATGAACACCGTGAACCCGGCGAAGACGAACCACTCCCCGGTGTACCCGAGGTTCTGGAACGCCTTCAGATCCAGCCCCGTACCGTCCGGCGCCGACGCCGGCACCGCCTTCATCCCGGCGTCCGCCTTGTCCAGCGTCACCCACGCGTCGTACAACCGGTCCGGCACCAGGTTGACCAACGCCGCCGAACTGATCGCCGCCGTCTGGCCCGCGGGCAGCCCGCCCTGCGCGCTGACCCCGTTGTCCCCCGGAGTCTCGGACGCCTGCAACGCGCCGACGACGGTCACCTCACCGCGCGGTGCGGCGGGCGCCTTCGCCGCGGACGCCGTCCCGGGCAGCCACCCGCGCACCACGGGAAGCGACTTCCCCTGGTCGGTGCGCAGCAGCGTCAGGACGTAGAACCCGTTCTTGTCGTCCAGCTGCCGGCCGGGCACGAGCAGCTGCGCCCCGTACCGTCCGTGCGCGGACACCCGCCGCCCGGACGTGGCCTTGTTCACCGGCAGCATCGAGTCCAGCGGGCGGGCCGCCTGGGAGGCGTCGGACGCGGCCTGCCGGTTCGCGGCGTGTTCCTCGTGCACCCGCCCCTCGAACCGGCTCAGCTGCCAGGACCCCATGAAGATGCAGAAGGGGATGGCGAGCAGCACGAAGACGTTGATGCCCCACCAGCGCGGAGTCAGCAGAAACCGGTACACGCCCCCACGGTACGGCGCCCGCCCCGCCGCCCCGCTCGCGGGTCGGCCCTCACCCGTACGCGTGCGGTGCCCATGGCGGGAAAGTTATCCACAGGCTGCGCTCACCCGCCGCACAATTGTCGCGGCGGCCAGGCAGTATGGGGCGCATGACTGGGGCCAAGACTGAGAGCACGACGCCGAGCGCACCGCAGGCGCCGGGCAGCGCGGACATGCCGGACTGGGAGAAGCGGTTCCGGGCGCCGCGGGTGTCCCTGCCCGACTGGGCCGAGGACGCACCGGACCGCTCGCTGTTCGTGTCGAACGCGACGGGGACGTACGAGCTGTACGCGTGGAACCGCACCACGGGCGAGCAGCGCCAGGCCACCGACCGGCCGAACGGCACGACGGACGGCACCCTCTCCCCGGACGGCGCCTGGATCTGGTGGTTCGACGACAAGGACGGCGACGAGTTCGGCATCTGGCGCCGCCAGCCCTTCACCGGCGGCGCCGACGAGCCGGCCGTCCCGGGCCTCGCCGCCTCCTACCCGGCCGGCCTCGCCCTGGCCCGTGACGGGCAGACCGCGGTCGTCGGCCGCTCCACGGACGAGGACGGCACCACGATCCATCTGGCCCGCGCGGGCGCGGACCCGGTGGAGATCTACCGGCACCGCGAGTCCGCGGGCGTCGGCGACCTCTCCCACGACGGCTCCCTGATCGCCATCGAACACACCGAGCACGGCGACGCCATGCACGCGGCGCTGCGCGTCCTGCGCCCGGACGGCTCGACGGTCGCCGATCTGGACGACACCAAGGGCGGCGCCGAGGAGCTGGGCCTGGAGGTGCTGGGCTTCGCCCCGGTCGACGGCGACACCCGGCTGCTCATCGGACACCAGCGCCGCGGCCGCTGGGAGCCGCTGGTGTGGGACGTGGCCACGGGCGAGGAGACGGACCTCGCCCTCGAGCTGCCCGGCGACGTCAGCGCCGAGTGGTACCCGGACGGCTCCGGCCTGCTGATCGCGCACAGCTTCGAGGCCCGCAGCGAACTGTTCCGGTACGACCTGGCGAGCCGCGAGCTGACCCGTGTCCCGACCCCGCCCGGCACCGTCTCCGGGGCCACCGCGCGCCCGGACGGCAGCGTGGAGTACCTGTGGTCCTCCTCCGCCGAGCCGTCGGTGGTGCGCTCCACCTCCGGCGGTGTGGTCCTGGACCCGCCCGGCATGAAGTGCCCGCCGTCGGTGCCAGTGGAGGACGTATGGGTGGAGGGCCCCGGCGGCCGGATCCACGCCCTGATCCAGAAGCCCGCGGGCGCGAGCGGCCCCCTGCCCACCGTCTTCGACCTGCACGGCGGCCCGACCTGGCACGACAGCGACTCCTTCGCCTCGGGCCCGGCCGCCTGGGTCGACCACGGATACGCGGTGGTCCGCGTCAACTACCGCGGCTCCACCGGGTACGGCCGCGCCTGGACCGACGCCCTCAAGCACCGGGTCGGCCTGATCGAGCTGGAGGACGTGGCGGCGGTCCGCGACTGGGCGGTCTCCTCGGGCCTCGCCGACCCCGACCGGCTGGTCCTCACCGGCGGCTCCTGGGGCGGCTACCTCACCCTGCTCGGCATCGGCACCCAGCCACAGGCGTGGACGGTCGGCATCGCGGTCGTCCCGGTCGCGGACTACGTCACGGCGTACCACGACGAGATGGAGGCCCTGAAGGCCATGGACCGCACCCTCCTCGGCGGCACCCCCGAGGAGGTCCCGGAGCGCTTCGAGGCGTCCTCCCCCCTCACCTACGTCGACCGGGTCAAGGCCCCGGTCTACATCTCGGCCGGGGTCAACGACCCCCGCTGCCCCATCCGCCAGATCGACAACTACATCCACCGCCTCCAGTCCCTCGGCGCCACCCACGAGATCTACCGCTACGACGCCGGCCATGGCTCCCTGGTCGTAGACGAGCGCATCAAGCAGGTGGCCCTGGAGCTGGACTTCGCCAAGAGGCACCTCCCGGCGTAGCCGCCCCGCCTGCCCGCCCGCTCACCGCCCCGTTCCCTCCGGCATCCCGCCGGAGGGAACGGGGCGGTG
>NZ_MUNF01000284.1 GCF_002154555.1 Streptomyces murinus
TTCGAATCCTGCCGGGGGCACTTTGGACCGGACAGTGTGATCAAGACACTGATCGACGAGAGTGCCAGACATGAAGACCCGTACTCGTTCTCATCGAGTACGGGTCTTTGTCGTTGCACGGCGCTGATCGTGTGAGTGGCCGGTGAAACGCCAAGGACATCCGGTCCGGTCATTCCATCCATCCACGATGGCTGCGCATCAGATCCTGTCCAACTCGGCTCCTGCGTCATGCCCTTTGAATCAGGCGCCCATGCGCCAGAGCTGCTGCGGTACGATCTTCGACAATCAACTTCGGTTGAGTTCGCACCCCTTCCAGTCAGGAGACTCGCTGAGGGTGCGGCCCACTGCACCCTCCTTCGGGAGGCCGAGTGAAAGAAGAGCAGTGCCGCAGACCGGGTACATCTACGTTCCCGCGCCGTCCGCAGAGAATCTGGAGATCGGACTCAATGCCGGCCTGTGGGGTTGGCGCAGCAGCGCCCTCGACCGGGCTGACGCCAGACAGGTCGTCCGGGGCCTCGCCAGGGGCGACTTCCTGGTCCTGGGACATCGGGGCCCCAATAGCAGGGTGGCTCCAGGCGGATGGGCCAACGCCGAGCTCCAGCGCGTAGTCGTCACCCAGATCACCCGACCTCTCTTTCAGGCGACAGACCAAGTCTGGCTTGACGACACGTACCCCGAGCGCATCGGAATCGATGTCCTCAGCGAGGACTGCAACGTTTCCGGCCTGAGCCTCGGCGCCGACGCCATGGAAGCCCTGCGGCTCTCCGCGAACAAGCAAGGCGCCGTCGTGGCCTTCGAGGGGTCCGGGACAGTCGCTCACCTCGCCGCCGAACTTTCCTCCGTTCAGGACAGCTCAGGGCTCGGCAACGCACCCCACGAGGGCGACAGGAGCATGAGCACGGTGACTCAGGTACTTGTGCGCCGCGAGCAGCGAAAGATCCGCAAAGCCCTCATCGGGACCCGTCCTACGGCCAGTTGCACTTTCTGTGGCCGCACACTTCCCAGTCGTCTGATCGGCATGACGCATATCAAACGTCACAGCGAGGCCAGCCGACAGGAACGTCTCAGCCTGAACAACATTGTGTCCGCCTGCCTGATGGGTTGCGACGAGCTCTTCAAGCACGGGTACATCTATGTGACCGTCGACGGCACCGTTGCCGCAAGTCCATGCAGCTCAGCAACTATTGATCTCCGGCGAATAACTGACGCTCTCATCGGCCGGACAGTTACTGACTTCGGTACACACCGCGCGGAGTTCTTCCGCTGGCACCGAGAACACACCGCAGGGATTACCGCGTAACGGTCGCTCGCATGAGCAGCACGTCCTAGCATCCTCGATCGGCACAGGCACCGAACCCTAAGTCAGGTGTAACGTCATCAGGCCGAACGAGTAACGGGTGTTGACCGGACGGTAACTAAAACTTGCCGAACGCCTGGCCGTCGGTGGCGACCAGGGCGAGACCGAAGGAGTCCACACTCCAGTGGTGCCTCCCAAACCGAACTTCACCCAGCTCAAACCGGTGAGCACCGACGGGCCGCACATCACGCCGCCGCTCCTTGTTCACCATGGCCAACTCCCCAAGCTGCACGTCTACATCGACGAAACAGGTGATCGCGGATTCAGTGCGGCGAGCCGAGCCCAGTCGCCGTTCTTCGCCATGACCGCTTTGGTCGTTCCTCAGGAGGACGAGTGGAACGTCAAGATCACTGCGGGAGGCCTCAGGGCATACGTGCACGGAGCTCAACCACAGCAACTCCTCAAACCCATTCACTGGGTTGAGCACTTCAGGCCCAAGCGACCCGAGCGCCGGGAGCATGCGGCGCGAACGCTGGCAATGATGCCAAGTGCAAAGGTCATCCATGTCATCGCCCATAAAGACACCGTAAACAGCGACGACGGCATGCGGCAGGACAAGGGGGTCTTCTACAACTACACGACGCGACTCCTTCTCGAGCGCGTGGCCTACGCAGCAAAGGAGTGGCCTGGCGGCCCACGGCTCGCCATCGTCCGTCTCGGCCTTGTCAAGCACATGGACCACACAGCGGCCGAGGCGGCCTTGAACGACATGCGTCAGGACAGCAGTTCATCAATGTGGGGGGTGCCCTGGCAGCACGTTTCATGGCCGCCCACATGGGAGGGAACCCAGCGTGACGGAATCCAGCTCGCCGACATTCACGCCGGGCTCCTCAACGCGGCCCTCAGTGGCGACCCCGCCGACTTGCGGTGCGCCCAGAACCTTCTGCTCTGCGGCCACCAGCTTCGCCGCAGCTCCCGGGGCAAGCTGCTGGGGTACGGCGTGAAGGTTATCGGAAGCACAGAGTTCGTGACGAATCGATGCTGGTGGGGCGACTGGAAGGGACAATAAACGCAAAGAACCCTAAGGGGACTCCCGGGGGCTACAACCACCTCGAAGGGTGGAGTGATCCAGTTCCCTGGTTCAAGCCGTGCTCCCGGCAGCCCCTTCAGGGCTCTTGCGATGACAACTAAGACTAACCGAGATGCACGCTGACAGCCAGTGGCAGGCGTACAATGCTCAGCCTTTTCACCCAAGAGATCTAACGCCGGGTTTCACTCGTTGACGCCTTGCATGGCGAGTCCCCCAGCGGCTTCAGGCAACATGACCAGCAGATATGAAGCGAGTACGGACCTGGCCACCCATCGCCTCAGGATCTGCATTGGCTGTGGCCTACCACCCAGAAGGGGCTGAGCCTGTCACAGGCCGCACACCCGGCCCATGGCGCCTTCGCGATAGCCCATCGTGCTTGGCCATGGCCGGCCTCACGGCTTTCGGGGAAGGCGCTCCGTCGAGACGTTTCACCCGACGGGCGCTCTCTGCGACTTTGGCTGCCTGACTACCGGGGCAAGGAGTTTCTCGTCAGCGCTCCGTCAGGAGGAAGCAGTGTCTGGAGAAACAACTGCGTGACCGCGTCGGTGGAGTAGAGACGTGTGCCTCGGCTGCCTCTGGTGGCTAGCGTGCGGTAGGTGTTCAGCGCGTAGTGCAGGTAGCGCTGCGGCGGAAGATCACGCAGTTGGGTGTCGTGGCTGGCGTCGGGCTGGGCGATCCAGCGCTCGCCGCGTCTGACCAGGTCATCACCCATGATGACCGCATTGTAGGCGTACTCCATCCCCTGAGCTGTGTAGATGCAACCGACCTGGTCGTGGCCGCCGACGTCCGTGGCCCAGAATGGGCGAGCCGGCACATCGGGATGATCAAAACCGGGCTCATCGGCACGGCAGTTCCACGGACGCGCCCAGGAGCCCGGGCCGTCGGTCCCATGCCAGGTGATGACTACCTCCGGTAGTAGGGGTGGGGTCGGCGGGGAGTCCCATGGCCAGCAGAACCCCGCGGTGAGACGCGCGGTGTGGCCGCGGTTGGCGTGTACGGCAACCCAGCGGTCAAGTTGCTCGGGGTCTGCCGCGGCTGCCAGATCGTAGTCGCAGCCCCGCCAGGCCAAAGCGGTGCCCTCGGGTTGGAAGAGGCGGTCGACCCACTGTTGGTAGGCACGTGAGCCATTGCAGCGGAACTGGCTGACGAGGTCGATGTGCGCGAACGATGAACCGATCCGCGAGGCATGCTGTTCGAGCTGTTTGAGGGTGAGGCCTTCCGTCGGGCGCACGATCTGTCGCTCGTCGAGGAACAGGACCGTCACGGCGGCCTGATCGATGACCTTTCCCAGGATCACGGGGAATGCGCCCTGCTGGTGATCGGGGTAGGTGCGGGCGCGATGGGCTTCGTCCAGGAGGACCACACTGTTGTCGGTGATTCCAGCCGGGACCTTGTTGAGGAATGTGGTGATGAGGCCACTGAAGACGTCGCCAACAGTTCTGCGGAGTTGTCGTGTGAGCGTGCCGGACGGCGACAGCAGACGTGGATTGGCGCCGGGCTGCCTGCACAGGTCACCCAGAAGCCGACAGGCGATGACGGTCTTCCCGGTACCCGGTCCACCGGTGACGACGACGATGCTTTTCTTTCCCCGCGTGCGAGCAGCCTCCTCCACGGCGTGCAGAACTTCCTGCCGGGCAAGATCCTGGTCACCGATGAGAGTGAAGGCATCACGGCCCTCGATGACCTCTCCCGCCCGTTGCAGGAGCGCCGGCGACGGGCGATGCTCAACCTGGAGGAAGCCTTCTACGTCGTCCCAACTGACGGGGCTCAAATCAGCACAGCCGAGCCGTTGGGCCAATGCCTGAGCTGACGGAACCGGTGTGAGGTCGTCCCGTCCGAGCACCGGGTAGGCGCCGGCCGGTCCGCCAGAGGCCCGCCCACGAAGTTCGGCAACCAGTTCGGCGGGGGCGTCGTGGAGTACCGCGGCGCCACGCACTGTCAGCGGGAAGCCATCCCGGCTCACCCACTGCTGCAGGTAGTGCACATAGCCGCCGACCTGGCGGGCGGGGTGTTGCACGACGCGCCCGCCGACACGGACCATTCCGGGCCGAGCGGGACTCAGTTGCGCGTGCGTCCACTGCTTCAGTTCGATCGCGATCGTGCACAACTGCCCGCTGGTGTCCCTCCCGACCAGAAGGGCATCGACGCGCTCTCCGGTGGCCGGCAGCGAGTATTCCAGCAGGAGGTGCACAGCCCCCAGTCCAGCGGAGCGAAGTATCTGGAGGAGCGCCGGCCAACTGTGCTGCCAGCTGCGCACCTCCTCAGGGCTGGGGGCTACCCCGAACACCTGCCTGAAGCGCCGCTCAGCTACGCCGATGAAGCCCGCATCGCCCACACCTTGGGCCGCCTCGGCCACCGTGCTCCCGTACAGATACATAGCGATCTACATTAATCCCAACCGATAATCAGCCTGCAACCTTGGCTCCAACCGACAGCTTCGGAGGCACCTGATAGAGCTGTTGCCCATGGCGCTGACACATCTACAGCAAGCACTGGCCCAGTTCGCCGCCGAGCGAGAGTGGGAACAGTTCCACAGCCCGAAGAACCTCGTGATGGCGATGGCCGGCGAGAGCGGCGAGCTGCTGGAGATCTTCCAGTGGCTGACGCCGGAGCAGTCCGACCAGGTAATGGGGGACGCCGAGCGAGCCGTGCAGGTGCGTGAGGAGATGGCGGACGTCCTGGCCTACTTGCTCAGGCTGGCGGACGTCCTGGACATCGACCTCGAAGAAGCATTGACTCAGAAGATCGAGAAGAACCGTCGCAAGTACCCGGTGCACCTCGCACGAGGCCGGGCGGACAAATACACACAGTTGGGGGGATGATCCACGTCATGCGGATCGTGATGCAGCCGGCCCGCCGGTCGGAGAAGGACGTCGACCAGCATTACCAGGACACAATTGCCACTCCCGTGGTCTTCGATGACCACGCGGACATTCTCGAAGCGTCGACCATCGACCAGCTCAAGCAGCTCTTCCCCGACGGTCAGGCCCAGATGTGGGGCATAGTGCCAGGCAAGAGCAACATAAACCTCTCCCGGATCAAGAAGATGCACACCGGAGACTGGGTCTTCTTCAGCGGCGACAAACGTATCTACTTCGGCGGCACCATCGCCTTGATGTGGCGCAACAAGGAGCTGGCCACACGGCTGTGGGGCACGGACCACACCGGCAGCACCTGGGAGTACATGTATGCCCTCTCCGGTACTCGTGGCTTCGATATACCCATCGAGGAGATCCGCACCCTGCTCGACTGGAATCCCAGGCGCAACATCATGGGCATCTCGGTGCTCAGCGAGGGTGAGAGCGACACGCTTCAGACCCTGCTGACCCTCGACGCCACCACGGCAGTGCTCGAACCGGTCGACACGGCCCAGGAGGAGGCCGCTGTGGCCTCCTTCGACGGGGAGCTGGAGCGCACAGCCCAGCGCGCCCAGCGGGGTGAGCAAGCTGCGCTCAAGAGGCACCTCTTGAAGGGGGCGACTGGTGAGTGTGCCCTGTGCGGACGCGATCTGCCGAGCACGTTCTTGATCGCCGCGCACATAAAAAAGCGCGCGATGTGCACCGACGACGAAAAGCGCGACCTGGCCAATATCGCCATGCTGGCCTGCACTTTGGGATGCGACGCCGTGTACGAGCATGGCTACGTCACCGTTGCCGCCAAAGGTGCAATACAGGTCAGTTCACTGGCCAAGGAAGTCCCTGAAGTCGCCACCTACATAAGGGAAAAACTTGCGAGCAGAATAGTGACCTGTTGGTCGCCGAGCCGAGAGCCATACTATCAGTGGCACCGCACTCATACCTTCAAGGATGCTCCCCCAGTATGACCGCTCGCGCTGCCGGCACAGCGGAATTTCTGGCAGGTATGTCCCATTCGCCGTGAAGCAGAGAAGCATTCTCGACGAAGATCGAAGCGGCGGCTTCTCTGTAGCCGCAGCCCTTGAGCACGCACCCCCCGGCACCCTGCCCCCTCCCCTTCTCGTCTTCTTCTCATCCGCTTTCCGCCTGCCTGGTGGGCGGGTTGAGGGGACGGAAGGG
>NZ_MUNF01000285.1 GCF_002154555.1 Streptomyces murinus
CCGGCGCCGTGCAGCACGGTCTCGCGGGCGCCGATGGCGGTGAGTACGGCCTGGGGCACGGCCTCGGGGTCGTCCACGGGCGCGAGTTCGGCGAGCCACACCCCGTCGCGGGCCCAGTGCCCCATCGTCGCGGCGGCTTCCTGGGACAGCCGGGTCTTGCCCGCGCCGCCGGGCCCGAGCAGGGTGACGAGACGGGCGGTCTCCAGGTCGGTGCCGAGGGCGGCAAGGTCGGCTTCACGGCCGACGAAGGAGGTGAGACGGGCGGGGAGGTTGCCCTGCGCGGGCCAGTCGGGGGCGTGGGACCGGTCGGCGGTCTGGAATCGGTCGGTGGCCTGGGAATGGCCGGACGTGTGGAACCCGTCGGACAGGTGGGGTCGGTCGGACGCGTAGGACTCGTGGGACGCGTAGGACCCGTCGGGCGCGTAGGACCCGTGGGACGCGTGCGATCGGCCGTCGGGGGTACGACGGTCGGGGTGGACACCCCGACCGACATCGCCGCCCCGGCCGCCGGGAATGAAGCCCACGCCGCCCCGCGCACCGTCGCCGCCGCCGTCGCCCTCGCGGTCGCCGGGTCCGACACCCCGGCCCCGACTGCCCCGCGCCGCCCCGGAGTCCCGCCCGGACCCGCCGTCCGCGCCCAGCAACTCCGCGTGCAGCGCGCGCAGTTCGGCGCCCGGGTCGGAGCCCAGCCGGTCGGCGAGGAGGCGTCGTACGTCCTCGTACCCGGCGAGGGCCTGGGCCGGGCGGCCGAGGTCGCGCAGGGCGCGCAGCCGCAGCGCCTGGAGGGGTTCGTCCAGCGGGTGGGCGTCGCACAGGGCGGTCAGCTCGGGCAGGGCGCCCTCGGCCTGGCCGAGGGCGAGGGCCGCGGTGTGCCGGGCGCGCTGCGCGTCCAGGCGCCGGGTCTCCCAGCGGGCGGCCTCGGCGGTGCGGTCGGGCAGATCGGCGAGGGCCTGGCCGTGCCACAGCGCGAGGGCGTCGTCCAGCAGGCCGGCGGCCTTGGCGGGGTCGCCCTCGGCGAGGGCGGTGAGGCCGTCGCCGGTCAGCCGGTCGAAGCGGGTGAGGTCGATGTCGTCGGCGGCGGCGGCGAGCCGGTACCCGCCGTCGGCGGAGGCCACGGCGTCCGCGCCGAGCGCGCGCCGCAGCCGGCCCACGAGCGCCTGAAGCGCGCCGGCGGCGTCGGCGGGCGGGTCCGCGCCCCACACCTCGTCCACCAGCACGCCCACGGGCACGGTCCGTCCGGCCCGCAGCGCCAGCACGCTGAGCAGCGCGCGCAGCCGCGCTCCGCCGACCGGGACGGCCGTACCGTCGGGGCGGAGCGCCTGAGTGGGGCCGAGAAGGCGATAGCGCACGGGGTCCATTGTCTCCGGGGGCTCGGGAAGCGGTCAGGGGGTGGTCACCGGACGCGGCGGGCGCTCCCGGTGAGGTCCAGGGTGACGAGGACGCCCACGGTACGACGGATCCGGCGCGGGCCGTCCGCGGCGCCGAGGCCGGTCTCCTCGAACCGCTTCGGGCAACCTTGGGCGGACTCCATTGTCACGGACCGGGCGAGCGATTCCAGGCGGCACCCCGCGGGAGGCGGGACCGGGCCCGGCCCGGACCCGGTTTCCGGCCCGGTGTCCCCCGCGAACGGCGCCCCGCGGCATCCCCGCCGCCGGTCCGCGTGGGCACACTCTTCCGTGGCATTCACCCACTCTCCAGGAACCGGACGGCGCCTGCGAGACGTTTTCCGCGTGTCGGCCGGGGTCGTCCCGCGCGCCGATCCGCCCGCCCGCTCAGCCCGCCCGCTCAGCCCTTCCGCCCAGCACAGGAGCCGCTCATGACCACCGCCACCACCCGACGATCCGGCGGCGACCGGAGGATCAGCCCGGTGTTCATCGGGATCCTGGCCGTCGCGGCGGTGGCCGGCTGGGCCACCTGGACCGGGTACGCGCAGCGGCCGGGCATCGCGGTGTTCCTGTTCGTGACCGCCGCCTGGGTCGTCTCCCTGTGCCTGCACGAGTACGCGCACGCGCGCACCGCCCTGCACAGCGGCGACATCACGATCGGCGCGAAGGGCTATCTCACGCTGAACCCGCTGAAGTACACACACGCGCTGCTGAGCATCGTGCTGCCGGTGCTGTTCGTGATCATGGGCGGGATCGGTCTGCCGGGCGGCGCGGTGTTCATCGAGCGGGGCCGGATCAGGGGCCGCGGGCGGCTGAGCCTGATCTCGGCGGCGGGCCCGCTGACGAACGCGCTGTTCGCGGTGGTGTGCACGGCGCCGTTCTGGCTGCACGCGCTGGACGGGGTGCCGATGGTGTTCCGCTTCGCGCTGGCGTTCCTCGCGCTGCTCCAGGTGACGGCGGCGCTGCTGAACCTGCTGCCGGTGCCGGGCCTGGACGGGTACGGCGTACTGGAGCCGTGGCTACCGTACGGAGTGAGGCGGCAGGTGGAGGCGTTCCCGATGTTCGGGCTGCTGATCGTGTTCGCGCTGCTGTGGATCCCGTCGCTGAACATCGCGTTCTTCGGCCTGATCCACGACATCCTGCGCGGGCTCGGGGTGGACTCGGCCTACTCGGACTGCGGGTACTGGCTCTACCGCTTCTGGAACGGGACGCCGGAGGTGTGCACGGTCAGCCCGTGACCGGCCCGTCCTGAAGGGCGGCCCGGTCCCGCTCGGCGGCGCGGGCGCGCCTGACGTAGTACCAGGTCATGTTGGACGACAGGCCCGCGAGCAGCACCCAGACGATCCCCAGCCAGCTGCCCTGTACGAAGGAGACCACGGCCGCGGCCAGCGAGAGGACGCAGACGACGAGGGTGTAGAGGGCGATGCGGGGCATGACGGGTGGCTCCTGTCGGGGGACACTGCTACGGCGAACAGTGTCCCCCATGGCGATGGCCGGCTCATAGGAAGGTCGGCCCGGGCTCGCCGGAGAACGGCTCACACGTCGGTGAGTCGGAGTCCCGCGTGCGCCTTGTAGCGGCGGTTGACCGAGATCAGGTTGGCGACCAGGGACTCGACCTGGTGGGCGTTGCGCAGCCGGCCCGCGAAGATGCCGCGCATACCGGGGATGCGCCCAGCGAGCGCCTGCACGATCTCCACGTCGGCGCGGTCCTCGCCGAGCACCATGACGTCGGTGTCGATCTGCTCGATCTCGGGGTCCTGGAGCAGCACGGCCGACAGATGGTGGAAGGCGGCGGCGACCCGGGAGTCCGGCAGCAGCGCGGCGGCCTGCTCGGCGGCGCTGCCCTCCTCGGGCTTGAGCGCGTAGGCGCCCTTCTTGTCGAAGCCGAGCGGGTTGACGCAGTCCACGACGAGCTTGCCGGCCAGGTCGGCGGCGAGCGACTTCAGCGTGTCGCCGTGCCCGTCCCACGGTACGGCGACGATCACGATGTCGCTGCGGCGCGCGGCCTCGGCGTTGTCGGCGCCCTCGACGCCATGGCCGAGTTCGTCCGCGGCGGCCCGGGCGCGGTCGGCGGACCGGGACCCGATGATCACCTTCTGCCCGGCCCTGGCGAGCCGGTAGGCGAGCCCCTTGCCCTGCGGCCCGGTACCACCGAGCACGCCGACGACGTACCCGGAGACATCGGGCAGATCCCAGGGATCCTTGGCGGGGGCCTTCTGTGCGCTGTCGGTAGAGGTCATGGGGCGACTCTACGTCCGGACGACCGACGACCAGGCAGACATCCTGCAAGACCGGGTCCCGGGCCTAGCGACGGTTGATGCCCCGCAGGCGGACGTCGTAGCTGTCCAGCATTTCCAGGGTGCGCGCCCGTGTCCTGTCCTTCATTCGGGGCCAGGCGGCCTCCACCAGCCCCTCGGCGTTCAGGAGCTGTTCGAGCACCTCGAAGTGGACGGCGCCGCCGACGAGTTCCGAGGAGTGGTCCACGACGCGTTCCACGAAGTCCCAGCACCGGGTCAGCAGCTCCGCGTCCGGGCGCCCGCTCTCCAGCTGCGGCATCAGCACGGGTGTGGTGAAGCAGTCGGCCAGCAGCCGGTACAACCGCGTCCACGCGCCCTCCGTCACCACGGCTCTTTCGGCGGGCCGGTCGTACAGCTCGGCGATGGGCTCGGCGGATTCCGGGATCATGCGCAGCAGCAGAGCCGGGATCTCTTTGGTGGGTACTTCGCGCATGCTTCCCTGCCTTCCGTGCGGTGCTCATGCTCGCAGGAAAAGCAGTTGCCCCCGCACCCCCCACGGCCGAGCATTCCCAGGTGACTTCCGCGCTGCTTCCCGATCTTGCGCCCTGGCGGGCCTCCGTCGACTTCCGGCGGTTGTGGAAGTCGGGGCTGATCAGCGGCTTCGGCAGTTTTCTGACCCTGGTCGCGCTGCCCGTGCAGTTGAAGGACCTGACGGAGTCCACCGCGGCCGTCGGGGCGATCGGCGCGGTGGAGCTGCTGCCGCTGATCGTGTGCGGGCTGTACGGCGGGGCGCTGGCCGACGCGTTGGACAAGCGGGGCCTGATCCTGTGGACGGAGGCCGGGCAGGGGCTGCTCAGTGCGTTGCTGCTGCTCAACGCCCTGCTCCCGGGCCCCGCGATCTGGCCGCTGTACGCCGTCGCCGCGCTCTCCTCCGCGCTCGCCGCGGTGCAGCGCCCGGCCCTGGACTCGCTGTGGCCGCGGATCGTCGCGCATGACGACATACCCGCCGCGGCCTCCCTGAACTCGCTGCGCTGGACCGTGGGCGGTGTCGCGGGCCCGGCGCTCGCCGGTGTGGTGGTGGCGTACGCGGGCCTGGGCTGGGCGTACGCCGTCGATGTGCTGACCTTCGCCGTCTCGCTGGCGTACATCGTGCGGATCGCGGCCTCCCCCGCCGCCCATGAGGCCGCGAAGCCCTCGCTGCGGGCGATCGCGGAGGGCGCCCGGTACGCGTGGAGCCGCAAGGAACTCCTCGGCACCTATGTCGTGGACCTCGCGGCGATGTCCCTGGCGATGCCGCTCGCGGTGCTGCCGTTCCTCGCCGACGCGCTGGACGCTGACTGGGCGCTCGGGCTGATGTACGCGAGCATCCCGGCGGGGGCCCTGCTGGTGAGCCTGACCAGCGGCTGGGCCTCGCGGGTGCACCGGCACGGCCTGATGGTGGTGCTGGCGGCGGCCGGCTGGGGCCTGTCGATCGCGGCGGTGGGGCTGACCCGCCAGGTCTGGCTGGTGCTGCTCCTGCTCACCGTCGCCGGCGGGTTCGACATGGTCAGCGGCATCTTCCGGTCCGCCATGTGGAACCAGACGATCCCCGACGAGCTGCGCGGCCGACTCGCCGGGATCGAACTGCTGTCCTACTCCGTGGGGCCCCAGCTGGGCCAGGTCCGCGCGGGCGGCCTCGCCGCGTGGACGGGGCTGCGTACGTCCATCGCGTGCGGCGGGCTGGCCTGCGCGGGCGTGGTGGGCCTGCTCGCGCTGTGCCTGCCGGGCCTGATGGCGTACGACGCGCGGACGAACGCGCACGCGGTACGGATGCGGGAGCGCCGCGCCGAGGCCGCCCCCGCGAAGGCGTGATCAGTCCTCCTCGGCGTCCCCGGAGTCCGCCTTGGAGGCGTCGTGCCACCGCGGATCGTTCTCCCACTCCAGATTCCGCTCGGCCGCCAACTCCATCGCGTGCTGGGCCTCTTGCGGGGAGGCGTACGGCCCGAACCGGTCCTTGCCCGGACAGTCAGGACCCTCCTCGACCTTCTTGTGCTCCAGGCAGTAGTACCACTCACCCGGCTTGCCCACGGTTCGCTTCTTGAACAGGGCCATGGACTGCTCCTCTCACCGACCAACGACATGTTCCCCCATGCCCGCTGGATAGACTCGCCGACATGTCTGGCCAGTCGCTGCTCGTACCGGGGGAACAGTCCCCCATTCGCTCCGTCCCGGGGAACATCCGTCGCCCCGAGTACGTCGGCAAGCCCGCGCCGACGCCGTACACCGGGCCCGAGGTGCAGACCCCGGAGACCGTCGAGGCGATGCGGGTCGCCGGGCGGATCGCCGCCCAGGCGATGGAGGAGGCCGCGAAGATCATCGCGCCCGGGGTCACCACGGACCAGTTGGACAAGGTGGCCCATGAGTACATGTGCGACCACGGCGCCTATCCGTCCACGCTCGGCTACCGCGGTTTCCCCAAGTCCCTGTGCACCTCGGTCAACGAGGTCATCTGCCACGGCATCCCGGACTCGACGGTCCTCCAGGACGGCGACATCGTCAACCTGGACGTGACCGCGTACATCGGCGGGGTGCACGGCGACAACAACGCCACGTACCTGGTCGGGGACGTGGACGAGGAGTCGCGGCTGCTGGTGGAGCGTACCCGGGAGGCCCTCAGCCGGGCGATCAAGGCGGTCAAGCCGGGCCGCCAGATCAACATCATCGGCCGGGTCATCGAGTCGTACGCCAAGCGGTTCGGCTACGGCGTGGTGCGGGACTTCACCGGGCACGGCATCAACTCGTCGTTCCACTCCGGGCTGATCATCCCGCACTACGACAGCCCGCACGCCACCACGGTGATGCAGCCGGGCATGACCTTCACCATCGAGCCGATGCTGACGCTGGGCACCCACGAGTACGACATGTGGGAGGACGGCTGGACGGTCGTGACGAAGGACCGCAGGCGCACCGCGCAGTTCGAGCACACCCTGGTGGTCACGGACGACGGCGCGGACATCCTGACCCTGCCCTGACCGCCCCGGCCACCGCTCGCTCCGAGGAGAACCCGCCCCTGCGAGGGCGGGTTTTCTCTTGTACGATTTTACCGACATGCTGTCGGGAAAGTTGCCGACATGAGGTCGGTAAAGCCATTGACTTAGGTAAGGCTTACCTTAGAGGATGTGCTTCATGGACTCTTTCTCGTGCCTCATCCGCACCGCGTCCCACGAACAGCACACGGAGGCGGAGACCTCGACCTTCATGAGCGATCTGCTCGGCGGCCGGCTCGGCGTGGACGCCTACGCCCGCTACACCGAACAGCTGTGGTTCGTCTACGAGGCACTGGAGAGCGCGGCCGAGCGGCTGGCCGGTGACCCGGTGGCCGGTCCGTTCATCCGGCCGGAACTGCTGCGTCTCGCCGCCCTGGAGCAGGACCTGGCGCATCTGCGGGGCGCCGACTGGCGGGCGGGCCTGGACGCCCTGCCCGCGACCCGGGCGTACGCCGACCGGGTGCGCGAGTGCGCCGAGGAGTGGCCCGGCGGTTACGTCGCCCACCACTACACCCGCTACCTGGGCGACCTGTCGGGCGGTCAGATCATCCGCGACCGGGCGGAGAAGACCTGGGGCTTCACCAAGAAGGGCGCCGGGGTGCGCTTCTACGTCTTCGAGGAGATCTCCAACCCGGCCGCCTTCAAGCGCGAGTACCGGGAACTGCTGGACGGGATACGGGCGGACGACCTGGAGAAGCAGCGCGTCACGGCCGAGTGCAAGCGGGCGTTCGCCCTGAACACGGCCGTCTTCCGGGCCCTGGGCGAGGAGTTCCCGCTCTCGGCCTGAACCCGCGGCGCGTGCCCGGCCGGGGGTCAGCGCTCCAGGAACACCCGGCCGCCCAGCTCCACCCAGCCCGCCGGCTGCGGTGCGGTGAGGAGTTGGGAGCCCTTGCCCTGGGTGATGTTGAGGGCGCGGTCGAGGCGGCCGGTGAGCTGGAGCGCCGCCGCGCCGGTGGCCTCGTCCTCCTCGATGCCGTCGCCGCGGCCGGGGAATCCACGGGCGCGGACCCGCCCGGCCGCCTCGTCCTCCCAGGCCCACGCGTACAACCAGTCTCCGGGCGAGGGGACTTGGAGCGCGTCGACCTCCGCGGCAGTCGGATATTGGCGCAGGGTGCGCGGCGCGGCCCACTCCGGGCGGGCCTCGATCCAGCAGAACTCGCCGTCCTGCCGGGCGCCCACCGTCCCGGCCGGGACCACGAGTTCGGGCACGTCCAGCAGCCAGGCGGCGCCGACGCACGGGTATCCGGCGAACCGCAGCCGGGTGGAGGGCGTGTAGATGTCGATCACACCGCGCTCGGGGTCGTCCACGAACACGGTCTCGCTGAAGCCGAGTTTGGCGGCGAGCGCCTGCCGGTCGGCGGGCTCGGGCAGCGTGGAGCCGTCACGGACGACGCCCAGCTCATTGCCGTAGCCGCCGTGCGGTGCGCAGAAGACGCGCAGTACGTCGTAGTCAGTCACCGGGGAATTGAAACACCGCGCGCGCCGCGAGCGCGTCCCAGGCGCGGGCGCCACCGGGCAGCGGCCAGGTGGGGAGTCCCGCGGGCTCGTAGGGCAGCCCGGCCAGGAGGTCGCCGTACCCCTGGTCCATGGACTTCCGTCCATGTGCGGGGACAGCGGTGAGCCGCGCCGCACGCTGCCGGTGGCCCTCGGCCAGTTGCTCGGCCTCCTCGCGCCACCGCGCCTCCTCCGACAGTCGGGTGAGCACCACGCACTTTGGTGGGCCGCCCTCGGCGAGCGCGGCGACCGCGCGGTCATGGCCGTCGAGGATCAGCCAGCCGTCGAGGAAGGGCACCCACCACAGCAGGACGGGCGCGAGCGTGCCCTCGCGGGCGTGCTTGCGGTACGCCTTCACCCGGGCCGCGTCCGGCGCGGACAGCCGCCGCAGCGGTACGACGCCGTGCCAGCCGCCGCCGCAGTAGAGGCCGAGACTGCCGCCGGGCCATTCGCGCACCAGGTCCTCGGTCCAGATGCCGGGCTGGAAGCGGGTGCGCAGGGCCAGTTCCCAGCGGCCGTCGGCGAGCGGGGTGCCGGGGGCCTCCTGGAGCCGGCGGGCGTATGTGTGCGGCCAGTTGCCGGGGCGCGCAGCCGGGCGGCGGTCGGAGGCGGCAGCGGGGAGCGGTAGCCGTCGGCGCGGTGAAGGTGGAGGTCGGGACAGCAGGGCGCGCTCCCGGTGACCGAACGCCCGAGCAGCAGCGGCCGTTCGCCCTGGCGCAGCAGCAGCCGGCCGTCGGCGGCGGTCTCGAAGCGCAGGGGCGGCGGGCCCGGGCGGTCCGTGACGTCCAGCACCAGGCGTCCCGGACCCAGCGGTTCCCTGCGCGCTGCCGCCACACCTGCTCCCCTCCCCCGCCGCGGAACACCCCGATACTCCGGGGCCCTTGAGATGTTCCGAGGGTACGAGACGGCCCGGTCCTGAGCGTCCAGGACCGGGCCGTCGGCCTTGTGCCTCGGTTCTTGCGCCGAGGTTCTTGCGCCTTGGTTCTTGTGCCTCGCTGCTTACGCCTCGGCGCCCGCGGTGCGCCGCCTGCGGACCGCGACCACCACACCGGCGCCCGCCACGACGGCGACCGCGGCCGCCGCGCCCAGGGCGCCGACCGGGGCGTCGGAGCCGGTGGAGGCCAGGCTGCCGCCGGCCACGCCACCGCCACCGACGGTGGATCCGGTGACATCGCCGCCGGTGGTGCCGGAGCCGCCCGCCGTGCCCGCGCCACCCGCCGTACCGGAGCCGCCGGTGCCCCCGGCCGTGCCCGTGCCGCCGTCGCCGGAGGGCAGGTCGGCGTCGTCGGTCAGGGCCACGGACAGGGCGACCGGGTCGAGCGCGGTGCCCTTGGTGTAGTAGCCGCTGAACGCCTTGGCACCCGCGTCGGTGAGCGTCGCGGTGACGCCGTTCACCGTGATGACGTCGTTCTTCGCGGTGAGGCCGGTGGACTTGGCCTTCAGGTCGGCCAGCACCACGTCCTCGGACTTCTTGCCGAGGCTGGTGACATCGGCGGTCAGGGTGCCGGTGCCGTGGTTCAGGCTGGCGTGCAGATCGCTGAGGGTGAGATCGAGGCCATATGTGCCGTTGCTCTCATGGCCCTTGAAGTTCACCGCGCCCTTGAAGGCGGCGGAGAGGGTGCCGGCCTTGGTGTCGTAGCTGCCGGTGGCGCCCGGGAAGGTGAACGCGCCGTTGCCGGACGCCTGCTTGGCACCGCCCGAGGTGGTGATCTTCCCCTGGGCCGGGCCGCTGACGACGTAGGTGCGGAAGGTCTCCTTGACGCCCCAGCCGAGCGTGCCGTCGGCTGGCGCCCTTGGCGGGAGCCGACGGCACGCTCGGCTG
>NZ_MUNF01000286.1 GCF_002154555.1 Streptomyces murinus
GTGCGCGGCGGCGAGGGCGTCCAGTTCACGGCGCAGCGCGGCGGTGCGGTACGCGGCGACCAGCGGCTGGTCGCGGCCTTCGGCGTCGGTGAGCAACGCGCCGTCGGCGCCGCTCTCGCCCAGGGCGGTCAGCAGCCGCCGCAGCGTGTCCGCTCGGAGGAAGGGCAGGTCGGCGGAGAGGACGACGGCGTGTGCGGCCGTGGTGTGCCGCAGCCCGGCCGCCAGCGCGGCGACCGGTCCCGCGCCGGACGGCTCCTCGCGGGCCCAGCGCACCGGGCGGGCGGTGCTCCGGGGCGCGGCCACGACGACGGTCGTACGGGCGGCCGCGCAGGCCGTGAGCACCCGGTCCAGCAGTGCCCGGCCGCCGATCCGGACGCCGGGCTTGTCGGCCCCGCCGAGCCGCCGCGCGGCACCTCCGGCCAGTACGACGGCGTCGTAGGGCAGGGGTGCCGCGGTGGCTCCGGGGGCGGCCGCGGTAGCCGCCGGCCCGGCGGTGGCGTTGTCGGTCACTCCCCGAGTATGCGGGCCGGGCCGATCACAGGGAACCGAGGGTTGACGGCGGCCCGCCGGATCACAGGGTGCGCAGCAGCACCGCCGGCTGTTCCACGCAGTCCGCCACGTACCTCAGGAAGCCGCCCGCCGTGCCGCCGTCGCAGACCCGGTGGTCGAAGGTGAGCGAGAGCTGGACGACCTGGCGCACGGCCAGCTCGCCCTCGTGCACCCACGGCTTGGGGACGATCCGGCCGACGCCGAGCATGGCCGCCTCGGGATGGTTGACGATCGGGGTGGAGCCATCGACGCCGAAGACCCCGTAGTTGTTCAACGTGAAGGTGCCGCCGGTGAGTTCGCCCGGGGTCAGGGTCCCGGCGCGGGCCGCCTCGGTGAGCCGGGCGAACTCGCCTGTCAGCGACTCCGCGTCGCGGGTGTGGGCGTCCCGGACGACCGGCACGACCAGGCCGCGCTCGGTCTGCGCCGCGAACCCGAGGTGCACATACGGGTGCTGGACGATCTCGCGGGCCTCGGTGTCGACCGAGGAGTTCAGCTCCGGGAACCGCGCAAGGGCCGCGGCGCAGATGCGGGCGAGCAGCGCGACGAGGGAGATCTTCGTGCCTCCCGCCGAGTTCATCGCGGCCCGGGCGCGCATCAGTTCCGTCGCGTCGGCGTCCACCCAGCAGGTGGCGTCCGGGATCTCCCGGCGGCTGCGGGACAGCTTGTCGGCGACGGCACCGCGGATGCCCTTGAGCGGAACCCGCACCTCGCCGGGGACCGAGGCGGGCGCCGAGGCCGACGCCACGGATTGGAGGGGCATGGCCGCGACCGGCACGGCCGCGACGGGGGCCTCGGCCGTACGACCGCTGCCCTGACCCGCTCCGGTCCGCAGGGCGCGCTCCACGTCGGCGCGCAGGATCAGCCCGTCCGGGCCGGAGCCCGCCAGCCGCCGCAGATCGAGTCCGCCCTCACGGGCGAGCCTGCGGACCAGCGGGGAGATCACGGGCACCGGGCCGCCGGACGGCAGAGCGGTGGCGGGCAGGCTCGAAGCCGGCGCGGCGGCGGTGCCGTTCACCCCGGGACTCGCGGCCTTGGTGCCGTTCACCGCGGCATGCGCGCCGGTGGCACCGTTTTCGCTCGCGCCGCCACCGGTCAGGGCCACCGGGCGCACCCGGCGGCGCCGGCCCGGCGCCTCGGACGTGCCGTAACCGACCAGGACATTGCCCGAGCCGGCCGTGGACTTCCCGTCCGGCTCGCCGACCGCGACCGTCAGGAGCGGGGCGCCGACCGGGAGTTCGGCGCCCTCCTCGCCGTAGCGGGCGGTGACCACGCCGCCGTAGGGGCAGGGGACCTCGACCGAGGCCTTGGCCGTCTCGACCTCGACCACCGGCTGGTCGACGGCGACCACGTCACCGACCTGGACCAGCCAGCGCACGATCTCCGCCTCGGTCAGTCCCTCGCCGAGGTCGGGCAGCTTGAACTCCAGCACCTGTGCCATCAGCCCTCGGCCTCCCACTGGAGCCGGGCCACGGCGTCCAGGACGCGGTCCACGCCGGGCAGATGGTGCCGCTCCAGCATGGGCGGCGGGTAGGGGAGGTCGAACCCGGCCACGCGCAGCACGGGGGCCTCCAGGTGGTGGAAGCAGCGCTCGGTGACCCGGGCCGCGATCTCGCCGCCAGGACCGCCGAACCCGGTGGACTCGTGCACCACGACCGCGCGTCCGGTGCGCCGCACGGAGGCGCAGACCGTCTCGTCGTCGAACGGCACCAGGGAGCGCAGGTCGACCACCTCCAGGTCCCAGCCCTCGGCCCGCGCGGCCTCGGCGGCCTCCAGGCAGACGGGCACGGAGGGGCCGTAGGTGATCAGCGTGGCGCTGCGGCCGGTGCGCCGGACCACCGCGCGCCCGATCGGCTCGACCTCGGTCGGCTCCTCGGGGTTCCAGGTGTCCTTGGACCAGTAGAGCCGCTTGGGCTCCAGGAAGACGACCGGGTCGTCGGAGGCGATGGCCCGGCGCAGCAGACCGTAGGCGTCGGCGACGGTCGCGGGCGTGACCACATGCAGGCCGGGGGTGGCCATGTAGTACGCCTCGGAGGAGTCGCTGTGGTGCTCGACGCCGCCGATGCCGCCGCCGTAGGGGATGCGCACGGTGATCGGCAGGGGCATCCGGCCGCGGGTGCGGTTGCGCATCCGGGAGACATGGCTGACCAGTTGCTCGAACGCCGGGTAGGCGAAGGCGTCGAACTGCATCTCCACCACCGGGCGCAGGCCGTACATGGCCATGCCGACGGCGGCGCCGAGGATGCCGGCCTCCGCGAGCGGGGTGTCGGTGCAGCGGTCCTCGCCGAACTCCTTGGCGAGCCCGTCGGTGACGCGGAAGACACCGCCGAGGGTGCCGACGTCCTCGCCGAGCACATGCACGGTGGGGTCGGCGGCCATCGCGTCGCGCATCGCGCGGGTGAGGGCCTGGGCCATGGTGGCGGGCTTGACGGCCACGGTGGTCATCGGCGGTCGCCTTCCTGCGGGCCGGGCCCGTCCTGCTCGGCCGCCAGCTCGGCCCGCAACAGGTCCCGCTGTTCGCGCAGTTGGGCGGTGGTCTCGGCGTAGACGTGGTCGAAGAGGTCCATCGGGTCGAGCTCGGGGTCCTGGTTCATGCGTGCGCGCAGGTCGGCGGCCATCGCCTCGGCGTCCTCCCGTACGGCCTCCAGGCCGGCCGCGTCGATCAGGCCGCGCTCGGTCAGCTCCGTCTCCAGCAGGCGCACCGGATCGTGTGCGCGCCAGGCCTCGACCTCGGCGTCGCCCCGGTAGCGGGTGGCGTCGTCGGCGTTGGTGTGGGCGTCGATGCGGTAGGTGACCGCCTCGATCAGTGTCGGTCCGCCGCCCGCGCGGGCGTGCCGTACGGCGTCGGTGAGCACCTCGTGCACCGCGGCCGCGTCATTGCCGTCGACCAGCCGGCCCGGCATGCCGTAGCCGACGGCCTTGTGGGCCAGGGAGGGCGCGGCGGTCTGCTTGGCGAGCGGGACGGAGATGGCGAAGCCGTTGTTCTGCACCAGGAAGACGACGGGTGCCTGCCAGACGGCGGCGAAGTTCAGCGCCTCGTGGAAGTCGCCCTCGCTGGTGCCGCCGTCGCCGATCATGGCGAGCGCGACCACGTCGTCGCCCTTGAGACGGGCGGCGTGGGCGAGGCCGACGGCGTGCGGCAGCTGGGTGGCCAGCGGGGTGGAGAGGGGGGCGACCCGGTGTGCGTACGGGTCGTAGCCGGTGTGCCAGTCGCCGCGCAGCAGGGTGAGTGCCTCGACCGGGTCCACTCCGCGGGCGACGACAGCCAGGGTGTCGCGGTAGCTGGGGAAGAGCCAGTCGCGCTCTTCGAGGGCCAGGGCGGCGGCGACCTCGCAGGCCTCCTGGCCGGTGCTGGAGGGGTAGACGGCGAGTCGGCCCTGCTTGGTGAGCGCGGTGGCCTGCGTGTTGTAGCGGCGGCCGCGCACCAGCTGTGCGTGGAGCCTGCGGAGCAGATCGGGATCGGCCTTGGCGACCGCCTCGGTGCCGAGGACGCGATACGGCTCGGCGTCGGGCAGCAGCGGCGCGGGGTCCATACGGGGCTGCCAGGCGGGCGGCGGCGATGGCCGGTACGCGCCCCGCTGCTCCAGAACCGTCATGACGGCACCTCCTCGTGGGAGCGGCTACGGGAGACGTGTCGGCTGTGACCCGTCTCACCTACCGATTGTTCGGTCGTCGGCACATTTTGGCTACAGGCACCTCCAGGCTGTGGACAAACGGTTCTCCACAGCCTGCAATGAACGCAGGACGTCCACGGCGATGAAGCGGGGGGACATGGCACCTGAACAAATGGCCGAGACAGCGCAGGACGCGCTGCCGCCGCCGGCGCGACCGCTGGACGCCATCGATCAGGACATCCTGCGCATCCTCCAGGCGGACGGCCGCGCCTCGATACGGTCGGTCGCCGAACGCGTCCATGTCTCGCGGGCCAATGCCTACGCGCGCATCAACCGGCTGGTCGAGGACGGGGTGATCCGGGGCTTCGGCGCCCGCGTGGACCATGAGCGGGCCGGGCACAGCACCTCGGCGTACATCACGCTGAAAATCGTCCAGAACACCTGGCGCACGGTCCGCGAGCAGCTGCGCCAGCTGCCCGGGGCCTCGCACATCGCGCTGGTGGGCGGTGACTTCGACGTCCTGCTGCTGGTGCACACGCCCGACAACCGGACGCTGCGCGAACTAGTGCTCACCCGGCTCCAGGCGATCCCGGAGGTGCTGAGCACCCGCACGCTGCTGGTGTTCGAGGAGGAGGACCTGGAACCGGACGCCTAGGCCGTCTTCCCAGATCAGCAGGCTGTGATCCGTAGGCTGTTTTTCTCGGGTCATCAGAAGGTCGGACAGCCCGGCGTCATCGGAAGGTCAGGCGGCCCGGCGCAGTCCGGAGAAGACCAGCTGGACGACCGCGTCGGCCACCTCGCGGCCCGAGGCGCCGCGGGCCTCCGGCCGGTACCACTCCACGATGGAGTTGATCATGCCGAAGACCAGCCGGGTGGCCAGCCGCACCTCCACGTCGGGGCGTACGTCCCCGTCGGCGGCGGCCGCCTTGAGCAGCTCGGCGACCCGGTGGTCGAAGTCGCGGCGCCGCTCCAGCGCCCAGCGCTCGGTGGCGGTGTTCCCGCGCACCCGCAGCAGCAGGGTCACATACGGCAGCTCGGATATGAGCACCTCGACCATGCGCCGCACGACGTGTGCCAGGCGCTCCACCGCCTGCCCCTCGCGCGCCGCCGGCTCCTCCAGGATGGCGAAAAGGCCGTCCAGGGCGCGGCTGACGGCCCGCTTCAGCAGCTCCTCCTTGCCGCTGACATGGTGGTAGATCGACGACTTGGAGATGCCGGCCGCCTTGGACAGGTGCTCCATGGAGGTGCCGTCGTAGCCGCGCTGGTTGAAGACCTGGACGGCGACGGAGAGCAGTGTCTCGGGGGTGTACGTGTCGCGCCGGGGCGTGGTCATGAGGTGCCCTCCCGCTTGTCGTCGGCGTAGGCGTGGCGGTAGAGCGCGAGGGAGGGCGCGTAGCGTCCGGAGGGGTCGCGTTCGTGCATCGCGTCCAGGACGTCGTAGGCGAACTCGTCACCCAGCCTGCGGTCCCACGCGAAGGGGCCGAGCGGGTAGTTGACGCCGAGGCGCATCGCGGTGTCGACGTCCTCCTCGGTGGCGACGCCCTTGGCGACCGCGTCATGGGCGAGGTCGATGATCCGGGCCACCGTACGCGCCACGATCATGCCGGGGACGTCGCCGATGACGCTGACGTCCTTGCCGAGCGCCTGGAACAGGCCGACGGCCTCGGCGAGGGTCGTCTGCGAGGTGTCCTGGGAGGCGGACAGGGCGATACGGGTGGCCTTGCGGTAGTCGAGGGCGAGGTCGAAGTAGACGACGTCACGGAACTCCACGGAGGTCTGGCCGTCGGC
>NZ_MUNF01000287.1:0-3295 GCF_002154555.1 Streptomyces murinus
TGAACTGACCCCGGACGCGCTGCGTGAGTGCGACACCCTCGGCGGACGAGGCTTCATCAGTTTTCTCGCCGTGCCCCGTCACGAGTGCGTCTACATCTGCGACATCACCTGGTACGGCTGATCCGGTCCCACTCCGCCGGGCTCAACCATCCACCCCCACCCCCGTCACCACCGGCCGCACCCTCCCCACCAGCAGTTCCAGGAACACGTCCGGGCGCCGGAAGGCGGCGAAGTGGGAGGCGTCGGGGATGAGGGCGAAGTCCTTGAGCGGAGCCGTCAGTTGGTCGTGGAAGCGGCGGGCCGGTCCCGGTGGGGTCAGGACGTCCTCGGCGCCCTGGAAGAGGAAGACGGGGAGGTGGAAGGTGGTGCCCTCCGCGTATTCGTCCAAGGACATGGCCTGCGGGCCCAGTTGTTCGGAGAAGGTCATGCCCCTCAGGTAGGCGCGCAGGTCGCGCAGGGTGTGGAGGGGGGAGAACCAGAGGGAGCGGATGACGACCGTCTTCATGGTGTCGTAGGTCAGGGGGTCGGTCGTGGTCACCGTCTTGGCGTAGGAGGACCAGTCCTCCGGGGACCAGGCCGCGCGGTCCGGGCCCATCGCGGTCAGGCGGGACAGCTGCCGCCGTTTTCCGGCACCGCGCAGACGGGCGAGCAGGTCGTCGTAGGCGGAAGTGTCCGTGCCGCCCGCGATGATGTTCTGGTCCGTGCCGACGTACGCCGAGTAGCGCTCGGGGTGGTCCCGGGCCAGGCGCAGGCCGGTGACGGTGCCGAAGCTGTTGGCGAGCAGGACGACCTTCGGCACGCCGAGGCGGGCGCGGACATGGTCGGTGACCTCCAGCGCGTCGGCGTAGAGGCGGTCGAGGGTCAGCTCACCCTGGCCGGCCGGGCCGTGCGCCGCGAAGGTCCGGCCCGCGCCGCGCATGTCCCAGCGGACGATCGTGAAGTGCCGCTCCCAGGCGCGGGTGCGCGGCGTGAAGATCGAGTTGGAGGCGCCGGGACCGCCGTGGAGCTCCAGGAGCACGGGGTTCGACCGGTCCTCGCCCCGGACGGAGATCCACTGGTCGAGGCCGCCGATACGGACGTACGACGACTCGTCGATGCCGTTCGGGGCGGTGATCAGGAGGGACTTGGCGAGGGCGCGGCGCTTCAGGGCGCGGTAGGTCGGCAGCATGATGTTCCCCCTAAACTGTTTATGTCGTCAGCAATAGACGGTGGTTTACGGTATATACAGTTGATGGGGTGCCAGTCAAGGGGCGGGCACCGCAGGGGAGTCGGGAGCGGATCGTGGTCGAACGGGACGGCGTACGGAGCAAGGGGCAGCAGGACGAGACGCGCGATCCCCGTGCCGTCCTCGCCCTGCTCTGGGGCGAGCAGGAGCAGCCCACCCGGGGGCCCAAGCCGAAGCTGACCCCCCGCCGCATCGCAGCGGCCGCCGCCGAACTGGCCGACCGGGAAGGGCTCGACGCCGTCTCCATGAGCAAGGTCGCCGGCGGATTCGGGGTGTCGGCGATGGCCCTGTACCGGTACGTCCCCGGCAAGACCGAGCTGGTCGAGCTGATGGTGGAGGAGGTGATGGGGGAGGGGCCCGAGATGCCGGAGCGCGGCGAGGACGGGCCCTGGCGCGAGGCCGTACGCGCGTGGACCCGGCAGTGCGCCGACGTGTACGCCGCCCACCCCTGGCTGCTCACCGCCACCGCCCTGCGCCGCCGTGTCTTCGGCCCCCGGCAGCTGCGCTGGCTGGACGCGGCGCTCGCCGCCCTCGAACCCACCGGCCTCGACGGCGCCCAGCGGCACCGTGTCTTCCTGCTGCTGATCGGGCTCGTACGCAACGTCGCCCAGCAGCAGGCCGACCACGAGGAGGAGCAGTCGGCCGAGTGGGACCGGCTCGCCGCCGACCTCCTCGCACGGCACGCCGAACGCTTCCCCGCACTCACCAAGGCCATCGCGGACGGCGCATTTCAACCGGACGGTATCGATCCGCTCGAATTCGGGCTGGATCGCATTCTGGATGGTGTCGAAGCGGTCATCGATGGACGTGAATGACCCGTGAGGGTCGCCTCGGCCCACCGAGGGCCGTCTTCGCGGTCGATTAGAGTGCGGACCGTCGTGCGGGCGGACGGTGCCTGAGGAGGGTCTGGGTGGCGACGACGACCGGTGCCGTCTGGGGCCGTGCCGAGCAGCAGGACTTTCGCAGCAGGGTGCGCGGCACCCTGCTGGGGGCCGCGGTGGGCGACGCGCTCGGCGGGCCCGTCGACGCGCTCACCCTGGAGGAGATCCGCGCGGCCCACGGCCCCGAGGGGCTGCTCGACCTCACCGCGGGGCACGGGCGGCGCGGCACCATCACCCACCACACCCAGCTGACCCTGTTCAGCGTGGACGGGCTGATCCGCGCGCAGGTGCGCCGCGACACCGGCGCCTGGCATCCGCCGACCGATCTGCACCGGGCGTATCTGCGCTGGGCCGCAACCCAGCGGGACTGGGGGCCGGACGAGCGCCGCGCGGAGGACGGCTGGCTGGCCCGCGAGGAGTGGCTGTACGCGCGCCGGGGGCCGAGCAGGTCGCTGCTCATCGGGTTCGGCGACGACAGGATGGGCACGCTGGACAAGCCCAAGAACCCGGCCGAACAGGGGCCGGAGGCGGTCGCACGCTCCGCGCCCTTCGGGCTGCTGGTCGGCTGGGAGCCCCAGCTCGTCGTGCAGCTCGCGGTGGAGTGCGCGGCGCAGACCCACGGCCACCCGGTCGGCTGTCTGTCGGCGGGCGCGTACGCCGTGATCGTGCATGGCCTCGCCCGCGGGGAGAGCCTGGACGGCGCCGTGCAGCAGGCCCTCGCCCTGCTCGCCGTCCGCCCCGGCCACCAGCCGGTCTCCGACGCCCTCCAGCACGCGCTCGGCGCGGTACGGCAGGGCATGCCGAGCCCCGCGCGGGTGGAGGAACTGACCGGCGACGGCACGGCCGACGGGCTGCTCGCCGCCGCCGTCTACTGCGCCCTGGTCGGCGAGGACGTACGGCACGGACTGTGCCTCGCCGTCAACCAGAGCGGCCCCTCGGCCGCCGCCGGCGCCCTCACCGGTGCCCTGCTGG
Source organism: Streptomyces murinus (assembly GCF_002154555.1). Lineage (GTDB taxonomy): Bacteria > Actinomycetota > Actinomycetes > Streptomycetales > Streptomycetaceae > Streptomyces > Streptomyces murinus. The sequence goes on from NZ_MUNF01000287.1 coordinate 3,079, forward strand.
GCGCCCTCCACGGCGAGACCGCCCTGCCCCCGGCCTGGCTCGCCGAGCTGGAGGGCCGCCCCACCGTCCTCGAACTCGCCGACGACTTCGCCATGGAGATGACCCAGGGCCCCGCCCTGCACGGCCCGGCGGGCTCGGCACCGGGCTGGCTGGCCCGGTATCCGCGCTAGGGCCTGTCTGACAATTCCCGGCGTCGCCCGGAGGGCGGCCGCGCGGC
>NZ_MUNF01000287.1:3319-5785 GCF_002154555.1 Streptomyces murinus
GTCAGACAGGCCCTAGGGCCCCGGGTCAGGGGCCTACTTCAGGGCGTCGGGACACGGCGTGCCCCGGGGCAGCTGGTACGGGGCGGCAAGGCGGTACGTGCCCGCGCGCGGCGCGATCAGCATCGTCCACTTGTCGCCGTTCGCGTCCTCGGGGGTCTCCATGAGGCACCCGTTGACATTGCGGTACTTCTTCTCCGTGCCCGGCGGCGAGGGGATCACCTGCGGGCCCTTCAGGCTCTTGCCGTGGGCGTCGACCACGCTGAGCCAGGGGGAGTAGGGGATCCGGATCAGGATGCGGCCGGCCTTGCGCACGTCCAGGGTCATCTCGCCCTGCTCGGCACGGTCCACCCGCGCGTTCGGCTCGGCCAGCGGGGTCGGGTCGGTCACCTTGAACAGCTGCCAGTTGGCATCGCCCCAGATCTGCGTCAGGTACGGCATCCCGCGCCGCAGCAGCTGCCGCTCGCGCTCGCCGCCGTCCCCGTCCGGGTTGTCCTTGGGCAGCACCACGAAGTGCACGGCCCACCGCTGGAGCCACTCGTGGTAGTTCGCCGAGTTGAGCGTGTCGTCGTAGAAGAGCGGGTTGCGCTCCATGTCGGCCTGCCGGTTCCAGCCCCGCGCCAGGTTGACGTACGGCGCGAGCGCGGACGCCTCGCGGTGCGAACGCGCCGGTACGACCTCCACCCGCCCCCGCTCCGCGCCGACCTTCTGCAACTGGTTGACCAGCGGCGCCAGCTCGTGCGCCCAGGACGCGGTCGGGGTCGTGTGCACGATGTCGTCGACCGACTTGTAGCCGATCCAGCCGACGAACCCCAGGAACGCCACCACCGTCGCGTACCACTTGCGCGACTTCGGCACGGTGAACGGCAGCGCCGCGATCAGCGTCGCGCCCGCGAACAGCATCGGCAGCCGCGAGATGTTCGAACCGATCTGCGAGCTGACCACCCACACCGCCACCACCATGGCGCTGTAGACGGCCGCCGTCAGCCGGACCGTGATCCACTCCTTCGGCACCAGGAACAGGCAGAGCAGGCCGTATATCAGCGGCAGGCTGACCGAGCCGATCGTCATCGGCTGGGTGCCGGAGAAGGGGAAGAGGAAGTACGACGCGGCCACCACCGCCGCGGGGGCGAGCCCGAGCGCCCATGCGCCCGGCCGTCGCTTCTGCAAAAACAGTGCGACCGCGACCAGGCCGACGAACAGTCCGGAGACCGGCGAGGCCATGGTGGAGAGCCCGGCCAGCGGGGCCGCCACCGCCGCCTTCGCCCAGCGTCTGTGCCGCCAGCGGTACGGCCAGCAGAACACCGCCGCCACCGCGCCGAGCGCGAACATCGTGCCCAGTCCGAAGGTCACCCGGCCCGACATCGCGTTGCACAGCAGCGCGAAGACCCCGGCCATCGAGGCCCACAGGGGGTTCCGCACGGCCCGGCTGCGGATGAGGATCAGCGTCAGCAGGCCCGCCGAGACGGTGCCGGCGATCATCATCGTCGTACGGACGCCGAGGACCGCCATCAGATACGGCGACACCACGCTGTACGACACCGGGTGCATGCCCCCGTACCAGGCGAGGTTGTACGCCGAGTCCGGGTGCCGGCCGACGAACTCCGCCCAGGCGTCCTGCGCCGCGAGATCGCCGCCGCTGTTCGCGAACGTGAAGAACCAGATGATGTGCAGCACGCCCGCGAGCACGGTGACCCACAGCACGGGGTGGCGCAGCATACGGGCGCGAAGGGGTTCGAGGGGCGCGAGGAGACGGGTGAGGCGGCCGCCGGGCACGTCGTCCGTACGATCGCTCGCACGGACCGTCGTAAGGCCGCTCGTACGGCTGCTTGTACGGCTGCTCGTACGACCCTTCGCGCCGGTGTCCGCGTCAGGCGTGGACAGGCGTATTCGTGGGCCGTTTTCCGGGCCCGGTCCGGCGTCGTCGGCGCGTGTCGGCTCCGCAGTGGCCACCTGAAGGCACTCCCCGTGTCCCGTCTTCTGTTCTCGGCCGTTTCCTTCGGTGTTCCCGGCCGCTTCTCGTCCAGTTCGCGGCCGTGTCCCGGGAACCGGCGACCTGCCCCGATTCGTGACGCTAGCACGCACCCCGCCACGGGGCGCCCGGGTGGGGCGCCGTGACGGGGTGCGCGGGGGGTGTGCGGGACGTGCGGTCAGCCGATGCGGGTGAGCTTCGCGCCGAAGCCGGGCTCGGCCAGGTCCCGCTGGAGGGCCACCGGGACCTTGACGCCGGCCGTGCTGCCGTCGCCCACCGTGAGGGTGCCGACCTGGGTGCCGGCCTTCGCGGTGTGCGGGACGGTGCCGGCGGCGAAGGACAGCTTGACCTTCAGGCCCGACCAGCCGACCGCGGTGACGTCCTGGGTGACCACGATCGGGGTCTGCCCGCCGAGCTGGTCGTCCACGTAGCCGACGACATCGCCCTTCTTCAGGATCTTCGCCGAGGTCAGCGCGTGCTCGGCGCCGAGCAGCGCG
>NZ_MUNF01000288.1 GCF_002154555.1 Streptomyces murinus
GGCGGGGTCGGCCGCCGATCGCGGCTAGAGGTCGCGCGGGGCGGCCCACAGATGCCGGCGCGGCTCACCGACGGCCCGCCGTCCGCTCGCCGTCCGTTCACTCCCGCCGCCGACCGCCGTACGGCGTACGGCGTCCCGGGATTCCGGATTCCGGGACGCCGGGATTTTAGGTCGGCCCCGCGGGCCGTGTCAGGGACCGGCCGGGGTGCGCGGCAGGGCTCCCGTGAGCGTCAAGTCGACGAGACGGGTGGCGAGGTGCTCGTCGAGGGGGGCGCCGCTGATCAGGGCGCGGGTGAACAGGGCGCCGCTGATGGCCTCGATGACGAGGCCGGGGTCCGTGTCCGGGGCGAGTTCGCCGCGCTCGACGCCCCGGCGGACCATGACGGCGCCGCGTTCGAGACGCTCGGCCCAGTAGGGGAGGCGGCGGTCCGGCAGGGTGTCGTCGCGTTCGACGCTCAGCCGCAGCAGCGCCTCACCCTGGGCGGTGGCCAGCAGCCGGGCGAGCGCGCCGAAGTACGTGGCGAGGTCATCGCGGACGCGTCCGGTGTCCGGCACGGGCATCGCCGCGTCGAGCTGTTCGGTCAGCGCTTCCAGGATCAGGTTCTCGCGGCTCCCCCACCGCCGGTAGACGGAGGTCTCATGGACGCCGGCGGCGCGGGCGACGGCACCGACGGTCGTACCGGCGAGCCCCTGTGCGGTCAGGACGTCCACGGCGGCGGCGAGCACGGCGGAGCGCATCCGGGCTCCGCGGCGGCGCAGCGGCGGTGCGTTCTGGTCGGGCGAGGGCATGGTCCACCATAACGCAGGGTTACTTGCTTTAGTCCGAGGGCGGGCGTAGGTTTCATCGCAAGGCGACTTGCGTTAAGGGGCTCGCGGCCCCAGGGGTCGCCGTCGCGCCAAGGAGGCCATGTCATGGAGCAGATGCTCGCCGCCCGGCTGCACATCCCCAGCCGCACCCTGCGGATCGAGGAAGTGGCGAAGCCCGAACCCGGCCCCGGTCAAGTCCTGGTGAAGGTGGAGGCCGCGGGCGTCTGCCTGTCGGACGTCCATCTGATCGACGGCACCCTCACCCCGCTGCTGCTGCGCGGCGACACGGTCACCCTGGGCCATGAGGTGTCCGGCACCATCGCCGGGACCGGCCCCGGCGTCACCCGCTGGACCCCGGGCCAGCGGGTCGTGCTGTACGCCGGTGAGATCCGCGAGGGCGTCACCTACACCCGGGGCGTGGACTACGACGGCGGCTGGGCCGAGTACGCGCTCTCCTCCGAGCACGCCCTGACCGAGCTGCCCGCGGCCATCCCCTTCGACCAGGGCGCGATCATCCCGGACGCGGTCTCCACACCCTGGGGCGCGATCACCGTCACGGGCGCCGTGAAGCCCGCCGAGGCGGTCGGCGTCTGGGGCGTCGGCGGGCTCGGCGTCCACGCGGTCCAGCTGCTGCGGACCGTCGGCGCGTACCCGGTCGTCGCGATCGACCCCAATCCCACCGCCCGCGAGCGCGCCCTCGCCCAGGGCGCGGACCTGGCGCTCGACTCCGCCGACCCGGCGCTGCGCGAGCGGATCCGCGAGGCGACCGGCGGGGCAGGTCTCGCCGCCGCGTTCGACTTCGCCGGCGTCCCGGCGGTCCGCGCGCAGGCGCTGTCGGTGCTCGCGGCCAAGGGCCGACTGGTTCTCGTCGGCCTCACCGACCAGCCGCTGACCGTCGCCGACGGCACCCGCTTCAGCTACCTCCAGCAGCAGATCCTCGGCCACTACGGCTCCGACATGCCGGTCGCGCTGCCGCAGTTGCTGTCCCTGCTCCAGGGCGGCCGCCTGGACTTCTCCGCCTCGATCAGCGGTGAACTCCCGCTGGCACAGGCGGCCGAGGCGGTCGAACGCCTGGAGAACAAGACCGGCGACCCGATCCGGCTGATCCTGCGCCCCTGACCGGGCAGCTCGGACGGGGCAGGCGGTGGCGGGAGCACCAGCAGGTGATCCCGCCACCGCCTTCGCACATCTCACCACTTCTTCACATCCGGCCACTCCCCCGCCCCGGCCATCCCTTCGCCGCGGCAGGGGAGTTCACGACTCCGGACCCGGCCGGGCCGCCGCCCACACCGTGTCGAACGCCAGCCGCAGGCAGGCCGCGAGAGCCGGATGTTCGATGAACAGGGTCGTCGTGGTGTCCGCCCCCGCCACCGGGTCCGGCATGTCGCACAGGACCAGGGACGCGTCGGCGATGACGAGCTTGAGCGGGAGGTCGGGGGCGAAGCGCGCCTCCTCCCCCGCCGCGGCGAACCGGCGGACATGGTCGGCGGTCTCGGGGTCGGCCAGGGTGTCGGGGAGGTAGATCGCGCGGACCGTGCCGCCGCTCTGGTGGAGGCGCCGCACGGCGGTGATGCCCGCCGTGTTCTCGGGCGGCGCGACGAAGGGTGGTTTGCAAAAGGTGAGGAGTTCGTGACGGGCCTGAAACTGGATATCGGCAAAACGTTCACCGATCGCCTTCGGGTCGCGCAGCACCTCGATGTAGTCCAGGGGGTCGGTGTGCTGCCGGCCCTGGGCCCACAGCGGGCCCAGCAGTCCGGCCAGTTCCTGCGAGGCCCGCTCCAGTCGGTCGACGGTCTCCCGCTGGGCGGACATCAGCCGGGCCAGGGCCGGTTCGGGGGGCACCGCGGAGTACGTCGTCACACGTCCGGGGCGTGCGGTGGCCAACTGCCGCCGTACCAGGGCGTCCAGGACGTCGTACACGCGCTGGCGCGGCACATCGGCCTCGCGGGCCACCTCGGCGGCCGTGTAGGAGCCGCGCCTGATGAGTGACAGATAGATCCGGGCCTCGTAGCGGGCGAGCCCGAGGGACATCAGTCGGTTGACGGTGGTGTCGTCCAGCTCCATGGCCGCACAACATATCGGCCGTTCAAAGAGCTTGGGCCAAGGTTTTACCAACTGCCCTTGTTCTCAACGGCAAACAGTCAATAACCTCAAGCCCAGCCACCACTGACCGGGGTGGCAGATCCATCGACATGCCCAGAACCAGACTCCGGCCGGCCACCCCCAACGGTGGGTTGTCATGCCTTTGACATGCCCATCAGGCCGTCGCTCCGGAGTCGTCCATCCCCCCACGGAGGGCAGTTTCTTGCATTCCCACCGCAGAAGGAACCGCATACGTCGCAGCGCCCCGGCGCTGCTGTCCGCGGCGGCTCTGATCACCGGCGGCGTGGCCGTCGCCACGCAGACGTCGGCCTTCGCCACCACCCCTGCCGCCTCGCACGCGGCGACCACCTCCGCGGCCGCGTCGGTGCACACGCACCGGCTGTGTTCGCAGCCGAGCAAGCCCGGTTACATGGCCTGCCAGTCGGTCGAGCGCACCGACATCGCCCAGCACAAGTCCCTCGGCCGCAACGACACCCCGCAGGGTTTCGGTCCGTCCGACCTGGCCGCCGCCTACAACCTCCCGAAGGACGGCGGCAAGGGGCAGACGGTCGCGATCGTCGACGCCAACGACGACCCGAACGCCGAGAAGGACCTGGCGGCCTACCGCTCCCAGTACAACCTTCCCGAGTGCAGCACGGACAACGGCTGCTTCAAGAAGATCGACCAGGACGGCGGCAGCAACTACCCGACGCCGGACGCGGGTTGGGCCGGTGAGATCTCCCTCGACGTCGACATGGTCAGCGCGGCCTGCCCGCAGTGCAACATCCTGCTGGTCGAGGCCAAGTCGGCGAGCATGGACGACCTGGGCGCGGCCGTGAACCAGGCCGTCAAGCAGGGCGCCAAGTTCGTGTCCAACAGCTACGGCGGCAGCGAGGGGTCCGACGACACCACCGCGGACGACCAGTACTTCAAGCACCCCGGCGTCGCCATCACCGTCAGCTCCGGTGACAGCGGCTACGGCGTCGAGTACCCGGCGGCCTCGCAGTACGTGACGGCGGTCGGCGGCACCTCGCTGAAGAAGGACAGCAGCACCCGCGGCTACTCCGAGACCGTCTGGGGCACCTCGGCCGGCGGCGACGGCGCGGGTTCGGGCTGCTCGCAGTACGACGCCAAGCCGTCCTGGCAGAAGGACACCGACTGCGCCAAGCGCGCAGTCGCCGACGTCGCGTCCGTGGCCGACCCGGCCACCGGTCTCGCCGTCTACGACACCTACCAGGCCAGCGGCTGGAACGTGTACGGCGGCACCAGCGCCGCCGCGCCCTTCATCGCCGGTGTCTACGCCCTCGCGGGCGCCCCGGGCTCGGGTGACACCCCGGCGTCGTACCCGTACTCCCACCCGGACCAGCTGAACGACGTGACCAGCGGCTCGAACGGGTCCTGCGACGTCGCCTACCTGTGCCAGGCGGGCAAGGGTTACGACGGCCCGACGGGCCTCGGCACCCCGAACGGGACCGGCGCCTTCACCAAGTAGTCCGGGACCCCTCCGGACCGTGTGAGCGCCTCGACGCCGGTCCGTCCGACCCCCGCCGCGGGTCGGACGGGCCGGCGTTCCGCGTTCCGTCTTCCGCCTATCGCGTTCCGTCTTCCGTCTTCCGTCTTCCGGGCAACTCCGTTGTGAGTTACACGAGTTCGGACACACCGTCAGGTACGCTCGGCCGTATGAGTGCTGACGATCTCCCCAAGCTCGCCCTCGCCTTTCCCGGCCCGGAGCGCGACAGCGGGGTCGAGGCCATCATCAGCGGCCGCAAGACGGCCATGACGGCGCTGGTCGAGATCCTGGAGCAGATAGGGCAGCCCGTCCCGGAGGCCGGCCAGCGGTACGCGGTGCTCGACTCGGACGACCGTACGGCCGTCGTGATCGAACTGACCGAGGCCCGGGTGATCCCGTTCCGCGAGGTGGACGACCGGTTCGCGCTGGACGAGGGCCGCGGCTACGCGAACGTCCAGGAGTGGGCCGCCGCGCACCGGGACTTCTTCCGCGGTGAGCAGGTGACCGAACTGCTCGGCTACACGCCCGTCGTGGACGACGACGCGCTGGTCGTGGCCGAACGGTTCCGGGTGGTCGACGCGGAGGGCTAGGGCCTGTCTGACAATTCCCGTCTGCCGCGCGACGCCATGCACGCACTCTCGCGGCACCGGGCGCAGACCCAAGTACGTCCAGTACGAGGGCCTACGCCCGGCACCCCGAGAGCACGCACCTGACGCCGCGCGGCCGCCCTCCGGGCGACGACGGGAATTGTCAGACAGGCCCTAGGACCGGGTGGTCGACACGGCGGACTGGAACTCGTCAGCGTCGCGATGCGCGCTCACTCTCGGCCGGTGTGGGCCACCAGCGCGTCGATGAGTGTGGGCCACAGTTCGCGGGGGCGGTCGTGGCCCATGTCGGGGAGCAGCAGGAGTTCGGCGCCGGGCACCAGTTCCGCCGTGCGTCTGCCGCCGCTGGGGTCGATCAGTGTGTCGTCCAGGCCGTGGATCACCAGTGTCGGTACCCGCAGTTCACGCAGCGCGTCCGCGCGGGAGCCGCTGAGGATCATCGCGCCGAGCTGTCGTCCGATCCCCGCGGGGCGGTAGGCGCGGTCGTAGCTCGCGGCGGCCAGTTCGCGCAGCGCCGCGGCGTCGCCGTACCGCTTGGAGGCCCACACCAGTTCCTTCTCCGCCGCCGCGACGTATCCGTCCCGGTCCGCGGGCCTCGGGCCGAACAGCACGGCCTGCGCCTGGGGGCTCGGCCGGCCGTACGCGCTCTCGCCGGTCGAGGACATCATCGAGGTCAGGGTCAGCACCCGCTCCGGGGCGGAGACGGCCATCGTCTGGGCGATCATCCCTCCCATCGAGGCGCCGACCACATGGGCGCGTTCGACACCGAGCGCGGTGAGCAGGCCGAGGCCGTCGGCGGCCATGTCGGAGAGCCGGTAGGGAACCATCGCGAGCGCGGTGGCAAGGTCACCGGAGCTGACGGCGGCGATGAACTCGCCCATGTCGACGGGATGGTCGTCGAACCTGGTGGACAGTCCGCAGTCGCGGTTGTCGTACCGGATCACATAGCGGCCGCGGCCGGCCAGCGCCCGGCAGAAGTCCTCGTGCCAGGCGAGCAGCTGCGCGCCGAATCCCATCACGAGCAGGACCGGCGGGTCGCCGGGGTCGCCGAAGGTCTCGTACGCGAGGGACACCTCGGGAGACACACCGATGATCGACATGCGTGGAGACTGTCATGGTCGGCCATGGCGCGCATCCGGGATTCCGGCGCGGCCGTTCGCGGCGGGCGCGGGGGACGTGCGGAAGGCCCCGCCGGGCGTACGACCGGCGGGGTCTTCGTCGTCACGTCACGACTGCTTCTTCGGCGTGTTTCTCTCAGCCGCTCCCGTGCCCGTTCCTACGCGCTCCGCGCCTTCGCCAGGTGCCGTATCGACTCCTCCAACGCCCCTTCCAGTTCCACCAGTCGGGGCAGCGGGATCTCGCCCATGGTGGCGATGCGGAAGTGGGTCCGCGACAGGCGGCCCTGGCCCGCGTAGATGACGTAGCCGCGCCGTTTCAGCTCGTCGTGCAGCGCGGGGTAGGCGACGCCGGTGGGCAGTTCGAGCGCCGTGACCGAGTTCGCGCGGTACGGCTCCTCGATCAGGACCGGCAGGCCCAGCCGGGCGAACCCGGCGCGCACCACGGCCGCCCGCTCCCGGTACAGCCGGACGCGTGCCGCGTACCCGCCGGCGGTCTCGTACTCGGTGATCGCCTCGTCCAGCGCGTAGCACGTCTGGACGGCAGGGGTGAACGGGATGTCCCCGGCGCGCTGGGCCGCCAGCTGGGCCGCGGGATCGAGGTAGACGCTGCGCCGGGGCACCGCGGCGACCCGGTCGACGCCCTTGGCGGTGGACAGCAGCAGGAAGGAGACGCCGGGGATGCCGTGCAGGCCCTTGTTCGCCGTCCCGCAGATGATGTCGGCGCCGGCCTCGGCGAGATCGGGTGACTCGATAGCGGTCGAACTGATCGCGTCGACCAGGAAGACCGCCTCATGATCCCGGACGATCGCGCCGATCTCAGCGATCGGGTTGAGCATTCCGGTGGTCGTCTCGTGATGCACGCACGCGACGGCGTCGATGTGCCCGTCCGACCGCAGGCGATCGGCGATGGCGACCGGATCGACCGGAGTGGTCCAGGGTGCCTGCACCACGACCGTCTCGATCCCATGGGCCTCGGCCATGGCCAGCAGCCGGGCGCCGTACACCCCGTTGTTGACGACCAGCAGCTTGCGTCCGGCGCGGACCGAGCCGATCACGGCCGTCTCCATGGCCGCCGTGCCGGAGCCGGTGATCAGCACCGTCTCATGGGTGTCCGGCACGCCGAGGCACCGGGTGATCGAGGTGCGCAGCCGGGCGAGGAGCTCGGCGAACTCCGGTTCGCGGTGGCACAGATCGCCCCGCAGCAGGGCCGCACGCACCCCCGGTGAGGTGCACGCGGGGCCGGGGTTGAGCAGGATGAGGTCGTCCGGCGCCGCGAGGTCAGTCATCGGCGCCCCAGTAGACCGGTGCCGGGACGGCGCCCTGGAGGCCGTTGATCATCAGGTGGCCGTCGCCCTTGATGCCGTAGCGGCGGATGGCGCCGACGAACTCGCCGTCCAGGACATAGGAGCCGTAGACCACGGGGACGGTGATCTCGTGCAGGTCGCCGGAGTCGTCCTGGAAGGAGAGGGGTTTCGGGGTCGCCGCCATCAACTCCTGTACGACCCAGGGGCGTTCGGCGCCGACCGCCTGCTCGATCAGGGCGGACCAGTCGGCAGCGGTGAGTTCGCGGCCGATGAGGACGTCCCGGCCCTTCTCCCCCAGCGCGGGCTTGATCACCAGGCGGTGCTGGTTGCGCAGCGACCAGTCGAGCAGGTCGACGCGCTCGCCGCGCCAGAAGGTGCGCCGTTCGGTGAGCCGCCGGGTCCAGGGCACCGCCTCGGTCAGGTCGGCGGCGAGGGAGGGCGGCAGTTCGCCGGTGAACTCCTCGTCGGAGAGCATGGCGAGGGTCGCCTTCGTGGCCAGGATCTCGCCCCACAGCCCGGTGATGGACCGCAGGGCGCCGTCGCGGGCGGCGGCGGAGATCCGGCCCAACTCGGCCATGTGGTGCGGGTTCTCGGCGTCCGGCAGGAAGTAGCGGTGGACGAGTCCGATGCGGGCGCCCCGGTGCCAGGCGGCGCCGTCGCGGATCTCGATGTCCTCCATGTGCACGGAGCGCGCGGTCAGTCCGTGCCGGGCCAGTTCCAGCACCAGGGAGCGGTAGTGCCAGTTGTCGAAGTGGTCGTCGCCTGCCGCCTCGTCGGCGTAGTAGGTGAGGGCGATCAGGCCGTCCTCGTGCGTCAGGTGCCGGCGCAGGAGGTCCGCGAAACGGCCCATCAGGTAGCGGGGTTCGCCGCAGGCGCCGAACTCCGGCCTGAGCACGTCCGCCTGGTGGGCGCGCAGCAGCATGTCGTTGAGCGGGAACAGGCCCGCGAGGGAGCCCGCGTTGACGTCGACGATGACGCAGCGTTCGGGTCCGGTGCCGTCGGTGGTGCCGAGGATCATGTCGGGGCGGCCGATGAGGTGCCAGTCCCGCGCGGGCAACGACTCCCACATCGGGACCAGTTGCTCGGGCAGGCCGAGGGCCTTGGCCATGCGGCCGGCGTCGCCGTCGTAGCGGTCGATGAACGCCTCGACGCCGCGCCGGAAGGCCGTCCAGGTGCGGGACATCTGTCCGAAGGTGGCCGTGGGCAGCCGGGCGGCCGACAGGGCGAACCGGAAGGGGACGGGGACGGCGTCCAACTCGGCGGTGACGGAGGACAGTTCCTCAGGGGTGAGCGCGCGGGGTGCGAGGAGTCCGGTCATCGGGCCGCCTCCGCTCGGGCCGCCTCCGCGAGGAAGGCGCGGGCCTTCTGGAGGAACTCCTCTGGCCGCTCCATGGTGATCATGTGGCCGAGGTCGTCGATGTACTCGGCGCTCGCCCCGGGGATGTCGCGCGCGAGCCGCTCGCCGATCTCGATGGCGTCCGGCTGGTCCATGCCGCCGATCAGGACGAGCGTGGGCACCTGGAGGGAGCCGAGCCGTTCGGCGGCGTTGGGCACGAGTTCGAGTTCGTCGGGCTCGTTGCCCGTCTCGGCGACCGTCCTGCGCCTGCGGTCGTAGCCCGCGGTGGCGGTGATCCGCAGCCGCGCGATCAGCGTCGGATCCATGTCCGCGAGGGTCCGCTTGGGTCCGGCGACCCAGCTGCCGAGGCTGATGTCGAGGGCCTTGTCGTCGTCGCCGGCCCAGATGAGGTCCTCCTCGGCCATCCGGTTGGTGTTCACCTCGTCGGTCCACTCGTGCTCCCGGCTGACCGGCGCGGCCAGCAGCAGGGAGCGGACCCTGGCGGGGTGCAGCACCGCGAACTCCACGGCGATCCGGCCGCCGAAGGACGGCCCGATCACATGGGCGCGCTCGATGCCGAGGTGGTCGAGGAGGGCGGCGAGGTCGTCGGCGGACTGGTACGGCTCGTCCGGGTATCCGGAGCGGCCGAAGCCCCGGCAGTCGTAGCGGACCACGGTGTAGTCCTCGGCCAGGTCCTCGAACTGGCCGTCCCAGATGGTGGTGTTGCCGTTGCCGGTGTGCAGCAGGACCACGGCGTCGCCGGAGCCCGCGCGTTCGTAGTAGAGCTCCGTGCCGTTGACGGGTGCGAAGCCGGTCTCGTGGTTCGTCATGTCTCTCTCCTCGTGCTGGCTCAGCCGCGGGCGGCGGTCAGCGCGCCGGTCAGCGGGGTGGAAGGCAGGGCCACGGACTCGCTGTAGCCGGCGGCGCGGATCTCCACCAGGAGGTCCTCCTGGGTCAGGGAGCTGCCGCCGTTGACCGCGGTGACCAGGTCGGACATCGCGTTGACGATGGGGAGTTCGGAATCGGCGGCGAAGGTGGTGGCGATCACCCAGCCGCCGGGCCGCAGCACCCGGCGCACCGCTTCGAGGGCCTTGGGGATCGCGTCCGGGGACATGAAGCTCAGCGGCAGCCAGGCCAGGTCGTAGAGGGCGTCGTCGGCGAGGTCGGTGACATCGCCGTGGCGCAGCTCGACCCGGTCGGCGCAGCCCGCCTTGTCGATGACGGTACGGGCGAGGCCGAGGACCCGTTCCATGCGGTCAACGCCGACGACCCTGGCGCGTGGCCAGCGTTCGGCGATACGGGCGGCGAGCTGGCCGGTGCCCACGCCGACGTCGAGGAAGGCGGTGCCCGTCCGCTCGGCGATGCCGGTGAGGCCGAGGACGGGTGCGGCCTCGTCCACGATCCAGTCGGCGACCTGGCGTGAGCCGCGTCCCTGGGCGAGCAGCACCTCGTCAGGCATGTCGCCCCAGCCCTTGGTGGGGCCCTCGGCGAAGGCCGCGGCCTGGGCGAGCTGGCTGGTCAGGGCGGCGGCGAACTCCGGATCGTGGTGACCGACCGGCAGCCCGGACAGGGTGAGCGCCCGTTCCACCGCGGCGCGCTGCTGCGGGCTGAGGTCGTCGCGGCCCTGTGCGGCGTAGGCGGCGACGGCCCAGGCCGCGTCGACCAGTCTGCTGAGTTCGAACTGCATCTGTGCGCCGAGCATGATGCTGCCTCCTTGGGCGTCAAACCGAGTCGGGGCGAGCGGGGCCGAGCCTGGCGGGGCGGCCGGCCTGGTCGCCGC
>NZ_MUNF01000289.1 GCF_002154555.1 Streptomyces murinus
GAGGAGCGGGAGGCGGGGCCAGGGACTGTCCGAGAGGCCCTAGGGCCTGTCTGACAATTCCCGTCTGCCGCGCGACGCCATGCACGCACTCTCGCGGCACCGGGCGCAGACCCAAGTACGTCCAGTACGAGGGCCTACGCCCGGCACCCCGAGAGCACGCACCTGACGCCGCGCGGCCGCCCTCCGGGCGACGACGGGAATTGTCAGACAGGCCCTAGCCGCCTGCGCACGCACTCCCCCGCACCCGTTCCTCCCCACGGCCGCCCCTCAGGAATACCCCTCCTCAGAAATACCCCTCCTTCTCCGAGAGCCCCCTCTCGCGCGCCCCCGGCAACGGTCCCGTCCCCGGGCTCTCCTCCGACTCCGGGAGCCGGCGCACGGCGTAGATCGTGGTGTCGTCGGTGAGGCGGCGTCCGCTGTGCCGGAGCACGCCGTCGCGAATGCGGCGGACCAGGAGGCGGGGCGCGGCGCAGCCCGGGTCGGCGGCCATCGCGGCGGCGACATCGCCCTGGAGGTCGTAGAACTCGCCCTTGCGGTTACGCGCCTCGGTCACCCCGTCGGTGACGAGCAGCAGCGTCTCCTCCGGCGCGAGCGGCACCCGGCGGGTCGGCGGCAGCCCGCCGGTCAGATCGCAGAGCCCGATCGGCGCCCCGTCCCCGTCGGGCAGCTCACGGACACCGTGCGGGCTGATCGCGAGCGGTGCCTCGTGCCCAAAGTTGATGACGTCGACCACCCCGGGCGCGCCCCTGGAGAAGGCGACCAGTACGGCCGTGGCGAACCGGTCGCCGTCCTCCTGCCCGATCGCGGTGGTGTGCACGCGGTGCCGCAGCATCCGGATCTCCAGCCGCTCGGCGACCGTCCCGAGGTCCTCCTCGTGGTACCCGGCCTCCCGGAAGGTGCCGAGCAGCGCGGCCGCCGCCTCCACCGCGCCCAGCCCCTTGCCCTGCACATCGCCGACGAGCACGCGGGTGCCGTAGGGGCTGGGCTGGATGTCGTAGAAGTCGCCCCCGACCTGCGCCTCGACATCCGCGGCGAGATACGCGCCCGCCTGCTCAAGACCGGCCCAGCGCGCGGGCAGCGGGCGCAGCACGGCTCGTACCGAGGTTTCCAGGATGTCCTGCATACGCAGCATGCGTCGCTCCTGCCGCACCCGTAGGGCCGCCACCAGGGTGGCCAGCGCACCGCCGAGAGCGACCAGCACGAAGTCGGGCAGGCCCGCCTTGTAGTGGTCGGGCCAGGCGTGGTCCACGAGGGCGTACGCCACCAGGGACACCACGGCGATGCAGGCGGTGGCCCCCACCCCGCAGACCGCTGCGGCGAGACCGGGCACCAGGACGATCCAGGAGACGATCCGGAACGCCGCGCCGGTGTTGAAGTCCAGCATCACGATGCCGATGAGCAGCAGCGACGGCAGCACCCAGGAGTAGCCGCGCATGCGCTCCCACCGCGGGCGGCGCCGCTCGCGCCTCGTCCCGGTCATGGCGGCCGCGTCTCCATGCTCCACAGCGAAGCACGAGGGGAAGCGCCCCGCATGCGGGCACCGGCCCAGGACGCACCGGACGCGACCGCCCGGCACGGTCGCGCGGACGGCGATTGACATGCGAGTTAGTGAGCTATAACT
>NZ_MUNF01000029.1 GCF_002154555.1 Streptomyces murinus
ACGAGGAGTTCGGCGCCGAGGTCGTCGCGGTGCGCCGGATCCGTGACGACGCCAAGGCCCTGCACAAGGCGATCACCGCCTCGACGGCCGACCTGATCGTCACCACCGGGGGCACCGCCGCCGGACCCCACGACCACGTCCACCCCACCCTGGAACGCCTCGGCGCCGAACTCCTCGTCGACGGCGTGAAGGTGCGCCCCGGCCACCCCATGCTGCTGGCCCGCACCAGGGACGACCAGCACCTCGTCGGCCTGCCCGGAAACCCCCTCGCGGCCGTCTCCGGCCTCATCACGCTCGCCGAACCGCTGCTGCGCACCCTCGCCGCGCGCCCCGCCCCCGAGCCGTACACGCTGCCGCTGACGGAGCCGGTGCACGGGCACCCGTACGACACCCGGCTCGTCCCCGTGGTGCTGCGCGGCGACCGCGCCGTACCGCTGCACTACAACGGCCCGGCCATGCTGCGCGGCATCGCCGCCGCCGACGCGCTGGCCGTCGTACCTCCGGGCGGGGCCCGGCAGGGTGTGGAGACGGAGCTGCTGGACCTGCCCTGGACGACCGCGGGGATCGGGGTATGTTTCACGTGAAACGTGCGGACGGCGACACCCTCAACACCCCCGATGCCAACGGGATCCCGCAGGACGACACCCTCACGGCGGACGAACGCCTGGTCGACAACCGGGTGAAGCTGCCGATGAAGGTGGTGGAACGGCCGCTCCGCCAGGTCGCCAAACGGCTGCTCATGGCGCTGCTGGTGCTGGTCCTCACCGCGCTGGTCGTCTACGCCGACCGCGCGGGCTACCACGACAGCGCCGATGACTCCGTGGACCTGCTCGACTCGTTCTACTACGCCACCGTCACCCTCTCCACCACGGGATACGGCGACATCACCCCGGTCAGCGACAGCGCCCGGCTGACCAACATCTTCGTCATCACGCCCCTGCGTGTGCTGTTTCTGATCATCCTGGTCGGCACCACGCTGGAGGTCCTCACCGAGCGCACCCGGGAGGAATGGCGCCTGAAACGCTGGAGGTCCGCCTTGCGCGAGCACACCGTCGTCGTCGGCTTCGGCACGAAGGGGCGCTCGGCCGTACAGACCGTCTGCGCGACCGGGCTGAAGAAGGAGCAGGTGGTCGTGGTCGACCCCAGCGCCAAGGTGATCGACGCGGCGACCGCCGACGGCTACGCCGGGGTCATGGGCGACGCCACCCGCAGCGATGTGCTCAGGCGGGCCGAGGTGCACAGGGCCCGGCAGATCATCGTTGCCCCGCAGCGCGACGACACCGCCGTACTGGTCACCTTGACCGCCCGTCAGCTCAACCGCAGCGCGAAGATCGTGGCCGCGGTGCGCGAGGAGGAGAACGCCCCGCTGCTGCGGCAGTCGGGCGCCGACGCGGTCATCACCAGCGCCAGCGCGGCCGGCCGGCTGCTCGGCCTGTCCGTCCTCAGCCCCGCCGCCGGCATGGTCATAGAGGACCTCATCCAGCAGGGCAGCGGCCTGGACCTCGTGGAGCGGCCGGTGGTGCGCGCCGAGGCGGGCAAGGGGCCGCGCGAGATCGACGACCTGGTGGTGAGCGTCGTACGCGGGCATCGGGTGCTCGGTTACGACGACCGGTCCATCGGCACCCTCCAGTTGACGGACCGGCTCATCACCATCGTGCGCGCCAGCCCCGGCACCCAGATCACCCCGCATCCGCGCCCCTTGCCCAGGGACTGAGGCGGGGCGTCGAGCGCCGCGGCCGCCCGGCACATCGGGGGGAGTAGCGTCGCGGACATGCATGCGATCACGATTCCCGAACCTGGTGGTCCCGAGGCGCTGGTGTGGGACGAGGTCCCCGATCCGGTGGCCGGCGAGGGCGAGGTGCTGGTCGAGGTGGTGGCCAGCGCCGTCAACCGCGCCGATGTCCTGCAACGTCAGGGCTTCTACAACCCGCCGCCCGGCGCGTCCCCCTACCCCGGCCTGGAGTGCTCCGGCCGGATCGCCGCGATCGGCCCCGGAGTGTCCGGCTGGACCGTCGGCGACGAGGTGTGCGCGCTGCTCGCGGGCGGCGGCTACGCCCAGAAGGTCGTCGTACCGGCCGGGCAGCTGCTTCCCGTGCCGGCGGGCGTCGACCTGGTGCAGGCCGCCGCGCTGCCCGAGGTGGCCTGCACGGTCTGGTCCAACGTGTTCATGATCTCCCACCTGCGGCCGGGCGAGACCCTGCTGGTGCACGGCGGCTCCAGTGGCATCGGGACCATGGCGATCCAGCTGGCCAAGGCGGTCGGCGCCAAGGTCGCGGTGACCGCCGGGACCAAGGAGAAGCTGGAACGCTGCGCCGAGCTGGGCGCGGACATCCTGATCAACTACCGGGAGCAGGACTTCGTCGCCGAGGTCGAGGAGGCCACCGGCGGCGCGGGTGCCGACGTCATCCTCGACAACATGGGCGCCAAGTACCTCGACCGCAATGTGCGGACCCTGGCGGTCAACGGGCGCCTGGCGATCATCGGGCTCCAGGGCGGTGCCAAGGGTGAGCTGAACATCGGCGCGCTGCTGCACAAGCGGGCCGCCGTCACCGCGACCTCGCTGCGGGCGCGGCCGGTGGAGGAGAAGACGGCCATCGTCGCGGCGGTGCGCGAACATGTCTGGCCGCTGCTCGCCGCGGGGCGGGTGCGCCCGGTGGTGGACCGCGAGCTGCCGATGGCGCGGGCCGCCGAGGCGCACCGGGTGGTGGAGGAGAGCGGCCACATCGGCAAGGTGCTGCTGGTGGCGCCGTAGCGCGCCGTCCGGACCCGGGGCTCAGGTTCTGCGCAGCCGCAGTCCCAGGAAGGCCAGGCCGAGGCCCAGGCCGATGAGGACGAGCCCACTGCCCAGCGGCAGGATCCGCAGGGTCGGCTCGCTCGCGTTCTCGCTCTGCCGGGCGGCGTTCTGATCGGCCGACTGACCTGGTGTGGGATCGAGACCCGCCTCCTCGGTGGGCCGGGAGGCCGTCGGGGTCTCCGCGGTCTCCGGCTCCGCAGGCTGTGCGGCGGCGGAGTCGGGGACGGAGTCCTCGTCGCCCTCCACCTGGGCCCAGGGCCCGTCCTGCCGCCCCGGGTGCAGCTTCCCCTCACCGGCGCCGCTCCCCGCCCGGGACGGCTCGCCGGACGGCGCGTTGTCCGAGGCGGAGGCCGAGGCGGACGGCACGGCCGGGTGCTGGGGGCCGGCGCCGTCGTGTTCCGGGCGGTCCTGGTGATCGTGCCCGGAGTGACCGGAACCGGCGGTGTTCCCGGCCGCCGAGGATCCTCCCGCACCGCCCGGGCCGCCCGCGTGGCCGGAGGACGAGGCCGAGGACGAGGACGAGGACGAGGCCGAGGGTGTGCCGGCGGGGTGGCGCGCGGTGGGGGAGTGCGGAGGACCGGCCTCGGCGGCGTACGCGGCGGCGGTGCCGTAGGCGGGCAGGGCCGCCGTGAGGACGAGCAGCAGCCGCAGACAGGGGTGGGTGAGTCGCAGCCATGGAGTCACGTCGGTGACCTCCCGGAGCCCAGCTGGCGTGAGCGCGTGATCGATGATGAACCGACGGGAACAGCCTCACATCGCCGGACTCTTTGGGCATTCCGGATTGGGCCGACGGGTCTAAACGGCGGATCCGCTGCACCGGGGGGCGCCACGGTGGTGAGGTGGGCGGGTGCGAGAGAATGACGGCATGGAGATGCCGAGGAACGAACGGTCGCCGGAGAAGCCCCAGATCCTCGTCGTGGGCCAGGACGGGATGGCGCTCGGCGGCGGAGGCGGGGACGACGATTCCCGCGAGATTCCGGTCACCGAGCAGGTCGAGCAGCCCGCCAAGGTCATGCGGATCGGCAGCATGATCAAGCAGCTCCTCGAGGAGGTGCGTGCCGCTCCCCTCGACGAGGCCAGCCGGGTGCGGCTGCGGGAGATCCACGCCAGCTCGGTGAAGGAGCTGGAGGACGGTCTGGCGCCGGAGCTGGTCGAGGAACTGGAGCGCCTGTCGCTGCCGTTCACCGACGACGTCACCCCGAGCGACGCCGAGCTGCGCATCGCGCAGGCCCAGCTGGTGGGGTGGCTGGAGGGCCTCTTCCACGGGATCCAGACCACGCTGTTCGCCCAGCAGATGGCCGCGCGGGCGCAGCTGGAGCAGATGCGCCGGGCGCTCCCGCCGGGGGTGTCGGGTCCCGAGGGCGACGACCAGCACACGGGCGGGCACTCGGGCGGCCCGTACCTGTAGGTCCCCGAGCAGGTCCCACGAGCAGGTCCCACGAGGATTCACGTCCGGGGTACGAGGTTTCGCGCGCCGAACACGCGAAAGGGGCCCGGCGCATGAGCGCCGGGCCCCTCCTCGTACCCGCGTCCCTACTGCGGCGGATTACCCGTCGACACGCTCAGCTCGATGGTGCCCGGGTCCTTGGCGTTCACGTCCGTGCCCTCGGACGGGAACTGGTCCATGACGGTGCCGTCACCCCAGGTGTTGTCGTCCACCTTCTTGACGTGCAGCGTCCAGCCCGCGGCCTGGAAGCAGGCCTTCACGGAGTTGATGTCCTTGTAGCGGAAATCGGGCAGCTGGATCTTGTTGGGGTCGTCGTAGGACTCGTCCGGCTCCGTGCACTTGGTCTTGTCGATCACCCGGGTGGTGTCCGGGCCCCGGTAGCCCGCCTGGTGGGTGGGGGACGCCGAGGCGCTGGAGCCGCCGTGCCCGCCGGTGTCGCCACCGCCGCCGCCACCGCTGTTCATGGTCAGCGCGACGACCAGGCCGACGACCGCGACGAGCGACACCCCGACCGCGCCGATGATCACGGCCTTGCCGCTCTTGCCGCCGCCCGAGCCGGACCCCTGCGTGGTCGTCTGCGGGGTCCCCGCGTACGGCGGCGGGGTGCCGGGCCCGTAGCCCACCGGAGGCGTCTGGTAGCCCGCCTGCTGGGGATAGCCGTAGGACGGCGCGGGCGTGGCCGGCGCCGGGGTGTGGGGGCCGTACGGACCCGGCTGGTACGGCGTCTGCACCGGTCCGGGCGGCGTCTGGAGGCTCTGGTCGACCGGCGGGAACACCGCGGAGCCGACGCCCGAGCCGCTCTGCTGCGGACCGGCGTTCGGCACGATGCTCGGCGCGGCCGCCTGGAGGGAGGCGGCGACCCGCAGGCACTCCTCGCGCATGGCGTCGGCGGTCGGGAAGCGCTCGTTCGGGTTCTTCCGCAGCGCGCGGGCGACCAGCGCGTCCACCGCCGGGGGCAGCGAGCGGTTGATGGAGGACGGGGCGACCGGCTCCTCCTGCACATGCGCGTACGCGATCGCCAGCGGGGAGTCCGCGTCGAACGGCAGCCGCCCGGTCACCAGCTGGAAGAGCATGATGCCGACCGAGTACAGGTCGGAGCGGGCGTCCACGCCGCGGCCGAGGGCCTGCTCGGGCGAGAGGTACTGCGGGGTGCCGACGACCATGCCGGTCTGCGTCATCGAGGTCACGCCGGACTGCATGGCGCGCGCGATGCCGAAGTCCATGACCTTGACCACACCGCGCTTGGTCACCATCACGTTGCCGGGCTTGATGTCGCGGTGGACCAGCCCCATCTCATGGCTGATGTCCAGCGCCGCGAGCACATCCGCGGTGACCTTC
The DNA here is from genome assembly GCF_002154555.1 of Streptomyces murinus. GTDB lineage: Bacteria > Actinomycetota > Actinomycetes > Streptomycetales > Streptomycetaceae > Streptomyces > Streptomyces murinus. The sequence continues at coordinate 5,580 of NZ_MUNF01000029.1, forward strand.
AGCGCCTGGTCGGCGGGCATGGCGCCGTACCGCCGTATGTCCTCCTCCAGGACCGAGCCCAGTGGGCGGCCCTCGACGTACTCCATGACGATGTACGGAGTCGCCAGGCCGCCCAGGTCGTCCTCGCCCGTGTCGAAGACGGAGACGATGTTGGTGTGCGTGAGCTTCGCCACGGCCTGGGCCTCACGGCGGAAGCGCTCGCGGAAGGCCTGCTCCCGGCCCAGCTCGGTGTGCAGGGTCTTGATCGCGACCTGGCGGTCCAGTACGGCGTCGTAGGCGAGGTGCACCGAGGCCATGCCGCCCTCGCCGAGCAAGTCGCGCAGCTGGTATCGGCCACCGGCCAGACCCTGCCCCGAGTACCGGCCGTGTGTGCCGTCCTGGCTCATCTCTCCGCGTCCCCCATCGGCCGTCCGGCACCTTGGCTCGTCGCACAGGCCTTGATCGAATGTGTCATTCCCGGCCAAGTCTGCCCCAGGTCACTGACACGTCAAGCTCGGTGCCCGTTCCGTGACCGTACGGGCAAGAAGCGTCGCGCAAGCGTTACAGGGGGCGTGCGAGCAGCACACAGAATTTGCACGACGGCCCGTGCGGAGGGTTTCATGGCCGGTCCGTCGCAGAGTCGGTCCCGGTTCCGGTTCCGAACCGGCGGCCCCCACGGAGGCTGTAGCGTGGCCGACGGAGACCGTGACAACACCGCGCGCACCGCGGGCAGAAACGACGGCGAGGACTGATGGCACAGACGCACAGCGCCCAGGGCCCGTCCGACCCGGAGGCGTCTGGCGGCGGCGGCATGTCCGACGGGCCGGAGAACTGGGGCAACGCGGGGCTGGTCGGCGACGGCCGCTACCGGCTCACGCACCGCCTGGGCCGGGGCGGCATGGCCGAGGTCTTCGCGGCCGAGGACGTCCGTCTGGGCCGTACGGTCGCGGTCAAGCTGCTCCGCGCCGACCTGGCCGAGGACCCCGTCTCCAAGGCGCGGTTCACGCGTGAGGCACAGTCGGTCGCCGGGCTCAACCACCACGCGATCGTCGCCGTGTACGACTCCGGCGAGGACGTCGTCGGCGGCCAGTCGGTGCCGTACATCGTCATGGAGCTGGTCGAGGGCCGCACCATCCGCGATCTGCTGATCAACGCGGAGGCGCCCGGACCCGAGCAGGCGCTGATCATCGTCTCCGGTGTCCTGGAGGCGCTCGCCTACTCGCATCAGCACGGCATCGTGCACCGCGACATCAAGCCGGCGAACGTGATCATCACCGACAGCGGCGCCGTCAAGGTGATGGACTTCGGCATCGCCCGCGCCCTGCACGGCGCGCAGTCCACGATGACCCAGACCGGCATGGTCATGGGCACCCCCCAGTACCTCTCCCCCGAGCAGGCGCTCGGCAAGGCCGTCGACCACCGCTCCGACCTGTACGCGACCGGCTGCCTGCTGTACGAACTGCTCGCGCTGCGGCCCCCGTTCACCGGCGAGACGCCGCTGTCCGTGGTCTACCAGCACGTCCAGGACACGCCCGTCGCGCCGTCGCAGGTACTCCAGGCCTGCCCGCCGGAGCTGGACGGCCTGGTCATGCGCTCGCTCGCCAAGGAGCCGGACGACCGGTTCCAGACGGCGGAGGAGATGCGCGGCCTGGTCCAGTACGGCCTCCAGATGCTGTACGACCAGGGCGGCCACACCGGCACCTGGAACACCGGCCCGGTGGCGGCGCACGACGGCCGGCACACCCCGGCGGGCGGCTTCGCGGGGACGACCGCCATGTCGCACCCGATGGCCGGCGCCGGCACCACGCAGATCCCGCAGCCGCTGCTGCCACAGGGCTACGGCCACGGCGACGACGGCGGCTTCGAGGGGCACGGCAACAAGGGCAGCGGCCGCGGCAAGCTGTGGATCCTCGCCGTGCTCGCGGTCATCGCCATCGCGGCGGGCGTGGCGCTGGCACTGAAGGGCGCGGGCGGCGGAGGCGGTGCGGGGACGGACACCAAGCCGCCGGCCACGCACACCAAGAGCACCGACGACGACTCCGCCTCGTCCAGCCCGAGCGACGACAACACCGGGCAGCCCACGGACACCTCGACCGACGACGGGTCGGGCATCGGTTCCGGGTCGGGCTGGTCGCCGTCGTACACGCCGTCGGACACGCCGACCGATCCGGAGACCACCGGCCCCACCGACCAGCCGACGAAGACCCCGCCCACCTCGACGCAGCCCACGGATCCGACGGACGGCGGCAACGCGGACGGCGGCGCCGCGGACGGCGGCACCGACACCGGAGCCACGGGCGGCGGCACGGACGCGGGCACCACGGCCGGCAACGCCACCGACGGCAACGCGGCGGCCGGCGGGGCGGCGGGACTGCCCACCGGCTGAACATCGGCGGACCGCTCGTCGGTCGCACTACGGCGGGACTGGCCGCCAAGAGGACATCCGCGGGGCCCGGGAGACCGGGCCCCGGTCGTTTGCCGGGCGGTGGAAGCCCACTGCGCCGGTGAAAGACCACTCCTTGGCCGCCGGGACGGACGTAAACCCGCTCACCCGGTGAAGGCATCGCACACCGCGTCGTACTCGCGGGTCCACCACACCACGAGCGCCGAGGCGGCCGGGAACTGGCAGTCGGCGCGGGTGTCACCGCGCTCGTAGTGCCAGCGCAGCATCCAGAAGTCGTTCAGACGTTCCCACCACACCCGGCGTACGGCCGCCGCCAGCTCCGCGGGCGTGGCATCGGCCGCGCGCCGATACGCGCGGGCGTACGCCCGTACCTTCGGCAGGTCCAGGGCGCCCGCGGGGCGTACGAAGAAGATCGCGGCGGCGCGCACGGCCTCCTCGGCGCGGGGCTGCACGCCGAGCCGGTCCCAGTCCACGATGGCGGCCGGGGTGCCGTCCTTGTAGAGCAGGTTGAACGGGTGGAAGTCGCCGTGCACCCAGCCCACCGGGCCGCCGGGCGGCGGGCGCCGGTCCGCGTGCCGCTCCAGCAGGACCCGCCGCTCCCGCAGCCGGTGCCGGGCCAGTGCGTCGAAGGCGTCGGACGGGCGGTGCCGGCGCACCCGGGCGAGTAACTCGTCGATGAGCGTGAACGTGTCGGCCGGGTCGGCGCTCTCCACGGGGTGGGGGCTGGTGGCCGGACGGGTGCGCCCCTTGGGCGGCATCACACGCTCCAGGCAGGCGTGTACGGCGCCCAGCAGCGCTCCCAGGCGCGCGCTCTCCGAGCGGGTGAGCTGGCCGCCGTGGCGGTGTCCGCCGTCGATCCAGGGGTGCAGGGCGTAGGCATGGCCGCCGACTACGGCGACGGTACGGCCCTCCCGGTGCGCGAGCGGCACGGCGACCGGCACACCGAGGGCGGCCAGGCGCTGGGTGGCCCGGTGCCGGCGTTCGATGGCGGCCGGGTCGGCCGTGTCGGGGTCGAAGTGGTGCTTGAGGAAATACCGGCCACGCGTGGTGCACAGCCGGTAGCCGCGATTGAGCAGCCCCTGGTCGACCGGTTCGCAGGCCAGGGGCGTCCCGGCGGCGTCGTACAGGCGGAGCAAAGCGCCCAGAGGGGGCGCGTGGGGCATGGGGGGTGGTACACAAAGGCGCGGCACGCCGCAGATGCTAGGGCACGAAAAATACCCTGTGAGCTGGGGCTTTCACAGTCAGTCGTCGGCGGTCGCAATCGGTCACAGGGTGAACCGGGCCGAACGGTGGAGGTCCGCCGTGTTCGAGCAGGTCCAGAGGCTTTTCAAGGTTTCGGAGTATTCCTCCCGCAAAGCACGGGACCGTTCTCCCTCCGAGAACTCTTCCCGTCACCTGGGTGACCGGGATAACGTTCGCATGCTCCGGCCTTGCCACAAGGCTGTGACCAGCGCGCTTCCGCATCTCTTCGATTTACTTGGAAATCCAAGCAAAATCGCAGGTCAAGTGGGGTTTCACAGAAATGTGGAGCACTGGGTAACGTAATGGTCGCAGGGCGCTCGCCGGGGCACCTGTCACGCCTGTTCCCGGCCGAGTGGCACCCACCCCGTGCCCGGTGGTCGAAACAGGTGAGCCGCACTGGCCTACCGGCAACCCCGGGGGCCGGAACGACGGAGGAGCACACGTGACCGTGGACAGCAGTGCCGCGCGCAAGCGCAGCGCCGCAGGCAAGGCCGGCACCACCGGCAGCAAGGCCGACTCGGCCGGGATCAAGTCCGGAGCCACCGGCGCCAAGCGCACCACCAGCACGACCCGAGCCCCGCGCACCGCGCGCGCCGGCGCGAAGAAGAGCACCGAGCCCGAGCTCGTGCAGCTTCTGACGCCGGAGGGCAAGCGGGTCAAGAACGCCGTGTACGACTCCTACGTCGCCGGCATCACTCCCGAAGACCTGCGCGGCCTCTACCGCGACATGGTGCTCACCCGTCGCTTCGACGCCGAGGCCACCGCACTCCAGCGCCAGGGCGAGCTGGGCCTGTGGGCCTCCCTGCTGGGCCAGGAGGCCGCCCAGATCGGCTCCGGGCGGGCCACCCGGGAGGACGACTACGTCTTCCCGACCTACCGCGAGCACGGCGTCGCCTGGTGCCGCGGTGTGGACCCGGCCAACCTGCTCGGCATGTTCCGCGGCGTGAACAACGGCGGCTGGGACCCCAACAGCAACAACTTCCACCTGTACACGATCGTCATCGGCTCGCAGACGCTGCACGCCACCGGCTACGCGATGGGCGTGGCCAAGGACGGCGCGGACTCGGCCGTCATCGCCTACTTCGGCGACGGCGCCTCCAGCCAGGGCGACGTGGCCGAGTCGTTCACCTTCTCCGCGGTCTACAACGCGCCGGTGGTGTTCTTCTGCCAGAACAACCAGTGGGCGATCTCCGAGCCGACCGAGAAGCAGACCAGGGTGCCGCTCTACCAGCGCGCCCAGGGCTACGGCTTCCCGGGCGTGCGCGTGGACGGCAACGACGTGCTGGCCTGCCTCGCGGTCACCAAGTGGGCCCTGGAGCGCGCCCGCAACGGCGAGGGACCGACCCTGGTCGAGGCGTTCACCTACCGCATGGGCGCCCACACCACCTCCGACGACCCCAGCCGCTACCGTGGCGACGAGGAGCGGCAGGCCTGGGAGGCCAAGGACCCGATCCTGCGCCTGCGCCGCCATCTGGAGGCGTCGAACCACGCGGACGAGGGATTCTTCGAGGAACTCGAAGCGGAGTCCGAGGCGTTGGGCAAGCGAGTGCGCGAAGCGGTCCGCGCCATGCCCGACCCGGACCACTTCGCCATCTTCGAGAACGTGTACGCGGACGGGCACGCGCTCGTCGACGAGGAGCGGGCCCAGTTCGCCGCCTACCAGGCGTCGTTCGCGGACGCAGAAGGGGGTCACTGAGATGGCCGAGAAGATGGCGATGGCCAAGGCCATCAACGAGTCGCTGCGCCGCGCCCTGGAGGCCGACCCCAAGGTCCTGGTCATGGGCGAGGACGTCGGCAAGCTCGGTGGCGTCTTCCGGGTCACGGACGGCCTCCAGAAGGACTTCGGCGACAGCCGGGTCATCGACACCCCGCTCGCCGAGTCCGGCATCGTCGGCACCGCGATCGGCCTGGCCCTGCGCGGCTACCGGCCGGTGGTGGAGATCCAGTTCGACGGCTTCGTCTTCCCGGCGTACGACCAGATCGTCACCCAGCTCGCCAAGATGCACGCGCGCTCGCTCGGCAAGGTCAAGATGCCCGTTGTCGTACGCATCCCCTACGGCGGCGGCATCGGCGCGGTCGAGCACCACTCCGAGTCCCCCGAGGCCCTGTTCGCGCATGTCGCCGGCCTGAAGGTCGTCAGCCCGTCGAACGCGTCGGACGCCTACTGGATGATGCAGCAGGCCATCCAGAGCGACGACCCGGTGATCTACTTCGAGCCCAAGCGCCGCTACTGGGACAAGGCCGAGGTGGACGTCGAGGCGATCCCCGCCCCGCTGCACAAGGCCCAGGTGGTCCGCGAGGGCACCGACCTGACCCTCGCGGCCTACGGCCCGATGGTGAAGCTCTGCCAGGAGGTCGCCGCCGCGGCCGCCGAGGAGGGCAAGAGCCTGGAGGTCCTGGACCTGCGCTCGGTCTCCCCCCTCGACTTCGACGCCATCCAGGCCTCGGTCGAGAAGACCCGCCGTCTGGTCGTGGTCCATGAGGCGCCGGTGTTCTTCGGCTCCGGTGGCGAGATCGCCGCCCGGATCACCGAGCGCTGCTTCTACCACCTGGAGGCCCCGGTGCTCCGGGTCGGCGGCTATCACGCCCCGTACCCGCCGGCCCGCCTGGAGGAGGAGTACCTGCCCGACCTGGACCGCGTGCTCGACGCCGTCGACCGCTCGCTGGCGTACTGAGGGAGAAGGTCGTGACGACGATGACGGACGCGTCCGTACGCGAGTTCAAGATGCCCGACGTGGGCGAGGGTCTGACCGAGGCCGAGATCCTCAAGTGGTACGTCCAGCCGGGCGACACGGTCACCGACGGCCAGGTGGTGTGCGAGGTCGAGACCGCCAAGGCGGCCGTCGAACTGCCCATCCCCTACGACGGTGTGGTCAGCGAGCTGCGGTTCCCCGAGGGGACCACGGTCGACGTGGGTACGGCGATCATCGCGGTGCGGGTGGTGGGCGGGGCCCCGGTCCCGGCACAGGCCGAGGCGGCGGCGCCCGCGGCTCCGGCGGCACCGGAGGCTCCGGCCGCGGCGGCAACGGCTTCGGCATCGGCTCCGGTTTCGGCCGAGGAGGCCAAGCCCGCGGCTCGTCAGCCGGTCCTGGTGGGCTACGGCGTGTCGACCTCCGCGACCAAGCGCCGCCCGCGCAAGGGCCCCGAGGTCACCGTCCCGGCGCCCGCTCAGCCCGAGCTGAACGGCCATGCCCCGGCGGCGGACAGCCCCCGCCCGCTGGCCAAGCCCCCGGTGCGCAAGCTGGCCAAGGACCTGGGCGTCGATCTGACCGTGGTCACCCCGTCCGGCCCGGACGGGATCATCACGCGCGAAGACGTGCACGCGGCGGCCACGCCCGCGGCCGTGACCGCGCCCGCGCCGGTGGCGGCGGCTCCGGCCGCGCCCGCCCCCGCGGCCTCGTACGACGGTGTCCGCGAGACCCGTGTCCCCGTCAAGGGTGTGCGCAAGGCGACCGCGGCGGCGATGGTCGGCTCGGCGTTCACGGCCCCGCATGTCACGGAGTTCGTGACGGTGGACGTGACCCGCACCATGAAGCTGGTCGAGGAGCTGAAGCAGGACAAGGAGATGCAGGGCAGGCGGGTCAACCCGCTGCTGCTGATCGCCAAGGCCCTGCTGGTCGCGATCAAGCGCAACCCGGACATCAACGCGTCCTGGGACGAGGCCAACCAGGAGATCGTGGTCAAGCACTACGTCAACCTGGGTATCGCGGCGGCCACCCCGCGCGGTCTGATCGTGCCGAACATCAAGGACGCGCAGGACAAGACGCTGCCCCAGCTGGCCGACTCCCTCGGCGAGCTGGTGGCCACGGCGCGCGAGGGCAAGACCTCCCCGTCCGCCATGCAGGGCGGCACGGTGACGATCACCAATGTCGGCGTCTTCGGCGTCGACACCGGCACCCCGATCCTCAACCCGGGCGAGTCGGCGATCCTCGCCATCGGCGCGATCAAGCTCCAGCCGTGGGTCCACAAGGGCAAGGTCAAGCCGCGCCAGGTGACCACCCTCGCCCTGAGCTTCGACCACCGCCTGGTCGACGGCGAGCTGGGCTCCAAGGTCCTGGCCGATGTGGCCGCGATCCTGGAGCAGCCGAAGCGGCTGATCACCTGGGCGTGACCGGCCCTTCCGCATAAGACCGAAGGCCCTGTGGATCGCTCCACAGGGCCTTCGTCATGCCGCCGTCCGCGGCGAAGGGTCAGCGCACGTCGACGTAGTCGTAGGCGTCCGCGACGGAGGAGTTGGCGTTACCGGCGTAGTGGAAGCGCCAGGTGCCGTCCACCGAGGCGGTGACGGTCGTCTTCAGGTAGCCGGTGGACGAGCTCTTGATCGTCTTCACCGTGCTGTAGGTGCTGCTGTTCGCGGGCTTGAACTGAAGCTGCACGGACTGGCTGCCGTAGCCGTAGTACTTCATGTACGACCAGCTGGCGCGGTTCAGGGTGCCGGTGACCGTGATGGTCTTGCCCTTGGTGACGGGCTCCGGAGCGGCGTTGAAACCGCTGAAGCTGGCGGCACGCTTGACCCAGCGGTTCTTGTAGACGTCCGTCTCGACGTAGTCACCGTTGTTGGCGACCGCGAGGACGGAGACGTTCCACTTGCCGTTCAGGGCGCTGTCGTACAGGTCGGTGCCCGGCACGGCGGTGATCGTGATCTTGCAGGTGGCGCTCGTGGCGCTCCAGTTGTCGCAGGTGGAGTTGGTGTCGCCGGTGTCCGTGTAAAGCACGCCGTCCACGTCGCTGTCCAGGCTGGTGCCGTGCCACAGCATGGCGTCGGCGGTGTAGATCCCGGACGGGGCGGTGGCCGTGACGTAGATGTTGAACGTCTTCTTGCCGAGGCCGACGACGACGTCCTTGTTCGCGTTGTCGGTGACCTTGGTGATCTTGATGTCACCCTGCTTCTCGTCGGCCGGCGCGTTGCGCCCGACGGACGGCTTCGAGGTGAAGCCCTGCGGAATCTTCGGGCTGTCCGCCGCCTGCGCGGCAGGAGCGAGAAGCGCGGTGAGCGCCACGGCACCGGACATCGTCACGGCGGCCAGGCTGGCACGAATACGCATCTGTGTTCCCCACGTGGAGAGAGCCTCGCGCACGATGCATGGGGGGTATGCGGGCTCTGAACGATGTAGTGAGTCTGTTGACTCGCAAGAAAGACACGTGACACCCACGAACGGTTGTACGTCTCACCGACTTTTTCTGAACCGAATGTGGCCGGAGTCTGACACGGGCTCGGGATATGGCGGGAGTTCGTCGGCGGAGCGGATGGAAAGGGTGCGCTTGCCGCAATTCGACGCATGAATTGCGAGAGGAGAACGGGGCGATCCCTGAGCCTTTCTCAGGCCGGTCCCTGACGGCTCATCAGGGGCGGGTCAGGGTTCCGCCAGGGGTGTCACGGATGGCGAGGGTGTGGCGGTCGGCGGCACGCTGGTGGCATGACGAAATCCACTGCCGCCGGGGCCGGTTCGGGTCCTGTTCGCCGCTCCGCCCTTGTGCGGCGCCTGCCCGTCCGTCGCGCGGCCGCCGTCGCGGGTGCGGCCGTTCTCGCCGGTACGGCCGCGGTGTGCGCGTCCGGTGCCGCGGTCGCCGCGCCCCGGGCCGCCGCGTCCGCCGTGCCCACGACCGACTTCCGTGACTGCCCGCCCCTGCCCGCCGGAGCCGACCCGGCCCGCTGGAGATGCGAAGTGCACACCGCGGCACCGGTATTGACCATCGGAAAGGTGGCGGTGCGGCTCGCCCCGATCACCATGACGCACGCCGAGGGGCCCCTGCCGGACGGCGGCGACGGGCAGGTGTGGGGCGCGATGCACAGCACGCCGACGGCCGTGCCGGGCGTCCGGGGTCTCGCGATACAGCCCGAGTACGGAGGCCGGTCCGACTTCTACACCGGCACGTTCAGTCTCCGCTTCCGGCTCCTCGGCCACCTGCTGGCTCCCGGCTGCACCATCGGCGCCACCGCTCCCGTCGACTTCCAGCTGAAGCGTTCGGGCCCCTCCACCTGGGTCTCCCAGGACCCGCCGCTGATCGAGTTCTCGGCCTACGACGACACCTTCGCCGCCCCCGCCGCCGAGCGCTGCGGACCGCACGCCCCGCTCGTCAACCACCGCCTCGGCCTGCCGGCGGCCGAAGGAAACCTGATGACGTACGACGCGTCGTACACCTTCAAGACCTACGACCGACTTCCTCGAATACCGGCGCGTTAGCAGGGACAAGGCGCCGGGCCGCGGCTCACCGGCCGGGTTCGGGCGTACGCGCGCGGAGGGCGTTCAGCAGGGCCGCGCCGCGTTCCGCGTCGTCCACGCTCACGGCGAAGTCGGAACGGCGGCCCCGGGGGCGTACGACGAGACAGTCGCCGGCGCGCAGCATGACCGTGGTGCCGAGGCCGCTGAGTCGGTAGCCCCAGCCGCCGACCTGGGAGGGCAGGCGCCGCTCGGCGCGGGCGGATTCGAGGGCGTCCGGGGTCCAGCGGCGGACGGGCCAGCCGAGGGGACCGAAGGAGATCTCCAGGCCCGCCTCCGAGACCTTCGCCCGGACCGAGGAGGAGACGCCGCCCGCGAGGGCGAGGACGGCGCAGGCGGCGCACACCGGCCAGAGCGTCGCGGCGGGCGCCAAGCCCAGCACCAGCCCCAGCATCGCGCCGACGGCGGCCAGGCTGGCCACCGCCGACAGCGACTGGAGCCAGGGGTTGGCCGTGCGGGAGAACCAGACCAGGCGCTCGTCCCGCGTCAGGTCCAGCTCCGGGGTCCCGGCCAGGGGCGCGGTGGCGGTGGCCCGGACGGTCAGCCGCCAGGCGAGCACCCCGGCCGCGGCGGCGAGGGCCAGGGTGACGGCGATCCACCAGCCCGGCTGGCGGGCCTGGTGCCAGTCGGCGCGGTCGAGATTCGCCCGCACGATCGAGACCTGGGCGCCGACGAGGACGACACCGGTGGGGGCGAGGGCGATCGGCAGCCAGGAGCGGGGGCCGGCCCAGGAGCGGCGCCCTCGCACGCTCAGGGCGAGGGCGAGCACCAGCCAGACCGCGGCCGGCACCAGAGAGGCCGACCACAGCGGCATCGAGCCGTCGGGTGCCGGGCCGCCGCTCCAGTGGGTGGCCAGCCGGTCGGGGAGCCGGTCCCGCTGGAGCCAGGGAAGCCCGGCGACCAGCGCGGCGACGACCGCCGTGCCGCCCACCAGTGCCCAGCGCACGGCACGGCGCCGGCCGTGTCCCCCGTCGTGCCCGTCCGTCATGACGACTCCCGGATCATGTCGATGAGATCGGTCCGGCTGTATCCCAGCCGGGATGCCTCCGCCACCAGCTCCCGCACCTTGATCCGGAGCCCCGAGCGGGGGGCCGCGGCGCCCTCGGCGACGGTGATGCCCCGCCCCCGGCGGAACTCCAGCAGGCCCTCGTCGCGCAGTTCGCGCAAGCCCCGCAGGACGGTGTTCACGTTGAGGTCCAGGGCCGCGGAGAGATCGCGGGCGGAGGGCAGGCGCTCGCCCGCACGGCATTCGCCCTCGGCGACGGCCCGTCGGATCGCCGCCGCGACCTGCTCGTGCAGGGGGCGGGTGTCGGTGGTGTCCAGACGCAGCAACATGGTGCTAATGAAGCTAGCACCATTCGCTTCATCGCGGCGCCCCGACCGGCCCTCGGGCTCCGGTGGCCGCCCGGTCCCGGACAGCACGACGGGCCCGCCGCTGGGTGCGACGGGCCCGGGTTGCGCGGTGGACGAGCCGGTGAACCGGCGTCCGTGGTCAGCCGAGCTTGGCGAAGCCGTAGTTGAGCAGCTTCGTGGCGTCCGACTCGCGCTTGGTGATGGAGGTGGAGGACAGGACGGTGCCGATGACGGTCTTGCCGTGGCGGGTGGCGGCGAAGACCAGGCAGTAGCCGGCCTCGGGGCCGGAGCCGGTCTTCACACCGATGGTGCCGCTGTAGCTCTTGAGGAGACCGTTGGTGTTGACCCAGGCGCCCATCGTGCGGGTGCCGCCGGACTTGGTCTTCGTCTTGGCCGTGTACGACTTGGTCTTGACGATGGTGCGGAACGTGGAGTTCTTCATCGCACTGCTGGCGATCTTCGTCAGGTCGCGCGGCGTCGAGTAGTTCTTGCCGTTGCCGATGCCGTCGAAGGAATCGAAGTGCGTGTTCTTCAGGCCGAGGCTCTTGGCGGCGCTGTTCATCTTGCCGATGAAGTTCGACACGCGGGCGGCGCGGGAGGAGCCGGAGCCGTACTTGTCCGCGAGGGCGTAGGCGGCGTCGCAGCCGGAGGGCAGCATCAGCCCGTACAGCAGCTGGCGGACGGTCACCTTGTCGCCGACGATCAGGTGGGCCTGAGAGGCGTTGTTCTTGACGACGTAGTCGCTGTACGCCTTCTGGATCGTCACCGTGGCGTTGAGGTTCAGGTTCTTCTGCGCCAGTACGACCTTGGCCGTCATGATCTTGGTCGTGGACCCGGTGGACCGCTTGGTGTCCGCGGCCTTGGTGTAGAGGGTCGAACCGCTCCCGTTGTTCATCACATAGCCGCCCTTGGCCCCGATCGAGGGCGCGGTGACGGCCTGTGCGGGCGCCGCGGTCAGGGCGCCGGTGGCGATCAGCGCACCGGAGGTGATCGCGACGGCGGTGGCTCGGCGGAGGCGGATGCCCTTGATGCCGGTAATCAAAGTGAATACCCCGATTGTCTGGAATGCCCCTGGATGCGGCCGAGTTGAGGTGCGTCAGAGAAAAGGGCCGCATCTGTCTGACACGTAGGTAGCACAGAAGGTTGTGCGGCAATCGGGGGGAGACGGGCATCACGTCCGCATCGTGGACTCCGGCGCGTGTTGCGTACCTGTTGTATCTATCCTGTAGGCATGAAGACGGCCGTCCCGCACTCCGCCCCTCCCGCCAAGCAGCCACCCGCCGCCGACCGCGTGTACGCGCACGTCAAACAGAGCGTCCTCGACCGGAGCTACGAGGGCGGCACCCTGCTCACCGAAGGCGAGCTGGCCGAGGCCGTGGGCGTGTCGCGCACGCCCGTGCGGGAGGCACTGCTGCGGCTGGAGGTCGAGGGCCTGATCCGGCTCTACCCGAAGAAGGGCGCCCTGGTCCTGCCCGTCTCCGCGCAGGAGATCTCCGATGTGGTGGAGACCCGGCTGCTGGTCGAGGAGCACGCCGCGCGCAAGGCCGTACCCGCCCCGCCGGGCCTGGTGGAGCGGCTGGCCGAGCTGCTGGAGCGGCAGAAGGCGCAGGTCGCCGCCGGGGAGCTGGCCGAGGCCGCGGTGACCGACCGCTGCTTCCACGCCGAGATCGTCCGCAGCGGGGGCAATGAGATCCTGGCCCGCCTCTATGACCAGCTGCGCGACCGCCAGCTGCGGATGGGCGTCGCCGTCATGTACTCCCACCCCGACCGGGTGGCCACCACGCTCGCCGAGCACGAGGAGATCCTCCGGGCGCTGCGGGCCGGGGACGCGGAGGCGGCCGTCGGGGTCGTGCACCGGCACGTGAGCCGGGTGTCGCTGCTCGCGCGGGGTGAGGTCCGATGAACAAGCTCACCCTTCCGGGTGACCCGCCGGGCGGTGTCCGGGCCGTCGGCGTGTGGTCCATAGGCGTCGCGGTCTACTTCGTCGCCGTCATCTTCCGCACCTCGCTGGGCGTGGCGGGCCTCGACGCGGCCGACCGCTTCCATGTGAACGCCTCGGCGCTGTCCACCTTCTCCATACTCCAGCTGCTGGTCTACGCCGGCATGCAGATACCCGTCGGCCTGATGGTCGACCGCCTCGGCACCAAGAAGGTGCTGGCCCTGGGCGCCGTCCTGTTCACGATCGGGCAGCTGGGCTTCGCCTTCTCGCCGTCGTACGGCACCGCGCTCGCCTCCCGGGCGCTGCTGGGCTGCGGTGACGCGATGACGTTCATCAGCGTGCTGCGCCTGGGCACCCGCTGGTTCCCGGCCCGCCGCGGCCCCATGGTCGCGCAGCTCGCGGCCCTGGTCGGCATGGCGGGCAACCTCATCTCCACCCTCGTCCTGGCCCGGCTGCTGCACAGCATCGGCTGGACGCAGGCGTTCGCCGGCAGCGCGCTGGCCGGCGTGGTCGTCCTCGTACTGACCCTGCTGTTCCTGAAGGACCACCCCGAGGGGCACGAGCCCGCGCCGTCCCCGCACCAGGGCTCCGCCTACGTCCGCCGGCAGATCGCCGAGGCCTGGCGGGAGCCGGGCACCAGGCTCGGGATGTGGGTGCACTTCACCACCCAGTTCCCGGCGATGGTCTTCCTGCTGCTGTGGGGCCTGCCGTTCCTGGTCGAGGCGGAGGGACTCAGCCGGGCCACGGCCGGGGAGCTGCTGACCCTCGTCGTGCTCTCGAACATGGTGGTGGGACTGGTCTACGGCCAGGTCATCGCCCGGCACCACACCGCCCGGCTGCCGCTCGCGCTGTGCACGGTGGCGGCGACCGCGCTGCTGTGGGCGGCGACGCTGGCCTACCCCGCGCCGCACGCCCCGATGTGGCTGCTGATCGTCCTGTGCGCGGTGCTCGGCGCCTGCGGGCCCGCCTCGATGATCGGATTCGACTTCGCCCGCCCGGCCAACCCGCCCGAGCGTCAGGGCACCGCGTCCGGCATCACCAACATGGGCGGTTTCATCGCCTCGATGACCACCCTGCTTGCGATCGGCGTGCTGCTGGACGCGACGGGGGACGACTACCAGGTGGCGTTCAGCGCGGTGTTCGTCCTCCAGGCGATCGGCCTCAGCCAGATCCTGCGGCTGCGGTCCCGGGCGGCCCGCCGTGAGCGCGAGCGGCTGGTGGCCAGCCGGGTGGAGACGGTGCACGTACCGGCGTGAGCCGGCCGCCCGGGTCCCGGGTCAGCGCAGGTCCGGTACGAGGGTGAGGTACGCGATGCCGAGGACGCCCCGGTAGCTCATCCACTGGCCGCGGTGCCGGTCCAGGCGGGCGCGGGTCTCGGGCGCCAGGGGATGGTCGGGATGCTGGGCGAGCCACACCTCCAGGCCCGCCTGGTAGCCCGACTCGAACTCCTCCCACTCCTGGAGGCTCGCCGTCTCGGTCCACTCCGGGCGGAAACCTGCCTCTACCGCGAGGTCGAGCAGTCCGCCGAGATCGTCGTGGTCGTCCGGGGCGGCACCGGGCCACATGCCGGACAACTCGGCCTCGGTGGGCGGCCGCTGCCAGAAACCCTCGCCGACCAGCACCCGGCCCCGGTCGGTCACCAGGCGCCGCAGCGCGCGCAGGGCCTCGGCCGTCGGCGGCTCGGCCTCGCTGAGGGCCTGGGTCGCGCCGAGACAGAGCACCAGGTCGGCCGGGCCCCGCTCGGTGCCCACGGCGGACTCCTCGGCGAACCGCACCCGGTCGCCGAGCCCGCGTTCCTCGGCGTTCTTCCGGGCGCGGGCGAGATCCTCGGCGTTCAGGTCGACACCGGTTCCGGTGGCGCCCGGTACGGCGTCCAGCACCCGGAGCAGCAACTCGGCCCAGCCGCAGCCGATGTCCAGCACGGTGCGGGGGCGGTTGGCCGCGAGCCGCTGGACCATGGCGGTCGCGCGGGCCTCCGACAGGGGGCCGTGGAAGGTGAGCCGAGCGAGCCGAGGCAGGTCGATGGTCATACCGGGCAACGCTAGAAGGTCGCTCCGAGCGCCACCACCGAATTGCCGGCGCCCTGAATTCCCGCCCGGGAAAGGGCGGTCACGGCATCACTGACAAGGCCACGGCATCACGACGTCACGGCGTCACAGGGCCATGACGTCATGGCGTCACGGCGTCACCGCGAAGTTCCGCAGGATGGCCTCCGCCAGCTCCTGGTCGCCCTCCGTCTTGACGCGGTCCGCCACCGCCTCGGGGGTCACCCGGCCGCAGGCCAGCCGGACATAGGTCTCCCAGTCGAGGGTGAGGGAGGCCACCGGGCCGAGCGCCGGGGCGGTCTCCAGGGTGCCGCGGCCCTGGATGTCGACGCGGATGGTGCGCAGGAACTCCACGGGCCCGTGCACATCGAAGACGACGGCCGAGCTGCGCGGCGCGTCCGCGTCCTTCGCCACGATCTTCGGCAGCGCGTCCAGCAGGAAGTCGCGGGTGACGTACGCGCCGGGCGAGTCGAGGTTGCCGGGGCGGCCGAGGGCCGTCCGCAGATCCTGTTCGTGCACCCAGACGTCGAAGGCGCGCGTCCGGTAGGCGTGTTCGAGGGTGATCTCCGTGCCCATCGGGCCGCGCACCGTGGCACCGGGCTCGCGGTTCTCGTTGCGCATCTGGCGGTTGCGGCGGATGACCGTGTACTCCAGTTCGGCCGTCATCTCCGGCGCCGTGTGATGGCGGCGGACGTCGACCTGCATCTCCATGTAGCGCTGGTGCTCGTTGGCGACGTGGAAGAGGTCGCGCGGCAGGGAGTGGATGGGGCGCGGGTCGCCGAGCAGTTCGCAGTCCAGGCCGATGACGTGCGAGACGACATCGCGTACCGACCATCCCGGGCACGGCGTCCGCCGGTTCCACTCGGCCTCGGGCAGCGGCTGCACCATCTCTGATATCGCGTCGACGGAGTGCGTCCAGGCGTCGGCGTAGGGCTGGAGGGTGGGATGCAGACTCACGGAACGGGACCCCTCGGCGGTCGGTACACGGGCAGGTTGCGGCGGCGGTGCCAGCGGGCGGCGGCTGCACGTCGGCGGGTGTCTGGGAAGCTAAGTTACGCTGCTGGCAGGCACCCCGGCAGTGCTTTCGCGTGACGATCGTAGGCCCGTATGGACGACTCGAATGCCAGGACGGTGGTAGTGTGCGCGCCTCTCTGATCCAGATCGCCGTCGACGAGGGCGAATCGCCCGTCTCGCGCAGACAGCGCGCGGCCGCGCTGGTCCGGGCCCAGGCCGGGGCCGATCTGGTGGTGCTGCCCGAGCTGTGGACCACCGGCGCCTTCGCCTACGAGGACTTCGGCCGCGAGGCCGAACCGCTCCAGGGACCGACGTACGAGACGATGGCCGCGGCCGCGGCCGACGCGGGCGTGTGGCTGCACGCCGGGTCGATCCCCGAGCGCGCGACCTCCGCCGACGGCTCCGGGCCGGACGACGGGACCCTTTACAACACCTCCCTCGTCTTCTCCCCCTCCGGTGAACTGGCCGCCGCCTACCGCAAGATCCACCGCTTCGGCTTCGACCAGGGCGAGGCGGTGCTGATGGGCGCGGGGCGGGAGCCGGTGACGGTCCCGCTGCCCGGCACCACGCTCGGCCTCGGCACCTGCTACGACCTGCGCTTCCCCGAGCTCTTCCGCACGCTGGTCGACGCCGGCGCCGAGGTGCTGGTGCTCCCGGCGGGCTGGCCCGAGCGGCGCCGCGCGCACTGGACGCTGCTGGCCCGGGCGCGGGCGGTGGAGAACCAGGCGTTCGTGCTCGCCTGTGGAACGGCCGGGACGCACGCGGGAGTTCCGCAGGCGGGTCACTCGATCGTGGTGGACCCCTGGGGCGAGGTGCTGGCCGAGGCCGGCGCCGGCGAGGAGGTCCTCACGGTCGACCTCGACCCGGCGAAGGTGGCGGCGACGCGCGAGCAGTTCCCCGCGCTGAAGGACCGCGTGCTGGGGCTGGCGACGCCCCGGCGATAGCGGGGCCGTCCGCACACCGGGGGCCCCACCGACGGCACGTCAGCCGTCCGGCATGTCAGTGGTCAGGCATGCCGGAGGTCCGGCACGTCAGTCGTCCTCCCGCTCCTTCTCCGCGAGGTGGATCACGCACACCGCGACCGCGATGAGCAGCGCCGGGTCCGCGTCCTCGCGTACGACGTCCACGCCGTAGGTCTCCCGCAGGTGCAGCCAGCGCCGGGAGATCACGGCCAGCACCTGGTCGTCGTACTCGACGACGAACTCGCGATCGAGGATCTTGCCGCTGACGTCCAGCTCGGAGCCGTCGGCCAGCGCGACGCGGTAGTGGTTGCGCAGCAGCGACAGCCGCTTGCGCTTGATGGTGGCCAGACCCTCGCCGTCCCGTTCGATCACCATCGTGTCGCGCAGGGCGAACATCTTCTGGTGGATGTCGATCAGGACCCGGCCCTGGGCGTCCTTCAGCTCGAAGGTGTCCCGCAGCCGCATGGCCTTGCCGTCGACGAGGAAGACCTTGCGGCCGTGCTCGTCCTCGATCCAATAGTCTTCGCCGATGCCGAGGAGCCGGTCGCGTACCAGGAATCTCATGTCCTGAGCCCTTCCCAGGTTCGGCGGATTCATCACGGCGGGCGCGGGGCGATTCGCCGTGCGCGGACCGCTTTTCCACAGGCGGTGCGGGCGAGTTGTCCGGGTTATCCACAGGCCGAGCGGGATGTCGGAGGCCGGTGGCACTCTTGAGCCATGACCGATTCCGCACCACCCCGCCGCCCCCGTGTCCGAGCCCCCGAGCTGATCGGCAAGGGCGGCTGGCTGAACACGGGTGACCGCGAGTACACCCTGTCCGACCTGCGCGGCCGCATCGTCGTCCTGGACTTCTGGACCTTCTGCTGCATCAACTGCCTGCATGTCCTGGACGAGCTGCGCAAGCTGGAGCACCGGCATCCGGACACGGTGGTGGTCATCGGCGTGCACTCCCCCAAGTTCGCGCACGAGGCGGAGCACGGCGCGGTCGTGGACGCGGTGGAGCGGTACGGAGTGGCGCACCCGGTCCTCGACGACCCCGAGCTGGCCACCTGGAAGCAGTACGCGGTGCGCGCGTGGCCGACGCTCGTGGTGATCGACCCGGAGGGGTATGTCGTCGCCCAGCACGCGGGCGAGGGCCATGTGCACGCGATCGAGCGGCTGGTGACGGAGCTGGAGGCCGAGCACGGGGCGAAGGGCACACTGCGCCGCGGCGACGGCCCGTACGTCCCGCCGGAGCCGGAGCCGACGGTGCTGCGCTTCCCGGGCAAGGCTTTGCCGCTCCCGTCCGGGAACCTGCTGGTCAGCGACACCACCCGGCACCAGCTGGTGGAACTGGCGGCGGACGGGGAGACGGTCGTACGGCGGATCGGCCAGGGCGGCCGGGGGCTGACCGACGGCCCGGCGGACCGCGCCCGGTTCCAGGAGCCGCAGGGGCTCGCCCTGCTGCCCGACGGCACCGTGGTGGTGGCGGACACCGTCAACCACGCCCTGCGCCGCTTCGACCCGGAGACGGGCCGCACCACGACCCTCGCGGGCACCGGCCACCAGTGGATGCAGGGGGCCGCCACCTCGGGACCGGCCCGCGAGGTCGACCTCTCCTCGCCCTGGGACGTCGCCTGGTGGCAGGGCCGGGTGTGGATCGCCATGGCGGGCGTCCACCAGCTGTGGACGTACGACCCCGAGGACGGCACGGTCGCCGTCGCGGCCGGCACCACCAACGAGGGACTGGTCGACGGACCCGCCGCCGAGGCGTGGTTCGCCCAGCCCTCCGGGCTCGCGGCCACCGCCGACCGGCTCTGGCTCGCCGACTCCGAGACCAGCGCCCTGCGCTGGGTGGACCTTGACGGAGCGGTGCACACCGCGGTCGGCACCGGCCTGTTCGACTTCGGGCACCGGGACGGCGCGGCCGGACAGGCGCTGTTCCAGCACCCGTTGGGCGTCACCGCGCTGCCGGACGGCTCGGTCGCGGTCGCCGACACCTACAACCACGCCCTGCGCCGCTTCGACCCGGCGACCGGCGAGGTGACCACGCTCGCCACGGATCTGCGCGAGCCCAGCGACGCGGTGCTCGTCGGCGAGGACATCGTGGTGGTGGAGTCGGCCCGGCACCGGCTGACCCGGCTGCGGCTGCCGGAGGAGGCGGTGCGCGTGGAGTCGGTGGCCCACCGCACCCGGCGCGCGGCCACCGAGGTCGCCCCCGGCCGGCTGCGGCTGGACGTCGTCTTCCAGGCCCCGCGGGGCCAGAAGCTGGACACCCGGTACGGCCCCTCCACTCGGCTCCTGGTCTCCTCCACTCCGCCCGAGCTGCTGCTCAAGGGCGAGGGGGCGGGCACCGATCTGAGCCGCGAGCTGGAGCTCGACGCGGCCGTCCGGGAAGGGGTGTTGCACATATCCGCGATGGCCGCGTCCTGCGACGACGACCCTGCCAACGAGTATCCCGCGTGCCATGTGCACCAGCAGGACTGGGGCGTCCCGGTCCGCGTCACCGAGGGTGCGACGGACCGTCTGCCGCTCGTCCTGGCGGGCCTGGACGAGCAGGAGAGCGGGTCTCAGATGCCGTAGCCGTCGGTGTAGCCGTCACCGGTGTGGTGGTGATGGCGGTGGGGTTCCTCCTCCACGATCGGCGTCGTGGGCGGTACGACGACCCGCCGGCGCCGGGCGATACCGCTGAACGTGGCGACGCCGATCAGTCCGACGGCCATCAGGATCAGGCCGACGACGGTGAGATTGACGCCGTGCATGTGCCAGTCGGTCGCGAACGTGAGTATGGCCCCCACGGCGATGAGGATGATGCATCCGCCGAGCCCCATGAGGCTTCGCCTCCCCTTTCGGTTCCGGAATCTCCGGTCCCGTCCGGGTACCCGGCGCGGCCCCGAGTAGCCCTGCGTACGACGGCCGTTCGACAACCGCCCCTCCGTAAGACCGTTCGCGCCCGGCCTTACGGAGGACCGTGCGGGCTAGCCCTCCAGGAAGGCCGTCAGGGCGTTGGCGAGGAGGAACGGGTCGTCGGCGCCGCACAGTTCGCGGGCGCTGTGCATGGAGAGGATGGCCACGCCGATGTCGACGGTGCGGATGCCGTGCCGGGCCGCGGTGATCGGGCCGATGGTGGTGCCGCAGGGCATGGAGTTGTTGGAGACGAACGACTGGAAGGGGACACCGGCCTTCTCACAGGCGGCGGCGAACACCGCGCGGCCCGAACCGTCCGTGGCGTAGCGGTTGTTGACGTTCACCTTGAGGATCGGGCCGCCGTTGACGCGCGGGTGGTGCGTCGGGTCGTGCCGCTCGGCGTAGTTGGGGTGCACGGCGTGACCGGTGTCGGAGGAGAGGCACACGGTGCCGGCGAGGGCACGGGCGCGGTCCTCGTAGGTGCCGCCGCGGGCGAACACCGAGCGCTCCAGGACGGAGCCGAGCAGCGGCCCGTCCGCGCCGGTGTCGGACTGCGAGCCGTTCTCCTCGTGGTCGAAGGCGGCCAGCACCGGGATGCGGGTGAGCGGGGCGCCGGAGGTCGCGGCGGCGGCCAGCGCGGCGGCGCCCGCGTGCACGGACAGCAGGTTGTCCATGCGCGGACCGGCGACCAGTTCCCGGTCCCGGCCGAGGTAGGCCGGTGCCTCCACCGGGTACGTCATCAGGTCCCAGCCGGCCACCGAGTGCGCCTCCAGGCCGGCCTCCTGCTCCAGGAAGGAGATCAGGTCGCCGTCGAGCACCTCGTCGCCGAGGCCCCACACCGGCTGGAGGTGGCGCTGCTTGTCCAGCTTGAGGCCCTCGTTGCTGACCGAGCGGTCCAGGTGGATGGCGAGCTGCGGCACCCGCAGCAGCGGCCGGTCCACGTCGACCAGGACGGAGGAGCCGTCGCGCAGGGTCAGCCGGCCGGCCAGGCCCAGGTCGCGGTCCAGCCAGGAGTTCATCAGCGGGCCGCCGTAGATCTCCACGGCGACCTGCCGCCAGCCGTGCGCGCCGGTGTCCGGGCGCGGCTTGATCCGCAGATTGGGGGAGTCGGTGTGCGCGCCGATGATGTGGAACGGGGTGTGCGGCGCGACGCCCTCGGGGACGTACCAGGCGATGATCGCGCCGCCCCGCAGCACGTACCGGCCGCCGCTGGTGCCGTCCCAGGCGTCCGTCTCCGCGACCTGCCTGAAACCGGCCTTCTCCAGCCGCTCGGCGACGTTCGCCACGGCGTGGTACGGCGTCGGGCCGGCCGCAAGGAAGGACATCAGGTCGTCGGTGTGGCCGCGGTCGAAGGTGAGAGGTGCGCGCGCAGCGCTCGCTGGAGGGGTGGCGGCGGGCGACGGGCGGGATGGTGCGCTCATGGGATTCACCTTAACGACGGGCACGGGCCCGCTCCCGGTAAGGGGAGCGGGCCCGTGCGCGGAAACGGCGGGGACGTCCGGAACGTCCGGAACCGGCGCTGTGGAACGACGCCGTTCCGTGTTCTAGAACGCGGCCTCGTCCAGCTCCATCAGGTCCAGCTCGATGCCCGTGGACAGCTTGCGGGCCAGGGTGACGCCCGGCAGGACGTTCGCGGCGAAGAACTTCGCGGCGGCGATCTTGCCGGTGTAGAACGCCTTGTCCTTGGCGGAGGCCGTGGCGAGCTTCTCGGCGGCGACGGCGGCACCCTTGAGCAGCAGGTAGCCGACGATGACATCGCCGGAGGCGAGCAGCAGGCGGGTGGTGTTCAGGCCGACCTTGTAGATGTTCTTGGCGTCGTCCTGGGTGGCGGCGAGGTCGGTCAGCATCAGGCCGACGATCGCCTCCAGCTCCACCGCGGCCTTGGCCAGGTGCTCGCGGGCGCCGGACAGCTCCTCGCCGCCGGTGCCGAGCGCCAGGAACTTCTTGATGTCCTCGGCGAGCGAGTTCAGCGCGGCGCCCTGGTTGCGGACGATCTTCCGGAAGAAGAAGTCCTGGCCCTGGATCGCGGTGGTGCCCTCGTAGAGGGTGTCGATCTTGGCGTCCCGGATGTACTGCTCGATCGGGTACTCCTGAAGGAAGCCGGAGCCGCCGAAGGTCTGCAGCGACTGGGCCAGCTGCTCGTAGGCCTTCTCGGAGCCGTAGCCCTTGACGACCGGCAGCAGCAGGTCGTTGAGGGCGTGGTCGGCGGAGGCGTCCTCGCCGTTCGCCTCCTTGACCTGGATCGCGTCCTGGACGGAGGCGGTGTACATCACCAGGGCGCGCATGCCCTCGGCGTACGCCTTCTGCGTCATCAGCGAGCGGCGCACATCGGGGTGGTGGGTGATGGTGACCTTGGGCGCGGCCTTGTCCATGAAGTTGGCCAGGTCCGGACCCTGGACGCGCTCCTTGGCGTACTCCAGGGCGTTCAGGTAGCCGGTGGACAGCGTGGAGATCGCCTTCGTGCCGACCATCATGCGGGCGAACTCGATGATGCGGAACATCTGGCGGATGCCGTCGTGCTTGTCGCCGATCAGCCAGCCCTTGGCGGGGTGGCGGTCGCCGAAGGTCATCTCGCACGTGTTGGAGGCCTTCAGGCCCATCTTGTGCTCGACGTTGGTGGCATAGACGCCGTTGCGCTCGCCCAGCTCGCCGGTCTCGAAGTCGAACTCGTACTTCGGCACCAGGAAGAGGGACAGGCCCTTGGTGCCGGGGCCGGCGCCCTCGGGACGCGCGAGCACGTAGTGGAGGATGTTCTCCGACATGTCGTGCTCACCCGAGGTGATGAAGCGCTTCACGCCCTCGATGTGCCAGGAGCCGTCCTCCTGCTGGACCGCCTTGGTGCGGCCGGCGCCCACGTCGGAGCCCGCGTCGGGCTCGGTGAGCACCATCGTGGAGCCCCACTGCTTGTCCACGGCGATCGAGGCGATGTGCTTCTGGACCTCGTTGCCCTCCTCGAAGAGGATGCCGGCGAACGCGGGGCCCGAGGAGTACATCCACACGGCCGGGTTGGCGCCCAGGATCAGCTCGGCGTAGGCCCAGATCAGGGAGCGCGGCGAGGTGGTGCCGCCGATCTCCTCGGGCAGGCCGAGGCGCCAGTACTCGGAGTCCATGAAGGCCTGGTAGCTCTTCTTGAAGGACGCCGGGACCGGCGCGGTGTTGGTCTCCGGGTCGAAGACCGGCGGGTTGCGGTCGGCGTCGGCGAAGGACTCGGCCAGCTCGTTCTCCGAGAGGCGGGTCAGCTCCTCCAGTACGCTCTTGGCGGTCTCGACGTCCATCTCCTCGAACGGGCCGGTGCCGTACACCTTGTCGCGCCCGAGTACTTCGAAGAGGTTGAACTCGATGTCGCGGAGATTCGACTTGTAGTGCCCCATGGCGACGGCTCCGTTGAGGGATCGGCGAGGCACTGACTCCTCGCATCTGTTTCACGTACCAATAAGTAGCTCCGATGATGCTACCCGCCGGTAATAAGACGCAACCCCAGTCCGGCCAAGTGTGAGAAGGGTCTACTCCTGTGGGCCTTTCGGGTCCATCCCTGCGGCGGCCCGGATCTCGGTACGCTTGCGCCCATGTACGGATACGGCCAGCCCATGGACGGCGGCGCCGCGCAGCAGCAGTACACGTCGGGGCAGCAGCAGATGGCGGGCGGAGCCGGCGGGTACGGCCAGCAGCCGCCGCTCTATCCCGAGCCGTCCCCGCCCTCGCTCGCGGACGCGGTGCGCGCGTTCACCACCGGACAGATGTCCCCCGAGGACTTCCAGCAGATCTTCGCGTCGTCGAAGGTGTACTGCCCGCGCGGTGACACCCCCGGCTTCCTCGCCCTGCACAACACCCAGCAGCCGGTGATCCCGATGTTCACCTCGCTCAAGGAACTGCGGCGGTACGCGGGCAAGGAGTCCAAGTACTTCGTGATCACCGGCGCCGAGGTGATCGACCTGCTGCCGACCGGCTACGGCTTCGTCCTGGACATGGAGGGTGAGCACCGGATGGTGTTCGACGCGAAGGCCGTCGAGCAGATGGTCGATTTCGCGATGCGCCGGATGTACGGCTGATCGGCTGAGACTCGTCGCCGCACGGGCCCGGAGGGAATTCCCTCCGGGCCCGTCCTGTTGTGGGTGGCAAGAAGTTCAACACTCAACTAAAGTGAGCGTACGAAGGAGGTAGCCACCATGCCCGCAGTGACCGTCGAGAACCCGTTGACGCTGCCCCGTGTGACCGCTCCCGCCGATGCCGTGGCGCGCAAGGTGCTCACCGTGACCACCGCGCCGAGCGGCTACGAGGGCGAGGGCTTTCCCGTGCGCCGGGCGTTCGCGGGGATCAATTACCGCCATCTCGACCCGTTCATCATGATGGACCAGATGGGTGAGGTGGAGTACGCGCCGGGCGAGCCCAAGGGCACCCCCTGGCACCCCCACCGCGGCTTCGAGACCGTCACGTACATCATCGACGGGATCTTCGACCACCAGGACTCCAACGGTGGTGGCGGCACCATCACCGACGGCGACACCCAGTGGATGACGGCGGGCGCCGGGCTGCTGCACATCGAGGCGCCGCCGGAGCACCTCGTCGTCTCGGGCGGGCTCTTCCACGGGCTCCAGCTGTGGGTGAACCTCCCGGCCGCGGACAAGATGATGGCCCCGCGCTACCAGGACATCCGGGCCGGCAGCGTCCAGTTGCTGACCTCGCCGGACGGCGGTGCGCTGCTCCGGGTGATCGCCGGTGAGCTGGACGGCCACGAGGGTCCCGGCATCACGCACACCCCGATCACCATGGTCCACGCGACGCTCGCGCCCGGTGCGGAGATCACCCTGCCCTGGCGGGAGGACTTCAACGGGCTGGCGTACGTGCTGGCGGGCCGCGGCAGCGTCGGCGAAGAGCGCCGTCCCGTCCACACGGGCCAGACGGCCGTCTTCGGCGCCGGGTCCTCGCTGACCGTGCGCGCGGACGAGCGGCAGGACGGCAACACGCCGGACCTGGAGGTCGTCCTCCTCGGCGGCCGCCCGATCCGTGAGCCGATGGCGCACTACGGCCCGTTCGTCATGAACACCAAGGACGAACTGATGCAGGCCTTCGAGGACTTCCAGAAGGGCCGCCTCGGCACCGTCCCGGCCGTGCACGGCATGACGGACGAGGGTCCGCAGGCCTGACCCGCCCCCGAGACAGGGCGCCCCTCCAGCCGACGAAGCCTGGAGCGGCGCCCTTTCGGCCGACCGGAGGTCGTAGCGCCCCTCCTCGGACCCGTGCTCACCCGCCCGGGCCCGCAGCGCGAGACACCCGGCGGCCGGCGTGATCCGCTGGGGGACGTGCATCTGTTGCCCGAGCCCGTTCGGCGGCTTGCCGCGTGGTGCGCCGTGCTGCTGCTGGTCGCCGGGGTCGGATGGGTCGGGGTGCGGCTGTGCGGGGAGCTGCGTACGGCCGTCACCGCCGTCCTGCTCGCCCTCCTCGGCACCGCCCTGCTCGGCCCCCTGCACCGGCGGCTGGTGCGGGCCGGCGTACAGCGCTCGGTGTCGGCCGGGCTGACCTGCGTCGCGGTCGTGGCCGTCGTCGGCGGCGCCGTCTACATCGTCGTCGCCGCCCTCGTCGACAGCGGCGACGAGATCATGACCTCGCTGCGCAACGCCGCCAAGAGCGTCTCCCGGCACTTCGGGGCCGCCGGGACCGGCCTGGAGGATCTCACCACCAACTCCGGGGAACTGCTGCGCCGGTTCGGCGGCACGGCCGCGTCCAACGTCATCAGCGGGGTGAGCGTCGTCGGCGAGAGCATCGCGCTGGCCGTGCTCGCCCTCGTCCTGGTCTTCTTCTTCCTGCGCGACTCCCACCTGGTGGCGGGCACCCTGCGCTCCCTCGCGCCCCGGGGCACCGGCGACACCCTCGAAGCGGTCGCGCGGCGCGCCTATCAGGCCGTCGAGGGATTCATGCGCGGCACCACCCTGATCGCCCTGATCGACGCCGTCTGTATCACCGTCGGCCTGCTGATCCTCCGGGTGCCCGGCGCCCTCGGGCTCGGCGCGCTGGTCTTCGTCGGCGCCTTCATCCCCTACCTCGGCGCGTTCATCTCCGGCGCGGTCGCGGTGCTCGTCGCCCTCGCGGACCGGGGCTTCGTCATCGCGCTGTGGACGCTCGGGGTGGTGCTCGCCGTGCAGCAGATCGAGGGGCATGTGCTCCAGCCCTTCATCCTGGGCCGCGCCGTGCGGGTGCACCCCCTCGCGGTGGTGCTGACCGTGGCGGCCGGCGGCATGGTGGCCGGGATCGGCGGCGCGGTGGTCGCCGTACCGCTGGTGGCGGTGGCGAACACGGTGGTGGGCTATCTGCGGCAGTACTCCGAGGAGTTGCACCAGCCGGCCGCCGCTGCCCCGGCCCTGGAGGAGACGGCGGCGGCGAACGCGGAAGACCCCGCCCACCAGGGGTGAGCGGGGTCCTCGGCTGAAGCGGTGTCGGCCTTACTCGGCCAGTACGGCCTCGGCCTCCAGGGTGGCGCCGACCGCCTGCACAACGGCAGCGATCTTGAAGGCCTCCTGGATGGTGTCGCGCTCCATACCGGCCTTGCGCAGCACCTGCTCGTGCGAGTCCAGGCACATGCCGCAGCCGTTGATCGCGGAGACCGCGAACGACCACAGCTCGAAGTCGACCTTCTCCACGCCCGGGTTGCCGATGACGTTCATCCGCAGACCGGCGCGCAGGGTGCCGTACTCGTGGTCGGACAGCAGGTGCCGGGTGCGGTAGAAGACGTTGTTCATCGCCATGACGGCGGCCGCGGCCTTGGCCGCGGTGTACGCCTCCGGCGAGAGGTTCGCCTTCGCCTCCGGCTCCAGCTCACGCAGCACGATCGGGGAGCGGGAGGCGATCGCGGTCGCGAGCACCGTGCCCCACAGCTGCTGGGCCGGCAGGTCGGAGTTGCCGATGACCGAGCCCAGGTTGAGCTTGAGGTCCTTGGCGTAGTCCGGGACCCGGGACTTCAGCGAGTCGAGCGACATGGGTCACTCACCAGCCAGCAGCGCGACCGGGTCGAGGGTCTCGTCGCCCTTGCTCCAGTTGCACGGGCACAGCTCGTCGGTCTGGAGGGCGTCCAGGACCCGCAGGACCTCCTTGGGGTTACGGCCCACGGAACCGGCGGTCACCATCGTGAACTGGATCTCGTGGTTCGGGTCCACGATGAACACGGCGCGCTGCGCGAAGCCGTCCTCGCCCTCGATGCCCAGGTCACGCATGAGCTCGTGCTTGGAGTCGGCCATCATCGGGAAGGGCAGCTCGGTCAGGTCCGGGTGGTCCTTGCGCCAGGCGTGGTGCACGAACTCGGAGTCACCGGAGAAGCCGAGGATCTGGGCGTCGCGGTCGGCGAACTCGTCGTTCAGCTTGCCGAACGCGGCGATCTCGGTCGGGCAGACGAAGGTGAAGTCCTTCGGCCAGGCGAACACGACCAGCCACTTGCCCTCGTAGGACTTGTGGTTGAGCTGCTCGAACTCCTTGCCCTTCTCCAGCGAGACGCAAGCGGTCAGGTCGAACTCGGGGAACTTGTCACCGACAGTGAGCACAGGCTCTCCTTGCAGCGAAGAACCATCCCTTTTGAGGATGATTCCCATGGGTTGGACGTTGTCGATGTTGGCACAGGGTGCATTGATTAGGGAAATAGCTACACTCGGTCGTGTTGATCGGAGGTAACTATCAGTGGCTATCAGTAACGGCAAGCGGAGGCAGCCGAGCCTCGCGCAGCTGCGTGCCTTCGCCGCCGTGGCCGAGCACCTGCACTTCAGGGACGCGGCGGCGGCCATCGGCATGAGCCAGCCCGCCCTGTCCGGCGCGGTCTCCGCGCTGGAGGAGACACTCGGAGTGACCCTCCTTGAGCGTACGACGCGTAAGGTACTGCTCTCGCCCGCGGGGGAGCGGCTCGCGGTGCGGGCCAAGGCGGTGCTGGACGCGGTCGGCGAGCTGCTGGAGGAGGCGGAGGCGGTCCGCGCGCCGTTCACCGGGGCGCTGCGCCTCGGGGTGATTCCCACCGTGGCGCCGTATCTGCTGCCGACCGTGCTGCGGCTCGTCCATGAGCGCTACCCGGACCTCGACCTCCAGGTGCACGAGGAGCAGACCTCCAGCCTGATCGAGGGGCTGGCCACCGGCCGCCTGGACCTGCTGCTGCTCGCCGTCCCACTCGGTGTCCCCGGCATCGCCGAACTCCCGCTGTTCGACGAGGACTTCGTGCTGGTCACCCCGCTCGACCACTGGCTCGGCGGCCGCGAGGGCATCCCGCGCGAGGCGCTGAAGGAGCTGAACCTGCTGCTGCTGGACGAGGGGCACTGCCTGCGCGACCAGGCCCTGGACATCTGCCGGGAGGCGGGCCGCGCGGACGCTCCGGTGACCACGACGGCCGCCGGACTGTCCACGCTGGTCCAGCTGGTCGCGGGCGGCCTCGGCTGCACCCTGCTGCCGCGCACCGCGCTCAAGCTGGAGACCACGCGCAGCAGCCAGTTGCTCACCGGCTACTTCGCCGACCCGGCCCCGAGCCGCCGGGTCGCCCTCGCGATGCGGGCGGGCGCGGCACGCGGTGCCGAGTACGAGGAGCTGGCGGGGGCGCTGCGGGAGGCGATGCGGATGCTGCCGGTACGGGTCGTCGAGCCCGGCTGACCGGCGTACGCGCAGGGCCCTCCCCGTGTCCGGGAAGGGCCCTGCGCCGTAAGGGACTTACTCGGTGCGCAGACCCTCCGGGCGCATCAGCCGCAGCAGCGGCGGCAGGCTCAGCGCGGTGACCACGAGGACCACCGCGGCGCCGGCGCCGGTCATCGACAGCACGCTTTGCCAGTCCACGCCCAGCGACGAGCCCACCATCTTCAGCAGCACCGAGCCCAGCGTCAGCCCGACGACCGTGGCCAGCAGCAGGCCGAGCGCGACCGGGATCGCGGTCTGCCAGAACACCGACAGGCTCAGGGTGCGCCGCCGGGTGCCGAAGGCCATCAGCGAGGACAGCAGCTTCCGCCGCTCGCGCAGCTGTTCCAGCTGGGTCACCAGCAGGCTGGTGCCGATCAGTGCCAGCACGCACAGGGCGCCGACGTACAGACCGGTGCGGATGGAGGTGAACTTCTTGGACTGCTCGGTGGAGGACCACACCATCACATCGGCGAACGGATCGACCTTCGCCGCCGTGTTGCGGGTGTACTCGGACACATCGGGCACGCTCTTGTCGAACATGACGTACACCGTGCCGTCCAGCAGCCGGTCCACCCGGTCCGGCACCGCCGACGGGGTCAGCAGGATGGCGCTGCTCTTGCTGCCGTTGGGGCTGGCGATCGCGTGGGCCGGCTTCAGGCCCGCCGGCACGGTCCAGCGCACGTCCGGGCCCGTTCCCGCGCCGTGGTCGGTGTCGAGATGGAGCACCCGGCCCGGCCGGGCGAGCTTGGTGACGGTGGGGTCGTCGTCCCCACCCGTGACCACGAAGGCGTCCCCGTCGCGGCAGGACGGCAGCTGGGCCGTCTCGCGCAGCGAGGCGCAGGTGCCGGAGATCAGCTCGGTCGTATCCCCGGGCCCGCTCTTCCAGTCCTTCTCGCCCAGGGAGGCGCTGCCGAGCGACACCGCCTTGCGCACCCCCTCGGTCGTGCGGAACCGGTCCGCGGCCGTGCGGAACGGGGTGCCGTCCGACAGGTTGATCTGCATCTGCGCCCGGGTGATGTCCTGGCCGGTGTCCTTGGTGTAGTCGCCCTGGACCCCGGCGAACAGCATCTGGAGGGCGACCGCGCCGGCCACCGCGACGGCGATGCCGTTCACCATGCGGGCCGCCGAACCGCTGCTCAACTGGAGCCGTCGTACCGCCAGTTGCCAGGCCACCGGGCCGTGGTGCAGCCGGGCCACCACCGCCTCCACGGCCCAGGGCAGCAGCGCGGTGACGCCGACGAGCAGCAGCAGCACGCCGCCGGTCACCAGGTACTGGTTGAACTGGCCGTCCGAGCCGCCCTGGCCGATCATCGGCGCGAGCAGCGCGATACCGCCCAGCGGCAGCAGCAGCCGCCACCACAGCCGGCGGCGCGGCGGCTTGGCCGTACGCACCACGCCCAGCGGTTCGATGACCACCCCGCGCAGCGCGAACAGCGTGACCAGCACCGCCGCCGCGGGCACCGCGAGCACGACCAGCGCGGCCAGCGCGGGCGAGGGATCGAGATAGTCGGGGAACGCGCTGACGCCCACGACCTCCACCGAGCCCGCGAACTGCCGGCCCAGCAGGAAGAAGACGGTGCCGAAGACCAGCCCGACCAGCGCTCCGGCCAGCGCCTCACCGGCCGCGATCCGCCGGGTCATCCGGCTGTCGGAGCCCACCAGACGCAGCGCGGCCAGTCTGCGGTCGCGCCGCTCGCCGCCGAACCGCACGGCGGTGGCGATGAACACCGCCACCGGCATCAGCAGCACCACGAAGACCACGAGGACCAGCAGGATCAGGATCGGGTCCATGCGGGTCTGCGGGGCCGTGTCGGCTCCCCCGTACATGTTGATCCGGGCGGTCCGGGAGCCGTCGATCTTCGGGGCCAGGTTCTTCGCCCCGGCGTAGTAGGCGAGTTCACGCGAGCCCACCAGCCCGTCCTCGGTGATCGTGCCGGTGATCCGGTACGGCAGCCGGGCCCGCAGCAACTTGCCCTCGCTGGAGCCGAGCAGTTCCTTCAGGGCGGGGGAGACGACCATGTCGCCGGTCGCCGGGTACGCGGTCAGGCCCGGCGGGATGGGCGCCTTGGGCCCCTCCGGCTCGACCAGCCGGCCGCGCACGTCGTGGCCGTGGAACTCGGTGTCGGTGTCCGAGATCACCAGGGTGTTCGCGGCCTTCGGCCGTACCGGGCCGTAGGTGTGGTCCGCGCGGTCGTTGTCCCGGGTGTGCCGGACCGAGAGCGCGTTCGGTATCGCGGTGGTGAGCAGCAGCAGCGCCACGCCGAGGCCGACCCCGACCGCCGTCAGCAGTACCCGGATCCAGCCCTCGCGCCCCCCGGTGAAGGCGAACCGGAAGCCCAGGCCGAGGTCTCTGCCCCACTGGCGGGTGCTCATACGGCGCGCTCCATGTCCCGGGACTTGCCGTCGCGTACGACGATCTCCCGGTCGGAGTAGGCGGCGACCCGGGCCTCGTGCGTGACCAGTACGACGGCCGCGTTGGTGGAGCGGGCCGCGTCGGTGAGCAGCTCCATCACGCGCTCGCCGTTGAGGGAGTCGAGCGCGCCGGTCGGTTCGTCCGCGAACACCATCCGGGGCGCGGTGACCAGGGCGCGCGCCACCGCGACCCGCTGGCCCTGGCCGCCGGAGACCTCGCCGGGCCGCTTGCCGCCCAGGTCGTCCACCTCCAGCCGCTCCAGCCAGGTCAGCGCGGCCCGCTCGGCCTTCTTG
>NZ_MUNF01000290.1 GCF_002154555.1 Streptomyces murinus
ACAACGCTCGTGGCCAATACAGCTAGGGCCTGTCTGACAATTCCCGTCTGCCGCGCGACGCCATGCACGCACTCTCGCGGCACCGGGCGCAGACCCAAGTACGTCCAGTACGAGGGCCTACGCCCGGCACCCCGAGAGCACGCACCTGACGCCGCGCGGCCGCCCTCCGGGCGACGACGGGAATTGTCAGACAGGCCCTAGGCGCACAACTTCAGCCCCTCCGGTGTCCAGCACGGCACATGCCCGTGCGTGCGGATGATGTCCTGCCCGTTCCCCCGGGTGAGATACGTCAGGAAGCTGGAGGCCAGCGAGTCGGCGGGCGGCCGGCCGTAGGTGTAGGCGTACTCGATCTCCCGGTAGGGGTACTCGCTGTGGTCGTGCTCGATCGCGTCCACCGACGGCGCGTCCCCGTCCAGGCCGAGCACCCGCAGCCCCTTCGCGGCGTCCGCGAGGTTCAGCTCGCTGTAGCCGACCGCTCCGGGCAGCCGCGCGACCTCGGCCAGCACCTGGTCCGTGGAGTCGAGTTCGCAGCGCGTCACCGGCGCCGAGGGATAGTCCTTGTGCACACAGTCCACCGAGGTGTTCGCCATCTCGCCGCCGCCGAGCACCCGCCGCTGGAACACCTGCCGCGTCCCGGAGTCGGCGTCCCGGCTGACCAGGTGCACCGGCAGCGAACGCCCGCCCAGCTGCGCCCAGTTCGACACCTTCCCCGCGTACAGCCGGCGCACGTCCGCCGTGGACAGGTTCCGCAGCCCCACATCGTCGTTGAGGACGAGCGCGAACACCGACAGCGCGACCCGGTTCTCCCGCAGCCGGGACAGACCGCCCGGCCGGGGCCCGTCGGAGAGGGCGACCACCGGCGGCGACCCCTTGCCCTGGCTCGCCGCGCCCTGCGCCGCCAACTCCCGTGTCCCCGCCGTCGATCCGTGCGCGTCGACCGTGACGGTGGCACCCGCGCAGTCCTTCTCGTACTTCCGCGCCACCTCCTCCATCACCGGCTCGAACGCCGTCGACCCGATCACCGTGAGCGTCCCCTTCTCGCAGCCGATCGGCGGCGGGGTGTCGTCACGGGCCACGACGATCGTCGCCAGGGTCACCACGCACACCGTGAGCATGATGGTGATGCCCCGCGACGCCCGGCTGAACAGCGGCGGCTTGTCGTCCGGGGTGGCGCTGCGGTTGGGGTGGACCTCGCCGTCCCGGATCCCGCCGATCAGCCGTATCTCCCGGCCCACGTCCCCGCCGGACAGCAGCACCAGCAGCTTGAAGTGGTCGCCCTTGTTCAGCGGCACGGGCGGGATGCGCAGGGTGTTGCCCTGGTAGCCGAAGCCCCGCTCGGCGGCGAAGTGGTCCATCAGATGCCCGGTGTCGCTCGGCTGGGTCACCGAGACGCCGCGGACGGTACGGTCCGTGAACACCGCGGTGAGGCCGTGGTCCTCGGGACCGGTGTAGTCGGCGCGGTCGATGCCGAGCGAGCCGTCGTTCTCGACGCGCAGCAGCACCAGCGTGGCGTCCGACATGCCCGGCACCTCGTCGAACAGTCCGAGCCGCCGGTTGGCCCGGCCCGAACGCACGTCGTCGCCTATGGCGTTGTCCATCTGGACGCGGTAGCCGATCCTCTTTCGCCGCGGTACCCGGCGCTCGTACCAGACCATGCCCGCGGACGCGACGATGCCCAGCAGCGCCGTGCCGACGGCGACGATGTTCTCCGCGCTCAGCCACTCCATCTGGGTGCCCCCGCAACTCCCCGGAGCCGGATCGGGGCAGCAACGGTACGCGCGGGCAAGAGGACGAACCGGACACGTCCGCGGGAATTCGCCGTACGTTCAACCAACCCACGGGGCACGGGAGTTGGCCGACGCCCATCCCCTCACTGCCGGGTGTACGTCAGGCTCTCCCCGCCGCCCTGCTGCGCCCGCTGCAACCGTCCGTCCGGCAGCAGGCTGACCTCCGTCGGATCGCCCGGGGAGCACGAGGAGACGGGCTCGCCGCTGGTCACGACGGACGGCCCGATCTCCAACGGCCCCCCGGCGTACGGCGCTTGGCTGAGTTCGGCCGTGAAGACGCAGTGGTACATCCCACCGTCCTGCGCCGGGCCCTGCGCCTCCAGCGTCAGCACGTCCTCCCCCACCTTTCCCTGCCGGATGGTGAGCCGGCGGGTGTTGGTGCCGCTCGCGCTGTCGATGGTCGCCGCCCAGGTCCCGAGATAGGCGTCCGGGACGGCACCCGCGCCCGAGGAGGAGGGCGAGACGGAGGGCGAGGACGGGTCCGGACCGCGCTCCCCGGAACCGGTGGGCGACGCGGACCGCGAGGCCGGCGCGGGACCGGCCGTGCCGCCGCCCTTGCTCTCGACCCCGCTGTTCAGCAGCGCGTACACCGACCCGCCCGCGCCCACCGCCACGATCACCGCGATCACGACCAGCAGGGCCGTGGACCGCCCGCTGCGCCGCTCCGGCTCGGGTTCCGTGGCGTAGGGCGGGTACGGCGGATACGACTGCTGCGGGTACCCGTACCCGAAGGCCTGGGGCGGCTGCGGCGGCGGCACGGCCGCGGTGCCCGGTGCGAAGTACGGCTGCCGGGCGCCCTGTTGGGGGTGCGGCTGGGCCTCCTGCCGGGGGTCCCCGTACGCCCCGGGGGCCGTTACCGGCAGCGGCGCGCCCTCCCCCGCCGACGGCGGCCGCTCGGTACCGGACCCGCTCCCCTTCGCGGCGGCCGTCCCGCCCCCGTCCGAGACGGCGGCGTGCTCGGGCGAACCACCGCCCTCCGGCCCGGCGTCCCCGGCGGCTCCCGCACCCGGTGCCGCCGGGGCGAGGCCCTCCGCCGCCGGTTCCTCCACCTCAAGCAACCCCACCGCGTGCCGCCCCAGTTGGGCCACCAGCGCGCCCGGCAGCCAGGGGTCGCGGGAGCGGCCGTCGGACACCGTGTCCTCCGCCCCCGTGCGCTCCAGCAGCGCGTCCAGGGACGGCCGGGCCGCCGGATCCTTGCGCAGGCACTGGCGCACCAGATCGGCGATGCCCTCCGGCACCCCCGCCAGATCCGGCTCCTCCTGGGCGATCCGGAACATCAGCGCGTGCACCCCGCTGCCGGCGTTCCCGAACGGCATCCGCCCGGTCGCCGCGTACGTCAGCACCGAACCGAGCGAGAAGACGTCGCACGCCGGGGTGACCTTGTCCCCGCGCACCTGCTCCGGCGCCATGAACCCCGGCGAGCCGACCAGCGACCCGGTCTGGGTGAGCCCCTCGCCGCCCGCCGTGCCCGTCTCCAGGGCGCGGGCGATGCCGAAGTCGATCACGCGCGGCCCGTCGATGGTCACCAGCACATTGGACGGCTTCAGATCCCGGTGCACGAT
>NZ_MUNF01000291.1 GCF_002154555.1 Streptomyces murinus
CGCCCACCCCGGGCGCACGGTTCCTCCACCCCGCGCCACCTGTTCCCGCCCAGGATCCGCGCGGCCGCCCGCCCGGTCCGCGCGGGACCTCCCCTCGGCCGTGCCCCGTCCCTGCCCGCCTACGATGTCCTGTGACGATCAGCCGATCACCCGCGCCGCGCCCGCAAGGGCCCGTCGGCGCCCTGCCAGGGGAGGCCCCCTTGTCCGCCAGTTCCGTACCCGCCACCGGCTCGGCCGACCGCGACCTGCGCGCGTTCATCACCGGACTGCCCAAGGCCGAACTGCATGTCCACCATGTGGGCTCCGCCTCCCCCCGCATCGTCTCGGAGCTGGCCGCGCGGCACCGCGACTCCAAGGTGCCCAGCGACCCCGAGGCCCTCGCCGAGTACTTCACCTTCACCGACTTCGCGCACTTCATCGAGGTGTATCTGTCGGTGGTGGACCTGATCCGCACCCCGGAGGACGTCCGGCTGCTCACCTACGAGGTGGCCCGCGACCTGGCCCGCCAGCAGGTGCGCTACGCCGAGCTGACCCTCACCCCGTTCTCCTCCACCCGGCGCGGCATAGACGAACGCGCCTTCATGGAGGCGATCGAGGACGCCCGCAAGAGCGCGGAGGCCGAGTTCGGCACCGTGCTGCGCTGGTGCTTCGACATCCCCGGGGAGGCCGGACTGCGCTCGGCGGAGGAGACCGTGCGGCTGGCCACCGACGACCGGATCCGGCCCGAGGGCCTGGTGTCGTTCGGGCTCGGCGGGCCCGAGATCGGCGTGCCCCGCCCGCAGTTCAAGCCGTTCTTCGACCAGGCCATCGCGGCCGGGCTGCGCTCGGTGCCGCACTCCGGCGAGACCACGGGCCCGCAGTCGGTGTGGGACGCGCTGAACGAACTGGGCGCCGAGCGCATCGGGCACGGCACCAGCTCCGCGCAGGACCCGGCGCTGCTCGCGCACCTCGCCGAGCGGCGCATCCCGCTGGAGGTCTGCCCGACCTCCAACATCGCCACCCGCGCGGTGCGCACCCTGGACGAGCACCCGATCCGGCAGTTCCAGCAGGCCGGGGTGCTGATCACGATCAACTCCGACGACCCGCCGATGTTCGGCACCGACCTCAACAACGAGTACGCGGTGGCCGCCCGCCTCCTCGACCTGGACGAGCGCGGTGTCGCGGACCTCGCCAAGAACGCGGTGGAGGCGTCCTTCCTGGATCCGGCGGGCAAGGCGCGGCTCGTGGCGGAGATCGACACGTACACCGCAGGACGGCTCGCCGGCTGAGGCACACCACGATCCGCACCACAATGGGGGCCATGCAGACCGTGACCGCCGTGGCCCACCGCGGCGACCCCTACCGCTTCCGTGAGAACACCCTCGACTCGCTGCGCTCCGGTCTCGACCGGGGCGCGGACGCCGTCGAGTTCGATGTCCGGCTCACCCGCGACGGTGTGCCCGTGCTGCTGCACGACGACACGCTCGAACGGCTGTGGGAGGTGGCACGACCGCTGAGCACGCTGTCCGCCGAGGAGGTGCGCGGGCTCACCGACGGCGGGGTGCCGACGCTGGCCGAGGCACTCGCCGTGACCGGTGACAGCCGGGTGATGGTGGATCTGTGCGGGCGGGTGACGCGGCGGACGATGGAGCCGATCCTGGACGTGATCCGGCAGAGCGGGGCCGGGGACCGGGTGTACTACAGCGCGGGCGCCGAGACGATGCTCACCGTGCGCGCCGCCGACCCGGCCGCGGAGATCGCGCTGACCTGGACGACCCTGGCCCCGCCGCGCCCCGCCCTGCTGGCCGCGATCAACCCCCGCTGGCTCAACTACCGCTTCTCCCTGGTCGACCACGACCTGATCACCCATCTGCACCGCACCGGCCGGCTCGTCTCCGTGTGGACCCCGGACACCCGGCGCTCCCTGCGCCGGCTGATGGCCCTGGGCGTCGACTCGATCACCACGAACCGCATCGAGGTCCTGCACGATCTGCGGTCCCGTTAGGCCAGCGCCTCAAGGCGTTTGATCTTCGTGCGGAGGACGTACAGCGGGAGGACCCCGAAGACGCCGAAGGACATGTCGATCAGGCTCCACCAGAACGGGATGCCGCGGATCGGGCCGCAGATGAGGGCGAGGGGCACGATCCCGGCGCAGGCGATCATGCCGAACTCGATCACCCAGATGTTGCGTACCGGGTCGCGGTAGGGGCCGTAGAAGGCGACCGCGATGACGAGATGGGCGAACGCCAGCCAGTCCGTGCCGTAGAGGACGAACGGGTACTTCGCGTCGACGGCGTCGAGCCCGTCCCGCACCCGCGCGATCCAGCCCATCAGGCCGGGCAGCAGATCCGGCACCCCCAGCGCCCGCAACACGCTCTCCGTCCAGTGCAGTTCATGCACCAGCGGGAACGCGGTGGCCCCGCTCAGCACCAGGCACACCACGAAGAAGACCAACCAGCGGCGAATGCCCTTCAGCAGGGCGGCTCTGTCGCTCATGGGCAGAGCGTAGCCCTGAATTGAACGCGTTCAAAACCCAGGGGACGCGATCGCCGGGAGCCCGAACGACCGTCAATCACGCCCCACTCCCCCATATGCCTGTACATTTCGGACCACCGTTTCGAGAGGTGGTCGCCGAGCGCCCCCGCCGGGAAGGACGGATCCGTCGATGTCATCAACTCCGGTCGGCAGCAGGGAGATCCGAGGATTCCGGGCCGGTGACGGGCCGCCACTCGTGGCCGCCTGGTGCCGGAGCGCGCCGGTCGATCCGATCACCCCGGACCGCTTCCGCACCCTCGTACTGCTCGACGCCAACTTCGACCCCGAGGGGCTCCGGGTCGCCGTGGCCGGCGGGCGTCTCCTCGGCGCCGCCTACGCGGTGCGCCGGCTGACCCCGCTGCACGGCACCGACCTGGAGCCGGAGCAGGGCTGGATCCCGTTCTTCTTCGTCGACCCCGCCGCCCGCGGGCAGGGCCTCGGCCGGCTGCTGCTGACGGACGCCCTGAACTGGCTGCGCGCACAAGGCCGTACCACCGTGGACTTCTCCTCCTACACCCCGCACTACATCCTCCCCGGACTGGACGCCGCGACCTATCCGGAGGCGGCGAAGCTCCTCGACTCGCTCGAGTTCCGGACGCTGTACGAGGCGGCCGCGATGGACCGCTCGCTCGTCGGCCACCGGATGCCGGACGCCGTGGCCCGGCGCCGGGACGAACTCGCCTTGCAGGGCTACCGGTTCGGCACTCCGGCCGACGACGACCTGGTGGAGCTGATCGCGCTCGCCGGGAACCACTTCACGCGGGACTGGGCGCGCGCGATCCGCGAATGCCTGGCGGGCGGGGCTCCGGCGGACCGGATCGTCGTCGTCCGGG
>NZ_MUNF01000292.1 GCF_002154555.1 Streptomyces murinus
GGGCGACGGCACAAGCGGCGGCACAGGTGACGGCAGGGGCGACGGCACAAGCGGCGGCGAGCGGATCGTCGTCCACGCGCGCCCCGACCGGCAGACCCCGGACGCCGTGGCCGCCGCCGCCCTCGGCACCGCCCTGGGCACTCCCCTGGTCGACCTCGACCCCGACGGGGAGGTCGTACGGCTGCTGGTGCCCGCCGGACGGGAACCCGCCCCGGTGCCCGGCTGGAGCCTCGGGGTCAGCGCGCCCGCGGGGCCCGGCGGCTGGCCGGCCGCCGACGCCCAGGCGGCCCGCGCCCTGGCCCGCGCCCGCGCCACCCGCGTCCCGCTGGTCCGGCACGACGCCCGCCCCGGGCTGTCCGGGCTGGTGCCCGAGACGGCGGCGCGGGCCCATGCCCAGGCCCTGCTCGCGCCGCTCGCCGCGCAGCCCGCGCTGACGGACACCCTCCGCACCTGGCTCTCCCTGCACGGCAGTTGGGACCGCACCGCGGTCGCGCTCGGGGTGCACCGCAACACCGTGCGGCAACGCGTCGCCCGCGGCGCCCTGCTGCTCGGCGCCGACCTGGACGACCCGGACGTACGCATGGAGTTGTGGTTCGCGCTGCGGCACTCCTGACACCGCGCACCCGCCCGGGCGAAGGTGATACCCGTCCCAGCGGGCGAAACCTCTGGGACGCCCGCGCCGGGCTGCCCCACAATGGGTGCCATGCCGATATCCGGGACACCCAGCCGCGCCCAGCTCGTCGACCACCTGGTGAGGACCCGTATCGCGGGGGACGTCGCCACGCCCCGCGAGAACAACCTCTCCCACTACCGGCTGCTGGCCAACGGCGACCGCAACTTCTGGCTCGGTCTGGAGCTGGGCGACCGCTGGGCGGACGAGCAGGACGTGCTCGCGGTGATGGCCGAGCGGGTGGGTGTCAATGACGACCCGGAGTACCGGTTCGGCCAGGACACCATCGACCCGGAACTGACCGTGGACGGCCTGGACCGCCTCGCGGCGCGGCTGCGCAAGGCCGCCGAGGGGCGCGAACGGGTGCTGTTCGCGACCGGTCACCCGGGCGGGCTGCTGGATGTGCACCGGGCCACGGCCGCCGCGCTGCGCACCGCCGGCTGCGAGATCGTCGTCATCCCGGACGGGCTCCAGACGGACGAGGGGTACGTCATGCAGTTCGCGGACGTGGCCGTCCTGGAGCACGGCGCGACGCTGTGGCACACGCACTCCGGGGAGCCGATGCGGGCCATCCTCACCGGACTTGAGCGGGCCGGACGGCCGCTGCCGGACCTGGTGGTCGCCGACCACGGCTGGGCCGGGTACGCCGCGCAGCACGGCCTTGACTCGGTCGGCTACGCCGACTGCAACGACCCCGCGCTGTTCCTCGCCGAGTCGGAGGGCACCCTCCAGGTCGCCGTGCCGCTGGACGACCATGTGGTCAGCCCGCGCCACTACGACCCGATGACCGCGTATCTGCTGGCCGCGGCGGGTCTGACCGAGGACTGAACGAAGGCCGGTCTCAACGAGGCCGACTGAACGGGGCCGGTCTCAACGAGGCCGGGGACAAAGGGATGTGCGGCCCCGCGCGCGGGGCCGCACATCGTGTCACATCGGGTCGGGACCCGGCTCAGCGACCGTGGCCTCCGCCGCCGTGGCCTCCACCGCCGTGGCCTCCACCGCCGTGGCCTCCGCCACCGTGGCCTCCGCCACCGTGGCCGCCTCCGTGGCCGCCGCCGTAGCCTCCATGGCCACCGCCGTAGCCACCGTGGCCGCCATAGCCACCGTGGTCTCCGTGGCCATAGCCGCCGTAGCCGCCGTAGCCCCAGTCGTCATCGTCGTTGCCCCACCAGCCGCCATGTCCTCCGCGACCGTGGTCACCGTGGCCGCCGTGGCCGCCGCCCCAGTCACTGCTGTAGGAGCTGTGAACGTTGGACGGGCTCGCCGAGGCGGTGCCCGCCGCGCCGATCGCGGCTCCGCCTGCCAGCAGCAGGCCGGTGGCGGACATCGCGACGAGGCGCCGCGTGCGTGTTGCTCGCATGGGAATAACCTTCCATCGTCTCTCGCGGCCCCCCTGGGGGAACACGGCGAGGTGGATGGCCGCCGCCGCACGGAAAGACGCGCGGCGCGGTCTTCGGATGTCACCGCGAGATCAATGTGTGGCACGGTACGTCTGTACGGTCGACGCCTGCGGCCCACCCGGACACTGGCGCGTCATCAGGTGCCGCGGCTGAGGTCAGAGGTGTCCCGAAACCTCGCCGGCCGCTCATACCGTGCATTCGCGGCTTTCACTCACTGAGCCTAGTACCCCACACGTCACTTGGCACCTCAGGAAACCAATCCACGCCCGGCTAGCGCGGGACGCGGACGACGCCCTCCTGGATGACGGTGATGGCCAGCTGTCCGTCCTGGGTGTATATGCGGGCCTGGCCGAGGCCGCGGCCGCCGTGCGCGGAGGGCGACTCCTGGTCGTACAGCAGCCATTCGTCGGCGCGGAAGGGACGGTGGAACCACATCGCGTGGTCCAGGGAGGCGCCCACCACGTCGCCGACCGCCCAGCCGCCGCGGCCGTGCGCGAGCAGCACGGAGTCGAGCAGGGTCATGTCGGAGACATAGGTGGCGAGGACGACGTGCAGCAGCGGGTCGTCGTCCAGCTTGCCGTTGGTGCGGAACCACACCTGGCTGTGCGGCTCACGCGGCTCGCCGAAGCGGCCGTACGGCGGCTCGTCCACGTATCTGAGGTCGACCGCCTCGCGTGCCTCCAGGAAGCGTTCCACCACGTCGGGCGCGAGATGGCCGTAGCCGCGCAGCCGCTCGTGGGAGGTCGGCAGGGTCGCCGGGTCGGGCGCCGACGGCATCGGCGCCTGGTGTTCGAGACCCTCCTCGTACGTCTGGAAGGACGCCGAGAGATGGAAGATCGGCTTGCCGTGCTGGACGGCGACCACGCGGCGGGTGGTGAAGGACCGGCCGTCGCGGATGCGGTCGACGGTGTAGACGATGGGCGCGCCGGGGTCGCCGGGGCGCAGGAAGTACGCGTGCAGGGAGTGGGCGGGACGGTCCGCGGGGACCGTGCGCCCGGCGGCGACCAGCGCCTGCGCCGCGACCTGCCCCCCGAAGACACGGGGGACGACGGCGGAGCGGGACCGGCCGCGGAAGATGTCCTCCTCGATCTGTTCGAGGTCGAGCAGATCGAGGAGGTCCTGGAGTGCCTGGCTCATGGCGATCAGTTGTACCGGGCGGTGATTGCCGGGTCCTTACAGACCCATGTCCTTGGCGATGATCGTCTTCATGATCTCGCTCGTGCCGCCGTAGATGCGGTTGACGCGGTTGTCCGCGTACAGGCGGGCGATCGGGTACTCGTTCATGTACCCGTAGCCGCCGTGCAGCTGGAGGCAGCGGTCGATGACGCGGTGCGCGACCTCGGTGCAGAACAGCTTGGCGGAGGCGGCCTCGGCGGGGGTCAGCTCGCCGGCGTCCAGGGCCTCGGTCGCACGGT
Organism: Streptomyces murinus; assembly: GCF_002154555.1. GTDB lineage: Bacteria > Actinomycetota > Actinomycetes > Streptomycetales > Streptomycetaceae > Streptomyces > Streptomyces murinus. The sequence goes on from NZ_MUNF01000292.1 coordinate 3,486, forward strand.
CGGCGACGGCCTCGGCGGCGTCCACCTCGGCCTGGCAGGAGGCCAGCTCGAACTTGGTGTTCTGGAAGTGCGCGACCGGCTTGCCGAAGACGGTGCGCTCCTGGACGTACTGCTTGGCGAACCGGACGGCGGCCTTGGCCTGCGCGTAGGCGCCGAAGGCGATGCCCCAGCGCTCGGAGGCCAGGTTGTGGCCGAGGTAGTAGAAGCCCTTGTTCTCCTCGCCCAGCAGGTCCTCGACGGGGACCTTGACGTCCACGAAGGCCAGCTCGGCGGTGTCGGAGGTCTTCAGGCCGAGCTTGTCCAGCTTGCGGCCGACGGAGTAGCCCTCGGACTTGGTGTCCACCGCGAACAGGGAGATGCCGTGGCGGCGGTCCTCGGCGGTGGGTGCGGCGGTGCGGGCGCAGACGATCACCCGGTCGGCGTGCACACCGCCGGTGATGAAGGTCTTGGCGCCGTTGAGGACGTAGTGGGTGCCGTCCTCGCTGAGCTTGGCGGTGGACTTCATGCCCGCGAGGTCGGAACCGGTGCCCGGCTCCGTCATCGCGATGGCCCACATCTCCTCGCCGGTGACGAACTTCGGCAGGTAGCGCTTCTTCTGCTCGTCCGTGGCCAGCATCTTGATGTACGGCAGGGCGAGCAGCACATGCACGCCGGAGCCGCCGAACTGGACGCCCGCGCGGGCGGTCTCCTCGTAGAGGACGGCCTCGAACTTGTGGCTGTCCAGGCCCGCGCCGCCGAACTCCTCGGGGACGTTGATGCCGAAGATGCCCAGCTCACCGAGCTTGTAGTAGAAGTCGCGGGGCGCCTGGCCCGCCGCGAACCACTCGTCGTACACCGGTACGACCTCGGCCTCGATGAAGGCGCGCAGGGTCTCCCGGAACGCCTCGTGATCCTCGTTGAACACCGTACGGCGCACGCCGTCCACCTCCACGTACCTCGGGCATGCCGGAAAGGGGCATGTCTAAGCGCTTGCTCATCCGAGCGTACCGGCGGGTAGGGAGGGCGTCCAGGGTGAGGTGCGCCACGGATCCGGTGGCACTCCGGTCAGTTGCCCGCTTTGCCGTAGCGCCGGAAGGCGGACGTCTCGACCGTCCAGGGCCCGAAGGGCACGGAATCCCCGTAGATGTACGAGTCCTTCCGGGCGTAGCGACCCTTGCACGGGTCGGAGTGGACCTCGATGGTGCCGGTGCGGGGGTCCACGATCAGGTAGTGCGCGATGCCCATGGCGGGGTAGTCGGCCAGCTTCTCGATGTAGTCGTTGGTGGGGTTGGAGGGGGAGACGATCTCCACCACGGCGAGGACCTGGGTCGCGTCGACGGCGAGGCCCTCCTCGTCCAGGACCGCCTCGGGGATGACCGTCGCGTCGGGAAGCCGCATGCGACCGATCGCCGGGTGCTCGATCTCCGGCCCGCTCGCGCAGATGTGGCCGGGATGTGTGGTGCGGAGCTGCTCGTCCAGCTGCATGCAGATGCGGTGGACCGTGCCCGCGTGCCGCTTCGACGGGCGCATCATGGCCAGTATCGGGCCCGACGGTCCGATCTCCACGCTCCAGGCCCCTTCGAGCCGCTCCGCGTAGGCACCCAGCTCCTCGGCGATCGCGCGCATCTTCGCGTACTCCATGACCCGATCCTAGTGGCCCACGTCACTCTCCCGCCGCCGCGAACGCCCCCCGCGCCATCCGGTGCAGCAGCGCCGACATCGCCCCCCGGCCGGGGAGGGTGCCCGCGCGGCCCAGGTGGGGGGTGGAGTTGAGCAGGCCGAAGACCGAGTGGACGGCGGAGCGGGCGGTCGGCTCGGTCAGCGCCGGGTAGACCTCGCGGACCACGCCGACCCAGAGCTCGACGTACTGCCGCTGGAGCTGGCGCACCAGCTTGCGGTCGCTGTCGCGCAGCCGGTCCAGCTCGCGGTCGTGCAGGGTGATCAGCGGCCGGTCGTCCAGGGCGAAGTCGATATGGCCCTCGATCAGGGAGTCCAGGACCGCGGTGGCGCGGGCGTCCCCGTCGGCCTCCGCGAGCCGCCGCCTGGCCCCGGTGAGCAGCTGGCCGCTGATGCCGACCAGGAGCTCGGCGAGCATCGCGTCCTTGCCGGGGAAGTGCCGGTAGAGGCCGGGGCCGCTGATGCCGACGGCCGCCCCTATCTCGTCCACGCCGACGCCGTGGAAGCCGCGCTCGGCGAAGAGGCGGGCGGCCTCCTTGAGGATCTGCTCGCGGCGGGTCGGGGCGTCGGTTCTGGCCATGAAGACGATTCTAGACAGCGCGGTTAGCGGTCGTTAACCTGAAGGAAATGGTTAACGCTCATTAACCGGTTCGAGCACCGGGTGAGGGGACCGCAGGATGCAGGAGGCACCGGAACTCCGGAGCGCGGCGGAGCCCGCGTCGGAGGCCTGGCGGGCCAATGAAGGGGCCCATCTCGCGCTGGTCGAGGAGCTGCGCGGCAAGCTCGCCGCGGCGGCGCTCGGCGGCGGGGAGCGGGCGCGGGCCCGGCACACCGCGCGCGGCAAGCTGCTGCCGAGGGACAGGGTCGACACACTCCTCGATCCGGGCTCACCGTTCCTGGAGCTGGCCCCGCTCGCGGCCGACGGGCTGTACGACGGGCAGGCGCCGGCCGCCGGGGTGATCGCCGGGATCGGCCGGGTCAGCGGGCGCGAGTGCGTGATCGTCGCCAATGACGCGACCGTCAAGGGCGGCACGTACTACCCGATGACGGTGAAGAAGCATCTGCGCGCCCAGGAGGTGGCCCTCGACAACCGGCTGCCCTGCGTCTATCTGGTCGACTCCGGCGGCGCCTTCCTGCCGATGCAGGACGAGGTCTTCCCGGACCGCGAGCACTTCGGGCGGATCTTCTACAACCAGGCCCGGATGTCCGGCGCGGGCATCCCGCAGATCGCGGCCGTCCTCGGCTCCTGCACGGCGGGCGGCGCGTACGTCCCGGCGATGAGCGACGAAGCGGTCATCGTCCGCAATCAGGGCACCATCTTCCTGGGCGGCCCCCCGCTGGTGAAGGCGGCCACCGGCGAGGTGGTCACGGCGGAGGAGCTGGGCGGCGGCGAGGTCCACTCCCGGATCTCCGGCGTCACCGACCATCTCGCGGAGGACGACGCGCACGCCCTGCGCATCGTCCGGAACATCGTCGCCACCCTCCCGGCCCGGCAGTCGCCGCCCTGGGAGGTCACCGCGGCGATCGAGCCGAAGGTGGACCCGGCCGGGCTGTACGGCGCGGTGCCGGTCGACTCCCGCACGCCGTACGACGTCCGGGAGATCATCGCCCGTGTGGTCGACGGCTCCCGGTTCGCCGAGTTCAAGAGCGAGTACGGCCAGACGCTGATCACCGGTTTCGCGCGCGTCCACGGGCACCCGGTCGGGATCGTCGCCAACAACGGCATCCTGTTCGCCGAGTCCGCGCAGAAGGGCGCGCACTTCATCGAGCTGTGCGACCAGCGCGGCATCCCGCTGGTGTTCCTCCAGAACATCTCCGGCTTCATGGTGGGCAAGGACTACGAGGCGGGCGGCATCGCCAAGCACGGCGCCAAGATGGTGACCGCGGTGGCCTGCACCCGGGTGCCCAAGCTGACGGTCGTGGTCGGCGGTTCGTACGGCGCGGGCAACTACTCGATGTGCGGCCGGGCCTACTCCCCCCGCTTCCTGTGGATGTGGCCCAACGCCAAGATCTCCGTCATGGGCGGCGAGCAGGCCGCCAGCGTCCTCGCCACGGTCAAGCGGGACCAGCTGGAGGGCCGCGGCGAGAGCTGGTCCGCCGAGGACGAGGAGGCGTTCAAGGCGCCGATCCGCGCGCAGTACGAGACCCAGGGCAACGCCTACTACGCGACCGCCCGGCTGTGGGACGACGGTGTGATCGACCCGATGGAGACCCGCCAGGTGCTCGGACTCGCCCTGACGGCCTGCGCCAACGCGCCACTGGGAGAGCCCCAGTTCGGCGTCTTCCGGATGTGAGGAGGGGAATCGTGTTCGACACAGTGCTGGTCGCCAACCGGGGCGAGATCGCGGTACGGGTCATCCGTACGCTCCGCGAGCTGGGCGTGCGCTCGGTGGCGGTCTTCTCCGACGCCGACGCGGGAGCGCGGCACGTCCGGGAGGCCGACACGGCGGTCCGGATCGGCCCGGCGCCCGCGGCCGAGAGCTATCTGTCGGTGGAGCGGCTGCTGGAGGCCGCGGCCCGCACCGGCGCGCAGGCCGTCCACCCGGGCTACGGCTTCCTCGCCGAGAACGCCGCCTTCGCGCGGGCCTGCGAGGAGGCGGGCCTGGTCTTCATCGGCCCCTCGGCCGACGCCATCGCGCTGATGGGCGACAAGATCCGCGCCAAGGAGACGGTGGAGGCCGCCGGAGTGCCGGTGGTCCCCGGCGGCCGTGACCCCGAACTCGCCGAGGCCGCCCGCGCCTTGGGCCCGCCGGTGCTGCTGAAGCCGTCGGCCGGCGGTGGCGGCAAGGGCATGCGCCTGGTGCGGGACCTCACCGTCCTGGACGAGGAGATCGCCGCCGCCCGCCGCGAGGCCCGCGCCTCCTTCGGCGACGACACCCTGCTGGTGGAGCGGTGGATCGACCGCCCCCGGCACATCGAGATCCAGGTGCTGGCCGACGGCCACGGCAATGTCGTGCACCTCGGCGAGCGCGAGTGCTCGCTCCAGCGGCGCCACCAGAAGATCATCGAGGAGGCGCCCAGCGTCCTCCTGGACGAGGCCACGCGCGCGGCGATGGGCGAGGCGGCCGTGCAGGCGGCCCGCTCCTGCGGCTACCGCGGCGCGGGCACCGTGGAGTTCATCGTGCCGGGCGGCGACCCCTCCCAGTACTACTTCATGGAGATGAACACCCGGCTCCAGGTCGAGCACCCCGTCACCGAGCTGGTGACCGGCCTCGACCTGGTCGAGTGGCAGCTGCGGGTGGCCGCGGGCGAGCCGCTGGGCTTCACCCAGGACGAGGTGACGCTGACCGGCCATGCCGTCGAGGCCCGTATCTGCGCCGAGGACCCGGCCCGCGGCTTCCTGCCCTCCGGGGGCACGGTCCTGCTGCTGGACGAGCCGGGGGGCGACGGCGTGCGCACCGACTCCGGGCTCAGCGAGGGCACCGAGGTCGGCAGCCTGTACGACCCGATGCTCTCCAAGGTGATCGCGTACGGCCCCGACCGCGCGACCGCGCTGCGCAGGCTCCGGGCGGCGCTCGCGGAGACGGTCACGCTGGGCGTGCAGACGAACGCGGGCTTCCTGCGCCGGCTGCTCGGCCATCCGGCCGTGGTGGCGGGCGAGTTGGACACCGGCCTGGTGGAGCGGGTCGTGGCCGACCTGGTCGGCACGGACGTACCGGAGGAGGTGTACGAGGCGGCGGCGGCCGTACGGCTGGAGGCGCTGAAGCCCACCGGCGAGGGCTGGACCGACCCCTTCTCGGTGCCGAACGGCTGGCGGCTCGGCGGCACCCCGAAACCGCCCGCCTTCCCTCTGAAGGTCCAGGACCCGGTGACGTACACCCCGCGCGGCACCGCCACCGTCACCGGCGACACGGTCGCGGTCACCCTCGACGGGCTGCGGCACACCTTCCGCCGCGCCGGTGACTGGATCGGCCGGGACGGCGACGCCTGGCAGGTGCGCGACCACGACCCGGTGGCCGACTCGCTGAACCGGGCGGCGCACGCGGGCGCCGACTCGCTGACCGCGCCGATGCCCGGCACCGTGACCGTCGTCAAGGTCGCCGTCGGGGACGAAGTGACCGCCGGGCAGAGCCTGTTGGTGGTGGAGGCGATGAAGATGGAGCACGTCGTCTCCGCCCCGCACGCGGGCACCGTCGCCGAGCTGGACGTCACACCGGGCAGCACGGTCGCCATGGACCAGGTGCTGGCCGTCATCGCGCCGAAGGAGGAGACGGAGTGAGCGCCGAGCAGCTGCCCATGGTCGTACCGGCCTCGGACCTGCCCGCCCGGGTGCGGATCTACGAGGTCGGCGCGCGCGACGGGCTGCAGAACGAGAAGGGCGCCGTACCGACCGAGGTGAAGGCGGAGTTCATCCGCCGCCTCGCGGAGGCGGGCCTGACCACGATCGAGGCGACGAGCTTCGTGCACCCCAAGTGGGTGCCCCAACTCGCCGACGCGGAGGAGCTGTTCCCGCGGGTGCGCGAGCTGCCCGGGGTCGAGCTGCCCGTCCTGGTGCCCAACCAGCGCGGTCTGGACCGGGCGCTGGCCCTCGGCGCCGACCGCATCGCGGTGTTCGCCAGCGCCACCGAGTCCTTCGCCAAGGCCAACCTCAACCGCACGGTGGACGAGTCCCTCGCGGTGTTCGAGCCGGTGGTGCGCGGGGCCAAGGACGCGGGCGCGCGGGTGCGCGGCTATGTCTCCATGTGCTTCGGCGACCCATGGGAAGGCGCGGTCCCGCTGCATCAGGTGGCCCGCGTCTGCACCGCCCTGCGGAACATGGGCTGCGACGAGCTGAGCCTCGGCGACACCATCGGCGTGGCCACCCCCGGGCATGTCCAGGAACTCCTGAACCTGCTCAACGAGGAGGGCGTGCCGACCGACGAGATCGGCGTGCACTTCCACGACACCTACGGCCAGGCGCTCGCGAACACCTACGCGGCCCTGGAGCACGGCGTGACGACGGTCGACGCGTCCGCCGGCGGGCTCGGCGGCTGCCCGTACGCCAAGTCCGCCACCGGCAACCTCGCCACCGAGGACCTGGTCTGGATGCTGCACGGCCTGGGCATCGAGACCGGCGTCGACCTCGGCCGGCTGACCGCCACCAGCGTGTGGATGGCCGCCCATCTGGACCGGCCCAGCCCCTCCCGCACCGTCCGCGCCCTCTCCCACAAGGACCAGTGATCAGCATGGACCACCGCCTCAGCCCCGAGCTGGAGGAACTCCGCCGTACGGTGGAGGAGTTCGCGCACGATGTCGTGGCGCCGAAGATCGGCGACTTCTACGAGCGGCACGAGTTCCCGTACGAGATCGTCCGCGAGATGGGCCGGATGGGTCTGTTCGGGCTGCCGTTCCCGGAGGAGTACGGCGGCATGGGCGGCAACTACCTGGCGCTCGGTATCGCCCTGGAGGAACTGGCCCGGGTGGACTCCTCGGTGGCGATCACCCTGGAGGCCGGTGTCTCGCTCGGCGCGATGCCCATTTACCTCTTCGGCACCGAGGAGCAGAAGCGCGAGTGGCTGCCCCGGCTGTGCGCGGGCGAGATGCTCGGCGGCTTCGGTCTGACCGAGCCGGACTGCGGCTCGGACGCGGGCGGCACCCGTACGACGGCCCGTCTCGACCCCGACACCGACGAATGGGTGATCAACGGCACCAAGTGCTTCATCACCAACTCGGGTACGGACATCACCGGGCTGGTCACGGTCACCGCGGTCACCGGCCGCAAGCCCGACGGCAGGCCGCTGATCTCCTCGATCATCGTGCCGTCCGGCACCCCGGGCTTCACGGTGGCGGCGCCGTACTCCAAGGTGGGCTGGAACGCCTCCGACACCCGTGAGCTCTCCTTCGTGGACGTACGGGTGCCCGCCGCCAACCTGGTCGGCCAGGAGGGCCGCGGGTACGCCCAGTTCCTGCGCATCCTGGACGAGGGCCGCATCGCGATCGCCGCCCTGGCGACGGGTCTGGCGCAGGGCTGTGTGGACGAGTCGGTGAAGTACGCCAAGGAGCGGCACGCCTTCGGCCGGCCGATCGGCGCCAACCAGGCGATCCAGTTCAAGATCGCCGACATGGAGATGAAGGCGTACACGGCGCGGCTCGCCTGGCGTGACGCGGCGTACCGGCTGGTCGCAGGTGAGCCCTTCAAGAAGGAGGCGGCGATGGCGAAGCTGTACTCCTCCACGATCGCCGTCGACAACGCCCGTGAGGCCACGCAGGTCCACGGCGGCTACGGCTTCATGAACGAGTACCCGGTGGCCCGGATGTGGCGCGACTCCAAGATCCTGGAGATCGGCGAGGGCACGAGCGAGGTGCAGCGGATGCTGATCGCACGGGAGTTGGGGCTCGCGGGCTGAGCCTGCCGAAGCACGGGTGAGGGGCATCTCCGCCGGCGTCCCGGTGGACATGCCCCTCACTCCTGTTCTACGGCCTGGTCACGGCGTGGTGGTGCAGTACGCGTAGGCCGTGACCGTGCCGGAGAGGAGACCCGTGAGGCCGGTCGCCGTCACGTCCCACTGGTTGGGGTTCCCGTCGTCGGCCCGGGAGACGGTGACCTGGATCAGGTCCGAGGACAGCGAGTAGCCGCCGCTGAGCAGCACGGTGCCCGCCGGGCAGGTCGCCGTCGCGGTGACGGACCCGAGCAGCGGCGTGACGGTGACGGGGGTACCGGCCACGGCCTGGGTGTCGGTGGGTCCGGCGGGACCGGTGGGACCCGTGGCGCCGGTCGCGCCGGTGGCACCCGTCGGACCGGTGGCACCCGTCGGGCCCGTGGGACCCGTGGGACCGGTGGCTCCGTCGGCACCCGTGGCGCCCGTCGCACCGGTGGCACCCGTCGGACCGGTGGGACCTGTCGGGCCGGTGGCACCGTCGGCACCCGTGGCACCGGTGGCACCCGTCGCACCGGTCGGGCCCGTGGGACCCGTCGGACCGGTGGCACCATCGGCACCCGTCGCACCGGTGGCACCCGTCGCGCCCGTCGGACCCGTCGGACCGGTGGCACCGTCAGCACCCGTGGCGCCGGTCGCACCCGTCGCACCGGTCGGACCCGTGGGACCCGTGGGACCCGTCGGGCCAGTGGCGCCATCGGCACCCGTCGCACCCGTGGCGCCGGTCGCACCCGTCGGACCAGTGGGACCCGTCGGGCCAGTGGCACCATCGGCGCCCGTCGCGCCGGTGGCACCCGTCGCGCCCGTCGGACCCGT
>NZ_MUNF01000293.1 GCF_002154555.1 Streptomyces murinus
CGCTGGAGCTGCCCACCGACCACCCCCGCCCCGACACCCCGGGCGGCCGCGGCGACGGACATGTCCTCACCCTGTCGCCCGCGCTGACCGGCGCGCTCGGCGAACTCGGCCGACGCGCGGGCACGACGTCGTACATGACGGTGCTCGCCGCCTTCCAGGCCGCGCTGGCCTTCCACAGCGGGCAGCAGGACATCGCGGTGGGCACCGTGGTGGCCAACCGGGAGCGGGCCGAGACCGAGCAGCTCGTCGGGTTCTTCGTCAACACCCTGGTGATGCGCGGTGACTTCAGCGACGATCCGACGCCGGCCGCGCTGCTCGCCCGTACCCGGGAGCGGGTCCTGGAGGCGTTCTCGCACCAGTCGCTGCCGTTCGAGCGGGTCGTGGAGGCGCTGAGCCCCGAGCGCGATCTCGCCCGCAACCCGCTGGTGCAGGTCCTGTACACGCACACCGACATCAGCGGCTCCGCGTTCGACCTCGGCCGAGCCACCGGGACGCCGTTCCGGATCGACCTCACCACCGCCAAGTTCGACCTCACCCTCGATCTGCGCGACGGCGACGGCCGCACCGAGCTGGCGTTCGTCTACCGGCCCGACCTGTACGACGCGGGGACCGTCGCGGCCCTCGCCCGGCACACCGTGAACCTGCTGGAGGCGTTCTGCGCCACCCCCGACACCCCGCTCAGCGGCATCGACCCGCTGACCCCCGCCGAACGCGCCCACCTGCTCGGCCCGAACGGCCCCGCGAACGCCGGCAACGAGCCCAGGACCGCCCCGCGCACCGCCCCCGACCGGCTCGCCGGGCACATCGCCCGGGCGCCGGAGGCGATCGCGGTACGCGGCACCCACAACCCGGCCACCCGCTCCCTGACCTACGCCCAACTCGACGCCCGCGCCTCGCACCTGGCCCGCCGACTGCGCGCGGCCGGGGTCACCCCGGGCTCCCTGGTCGGTGTCTGCCTCGACCGCACCCCCGACCTGGCCGTCGCCCTGCTCGCCGTCTGGCGCGCCGGAGCCGCCTACCTCCCGCTCGACCCCTCCCACCCGAAGGCCCGCCGCGAGTTCACCGTCGCCGACTCCGGCATCGAGTGGATCGTCACCGACGGCGCGACCCGCGGCGCCGTGGAGCAACTGCCGGTCCGGCTGATGGCGTTGGACGAGGACGGCGGCGCCGAGGCACAGACCCCCGACATCCGGCCCGCGCCCGGCGACCTCGCGTACGTCATCTACACCTCCGGCTCCACCGGCCGCCCCAAGGGCGTCGAGGTCACCCACGGCAACCTGGCCTGGCTGCTGGCCGCCGCCGACCGGCACTTCGACTTCGGCCCGGACGACGTGTGGACGCTGATGCACTCACCCGCCTTCGACTTCTCGGTCTGGGAGCTGTGGGCGCCGCTGACCAGCGGCGGACGGGTGGTCGTGCTCGGCGCCGACGAGGTCCGCGACCCGGCCGCCGTGCACCAGGTGCTGCGCGAGCAGGGCGTCACCGTCCTCAACCAGACCCCGGCCGCCTTCAAGGGCCTGCGCGCCCATCTGAAGAGCACCGGGAGCGGCTTCGCTGAACTCCCGTTGCGCACGGTGGTGTTCGGCGGCGACGCCTTCGACGTCCGCGACTACGGCGACTGGTTCACCGCCCCGGGCGAGAAGCCCGCCCTGGTGAACATGTACGGCATCACCGAGACCACGGTGCACGTCACCTTCCGCACCATCACCGAGAACGACGTGCACGGCACCGTCCGTTCCCCCATCGGCCGTCCGCTCACCGGGCAGCACGGGTACGTCCTCGATGCCGGGGGCCGGCTCGTGCCGCCCGGCAGCGTCGGCGAACTGTACGTCTCCGGCGGCGGCGTGGCCCGCGGCTACCGCAACCGGCCCGAACTGACCGCCGAACGCTTCCTGGACGATCCCTTCGGCGCGCCCGGCGCCCGGATGTACCGCACCGGCGACCTCGTCCGGGTGCTGCCCGACGGTGAGTTGGCGTACCTCGGCCGCGCCGACCACCAGGTGAAGATCCGCGGCTACCGCATCGAACCCGGCGAGATCGAGACCGCGCTGCGCGCCCTGCCCGGCGTCGCCGATGTCGCGGTGGTCGCCCGCCGGGACGGCGACACGGCCCGCCTCGTCGCCCACATCGTCACCCCGGAGGCCCGCCCGCTCGATCCGCCCGCGCTGCGCGAGGGACTGCGGCTGACCCTGCCCGACTACATGGTCCCCGCGCTGTTCGTGCGGCACGAGCGGCTGCCGCTGACCGCCAACGGCAAGGTGGACCGCGCCGCCCTCACCGCCGTCGCCCCCGCCGCGGCCGGACCCGGCAGCCATGTGCCGCCCGAGGGCCCGCTGGAGCAGGCCCTGGCCGGGGTGTGGAGCCAGGTGCTCGGCGCCGAACACGTCGGCCGCGGCGACAACTTCTTCGACCTGGGCGGCGACTCGATCCTCGCGCTGCGCCTGGTCGGTCTCGGCCGGCTCGCCGGACTCGGCTTCTCCGTCGCCGACGTCTTCCGCACCCGCACCCTCGCCGACCTCGCCGGCCTCGTCACCGAAGCCGTCGACGCGCCCGCCCCCGTCGCCCCCTTCTCCCAGCTCGACCCCGCCGACGCGGGCCGGCTCCCCGACGGCCTGGAAGACGCCTACCCGCTGACCATGCTCCAGGCCGGCATGCTGCACGAGATGCTCGCCGACCCACGGCGCGGCGCCTACCACAACGTCACCGACCTGAAGATCAGCACCCCCGAGGGCTTCGACCGGCACGCCTTCCAGGCGGCCGTGGACGCGGTGGTCGCCGGACACCCCATCCTGCGCAGCTCCGTCGACCTCGTCAGCTACCGCGAACCCCTCCAGCTCGTGCACCGCGCCGCCCGGCTGCGGGTCGGCTACTCCGATCTGCGCGGCCTGCCCCGCGACGAACAGCGCACCCGGCTGCGGGAGTTCGTGGACGAGGAGTTCGAGAAGCGCTTCGACCTGGCCGCCGCGCCCCTGGTCCGCATCCATCTGCACCACATCACCGACCACGATCTGCGGCTGGTGCTCACCGACTGCCATGTGGTGCTGGACGGCTGGAGCCTCACCTCGCTCGTCGCCGACCTGCTCGCCCTGCACCGCGAGGCCGTCGCCCACGGCACCACGCCCCGGCCGCCACAGGCCCCCGCGTTCGCCGAGTACGTGGCCCTGGAGCGGGCCGCCCTCGACAGCGAGGAGTCGCTGACGTACTGGCGCGACAGCCTCGCCGACCTGCGCCCCGTGACCTTCCGCCGCCGGGCGCAGGGCGACGCGGGCGCCGACCGGCCGCCGGTGCACGAGGTCCGGCGCTGCTACGCCCATCTCGCCGAGCGCATCGGAAAGTTGGCGAAGGACGCCGGGGTGCCCCGCCGTACCGTGCTGCTCACCGCCTTCCACCACACCATGAGCCTGTTCGCCGACCGCGACGAGAGCGCCCTCGGACACAGCATCGGCCTGGTCACCAACGGACGGCCCGAGGTGCCCGGCGCCGACCGGATGCGCGGACTGTTCCTGAACACCGTGCCGTTCGGCGTCACCCGCCCGCGCGGCAGCTGGCGCGCGTATCTGCGGGACGTGTTCGAGGCCGAGCAGGAGATGCTGCCGCACCGCAGGGTGCCCCTGGTCCGCATCGCCCAACTGCGGCCCACCGAGCCCAGCCTGACGGACACCGTCTTCAACTACGTCAACTTCCACCGGCTCTCGCACGACTCCTGGGACGACTCCCTGGAGATCGCCCGGACCATGTTCCCGCTGCTGGTCAACGCCAGCGTCAACGCCTTCACCCTGGACGTGGACCCGGAGTTCGTCGCCCCCGCCACGGCCGAGCAACTGGCCGACGTGTACTGCGCCCAGCTGGAGGCCATGGTCGCCGGGCCCGACGCCCGGGTCACCCGGCCCGCGCTCACCGGCGCGGCTCGCGCCACCGCCCTCGACGTCTGGGCGCGCGGACCCGAGATCCCGTCCTCGCCGCTGATGCTCCACGAGCACATCGCCGGGCACGCCGCCCGCACCCCGGACGCGGTCGCCGTCGAGCACCGCGGACACACGCTGTCGTACGGCGAACTCCACGAGCAGGCCGAGCAGTTGGCCCGGCGGCTGCGGAACCTGGGCGTCGGCCCGGAGACGGTCGTGGGCATCTGCGTCGAACGCGGCCCCGACCTGGTGCGCGCCGCCGTCGGGGTGCTGCGCTCCGGCGGCGCCTTCCTGCCGCTCGACCCCCAGCACCCCACCGAGCGCCTGAAGTTCATGGCCGACGACAGCGGCATGCGGGTCCTGCTGACCCAGCGCGCCCTCGACGGCACGGTCCCCTTCGACGGCCCCGTCCTCCATCTGGACGCCCCCGCCGAGCACGTCGCCCCCGTCCCCGGCCGGGAGCCCGACGCCGACACCCTCGCCTACATCATCTACACCTCCGGCTCCACCGGCACCCCCAAGGGCGTCGCCCTGCCGCACCGCGGACTGTCCAACATGCTCGAAGGCCAGCGCGACCTGGTACGCCCCACCCCCGGGGACCGGGTGCTCCAGTTCGCGTCCTTCGGGTTCGACGCCTCGATCCTGGAACTCACCTGGTCGCTCGCCAACGGCGGCCGCCTGGTCACCGCGCCCAAGGAGGACCTGCGCCCCGGCCCCGACCTCGCCCGCACCCTGCGCACGGCCCGCGTCACCTGCGCCATGCTGCCGCCCAGCGCCCTCGCGGTGCTCGGCGAGGACGACTTCCCCGAACTGCGGGTCCTCCAGGTCGCCGGCGAGTCCTGCCCGGCCGAACTCGCCGACGCCTGGTCGCGCGGCCGCCGCTTCCACAACGTCTACGGCCTCACCGAGACCTCCGTCTGGTCCGTCGCCGCCGAACTGAGCCCCGGCCAGGGACAGCCGCCCATCGGCACCCCGATCCGCAACACCCGCGTCCACGTCCTGGACGACGACCTCCAGCCCGTCCCGGCCGGCGTCCCCGGCGAGATCTACCTCGGCGGACAGGCCGTGGGCCGCGGCTACCTCGGCCGCCCCGGACTCACCGCCGCCACCTACGTACCCGACCCCTACGGGCTCCCCGGCGAACGGCTGTGCCGCACCGGCGACCTCGGCACCCACCGGCCCGACGGCGCCGTGGAATGGCTCGGCCGCCGCGACTCACAGGTCAAACTGCGCGGCTTCCGCATCGAACTCGGCGAGATCGAGCACGCGCTGCGGGCCCTGCCCGAGATCCGCCAGGCCGTCGTACTGCACCGCACCGACCTGCCCGGCGGCGAACCGGCCCTCGTCGCCTACCTCGTCCCGCAGGGCTCCGCCGCCCCCACCTCCGAGGAACTGCGCCGCGCCCTGCGCGCCTCGCTGTCCGCGTACATGATCCCCGCCCGGTTCGTGCTCCTCGACGAACTGCCCGTCAACCGCAGCGGCAAGATCGACAAGCGGGCGCTGCCGCTGCCGCCCGCCGAACTCGACCAGAACGACACCGAGTTCGTCGCCCCGGCCACCCCGGCCGAGAAGGTCCTCGCCG
>NZ_MUNF01000294.1 GCF_002154555.1 Streptomyces murinus
GCCGAGCTCGGCCGCACCATGGGGCTCACCCGCACCGAGGTGGAGTCACTGCCGGCGCTGCCGGACGGTGTCACCCTGTGGTGTACCGACCGGGATCGGCAATATGTGCTGACCCAACCGACCGACGCCGAGACCGGATTGCTGGGCACACCTCGACGCATGGACTGAATTGCCCTTGCCTGTTGGTTTTATTCGCTTTCTCTCCCTTTCCCGTTCGTCATCTCTCTTCCGGTTGCTCCCGGTTTCGTGCGACAACTCGGGTGGCGGGCCGGGGGCTTCGGCATGCCTTCCGGTCCGGTGTGCGCGAGCCGACAGGCGGGCGGGCCTGCCGAGGGGCGGCTCGTGGTGATTAGGCTGGGAGCGGGCGTGCCGGCAGGACCCGTGGATCGGACTGCCCCTGACCACTACGGACGACTCGAACGACACGACATGGTCGCCCCGCCACGGCATGAGGGTGCTCGACCACACCAGGAGGAACTGTGAGCAGCGATCGGGACGGGATGCGCGGGGGCTGGGGCACACCCGGCGATGACCAGCCCGACGCGGAGGCCGTCGAGACCACCGGCGAGTTCACCATCGACTACGCTCCCCCGGCCTGGTACACGCAGAACGCGGGTGCCTCCGGCGGCTCCGGCGGTTCGATCGGGGGCGCGGGGGGCGTGAACGGCGCGCAGGGCGGGACCGACGGGGCGCCGGCCTCGGATGTCCCGGGGGCCGCCGGGTCCTCGGGTGCGGCCGGGCTTCCGC
>NZ_MUNF01000295.1 GCF_002154555.1 Streptomyces murinus
GGTGAGCGGTCGCGGCGCCCGATCGGTGGACCGGGCGCCGCGACCGCTCACCGTCAGGCCGCTGAGGTGTCCGCCCGGCCGAGGTGCCGGGCGAGGAACCGGACCGCGCTGTCGGCCTCGAACCTGGGCCAGTCGAAGTGCTTGCCCGCGTTGGCGTGCAGGGTCTTCTCCTTCGAGGCGAAGGCGTCGAACAGCGCGAGGCTGGCCTCGCGCGGGATGCGCTCGTTGTCCCACTGCATGTCGAACTCGATCGGTACGGTGATCCGCTTCGCCGTCTCGACCAGGGCGTCGGGCCAGTGCATGCCGAAGACCGCGGCCGTGATCCTGGGCTCGGCCGCCACCAGCGGTACCCCGATGGCGGTGCCCAGGCCGAGGCCGGTGTAGCCCACCGGGCCGTCGGCGCCGATCTCCGGAAGCTGCTGGAGGGCGTCCAGGACCGTCTGCCATTCGGGTACGGCGAGTTCGGCCAGGCGGGCGTTGTACGGGACGACGATCGGGCCTTCCGGCTCGCCCGCCGCCTGCGCCGCGCGCAGCGCGGCGATGTCCCGTTCGTCGTGCGCGGTGCGCGGCCGGTCGCCATGGCCGAGCGCGTCGATGACGGCGGCATGGAAGCCGCAGCCGTTCACGAGGAGGCGGGCGCGGCCCGTCATGGCCGGCTCCTTCTTGTGCCTGCCGCCGCCGTGGCCCATCAGGACCAGGGGCGCGCGATCGCCGCCGGAGGCCGGCGACCAGAGAACCCCGGGGATGTCGCCCACGGTGAAGTCGCGCTCGACCATGCCGTCCGACGACGACTCGGCGGTGAAGTGCGGAGAATGCATAGGTGGTGCCTTTCGGGAGTGCCTTGGTGTGGAGGCGCTCCCGGCGACACCTATGTCGATCGCCGGCCGTGACGGAAAAGGGGGAGCACCCACGTCGATACTGCGTTCATGGGTCTCACCTCCTCGGGCGGTGTCACGGTCGACTGCAAGCTACAAGCCCGCTCGCCGTCCCGTCCAATCCTTTTTCCGGGGCCTCGTGCTGGGCCATGCCATGTCGTCGACGGCGAGAAACGGCTCGTCGGCCACGGTCGTGGGCGTCGCCCCGGTGAACGCCATGACGTCCCGGCACAGATGGGACTGGTCGGCGTAGCCGCTGTCGGCCGCGACCCGGGCCGCGCCTTCGCCCGCGACCAGGCGGTGCGCGGCGTGGTCGAAGCGGACCAGTTTCTCGGCGCGCTTGGGCGGCAGTCCGAGCTGTGAACGGAAGCGGGACCACAGCCGTTTACGGCTCCACCCGACCTCCTCCGCGAGTCCTTCGACCCTGGCCAGGCCATGGCTGTCGAGGATCCGGCGCCAGGCCCAGGCCACCTCCGGGTCCACCGGCGGCCCCGCCTGGTACCGGCGGGCGAGCAGCGTGTCCGTCAACGCGAAGCGGTCCTGCCATGACGTGACCTCGCCGAGCCGTTCACGGATCCGTGCCGCTTCCCGGCCCCACAGGTCGTCCAACGGTACGACGGCGCCGTCGAGTTCGGCGGGCGGGGCGCCCAGGATCGCGCGGGCGATCACCGGGGACAGCCGTACCTGTACGCACTCGACGTTCTGCCCCCGCGCCCGGACCGCGCCGCCTGCTCCGAGCCCGGGTCCGGCGACGAAGCTGCCCGGCCGCCGCCGTCCCGCGGCACCGTCGAGGGCGGGTGAACCGGCACCGAACTCCAGGAGCAGCGTCACGGCCGGGAAGGGGACGATCCGGAGCGCTTCCAGGTCGCGGACGCGGAATCCGGCCATGGTGACACCGGCCACCGAGCTGGGCTGCCGCGGGCACTCGACGTCCCAGGTGGCCGCACCGCGCGCGAAAGTCCGCATCCTTCCATGCTACGCGGGCCGCGTGACGGGAACATTTGTCCAATCCACCGGCGCGTACGGCGGAGACAGTGGGCTCATGACTGCTTCTGACGGCGACTCACCCGAGCACGGCGGCTCCGAGGCCACCGAGAGTGCACACCTGTCCCTGGCCGACGGCGACATCCATGTGTGTCTGGACGGCCCCCGCGACGCGCCCGCGCTCCTGCTCATCCACGGGACCGCGTCCTCGGCCCGCTCCTGGGGCCCGATGGTTCCGCTGCTGACCGGATGCCATCGCGTCATCCGGATCGACCTTCTGGGGCACGGCCGTTCGGCCAAACCCGCCGACCGCGACTATTCGATCCCGGAGCAGGCGCGCCGGGTCGGCGCGGCACTGGACCGGCTCGGTGTCGAGCATGCCGTGGTCGCCGGTCATTCCAGCGGCGGCGTGGTCGCCACCGCCCTCGCCGAAGAGCGGCCCGACCTGGTGACCGCGCTCGCCCTCGTCAACACCGGGCCCGGCCTGGACGCCCTCATTCCGGCGGAGTCCCCCACGGTCGACCCCTCGCAGTGGCCGCCGACGGACGAACAGCTGCGGCGGTTCGCGAGCACGGGGTTCAGCCGAGCCGGCTACCGGATCCCGGCGGAACTCCTGGACGACGTACGCGAGATGACGTACCACACGTTCATCGCGACGATGCCGGCCACCCGTTCCTACCTGGAGCAGCGGGCGCTGCCGGATCGGCTTGCGGTCCTGGGCAAGCCGCTTCTGGTGATCTTCGGCGCGGACGACCGCAGATGGCGGTCCTCGTCCGCCGCCGACTACCGCGTCGTGCCGGGCGCGCGGGTCGAGTTGCTGCCCGGTCTCGGGCACTCGCCCCTGCTGGAGGATCCGCCGCGCACCGCCACGGCCCTGCTGGCCTTCACCGCGCCGGCCGCCGTACGCGTGCGCTGAGGGAAAGGGAGCGATGCCATGCGGATTCTCGTCTCCGGCGCCAGCGTCGCCGGTCCGGTCCTGGCCCACTGGCTCACCCGGTACGGCTTCTCCGTCACCGTCGTCGAACGCGCGCCGGCGCCACGCAGGACCGGTGGCCACGCGGTGGACCTGTTCCGGCCCGCGATGGACATCTCGGAGAAGATGGGCGTGCTGCCGTACATCGAGGAACGGGCCACCAGGACAAGTACATTGATGGTATATCAGGAGGGTTCGCGGCGTCCGGTCCGTGCGGATCTCTCCAAGATCTTCGGCGCCGCCTCCGAGCGGCATGTCGAGATCATGCGCGACGAGCTCAGCGAGATCTACTACGACGCGACACGCGAGGACGTCGAGTACGTCTTCGGCGACTCGATCGCCGCGATCTCGCCCGACGGTGAGGTGCGCTTCGAGAACGCCCCGCCGCGCCGCTTCGACCTCGTCGTCGGCGCGGACGGGCTGCACTCCAACGTGCGGCGCCTCGTGTTCGGGGCCGAGTCCGGCTTCAGCACCTTCACCGGGGCCTACCTCGGGGTGCTGACCCTGCCGAACATGGCCGACCTCGACGGCGAGCTCCTCATGCACGTCGGCGTCGGTCGCACCGTCGGCATGTACAGCGCGCAACACCTCGGCGAGGCAAGGGCGTTGTTCCTCTTCCGGAGCGAGCGCGAACTCGGCTATCACCACCGTGATGTGCCCCGGCAGAAGGAGCTGCTGCGCGGCGCGTTCACGGGTATGCACGCCGAGGTGGACCGCTGGCTGGACGAGCTGGACCGCACCCCGGCGTTCTACTTCGACTCGATCACCCAGCTCCGCATGGACACCTGGTCACGGGGAAGGGTGACGCTGGTCGGCGACGCGGGCTACTGCCCCGGCCCGGCCGTCGGCGGCAGCACCAGTCTGGCCGTCCTCGGCGCGTACGTCCTCGCCGGCGAACTGGCCCGGGCGGGCGGCGATCACGAGCGGGCCTTCCCCGCCTACGAACGCGCGATGGCGGAACACGTACGGGGCAGCCACGCGGCCGCCCTGAGCGCGGCCAAGACCCTGATCCCCACGTCCCGCCTCGGCGTGCGGGGTCTGGCCCAGGGCGTCCGTCTCATCTCCGCACTGCCGGCGGGGCCGAGTCGCGCGCTGCTGCGCCTCACGACGAAGAGTGGGCGGCTGTACGACTCGGTGCGGGTGGAGGACTATGCGCCGATGCCGGGGGCCGCTCCCGTCCGGCCGTCGACCTGAGCCGGTTCCTCCTGGCCTGAGCGCGGGCCTCAGGGCGCGAGCCTCAGGGCGCGAGCCGCTGAGCGCGGGCCTCAGGACAGGGCCGTCGGTCTACGAGGCGGCGGGACCGCGCGGAGCAGCTCCCACAGCGGCCGCGAGCCGGATGCCCACACCCCGAGGGTGTGCCGGTCGACCACATGGAGGCGCTGCTGCCCGGCGAAGGCCACGGCCGGGGCGGTGACCCTGCCGTTGGTCACGATGACCGCGACGTCGGCTCCGTGGACCTGGCGGGCGGTGCCGTTGAGGACCTGAAGGTCCGGAGTGCCCACGGCGGATCCGGCGAGGCCGTCGCGCCGGTGTTTGCACTGGATGACCCAGCGACGCCCGTAGGGGTCGGTGGCCTTCACATCGGCGCCCAGGTCCCCGCCGCCTCCGACGCGCACCGCGTCCCGGCAGCCGTCACGGTGCATCAGGTCCCGCACCGCGTCCTCGAACCGGGCATGGTGCAGGGCGTCCAGTTGAGCCAGCCCGTAGCGCAGACCGTGTGCGCGGACCGCTTCCCATCGCGCCCGCTGCCGCCTCTGGTAGAGCCAGGCACCACCGCCCGACACGGCGAGCACCGCGACGACGGCCAGGATCCACCAGTGCGCCAGCAGCCAGTTGACGACGACCACCACCAGGCCCACGACCAGGACCGCGGCGATCAGGAGGCCGATCAGCCGGTCTTCCGCGCGCTGCCGTCGCCTGCCCGGTCCCCGCGGACGCCGCCGCACCGCAGGGCGCCTGCCGGTCACCCGGCTCCTGGGCGTACGAGGGCTCATCGGCCGGCCTCCGTACGACTGCGCGGCCGCCGGACGACAACGACCGCCAGCACCGCTCCGTTCATGGTCAGCACCCGTCCAGACCTCCCCCACCGACCGGCCACCGCACGGGCATGGCAGGACGGCCACCCCGGCCTTCTTGATGATGCGTGTCATCACCTGCTCCTTGCCGTACCCGCGCCCTCTAGTCCCGCGGTCAGGTCAAGAGCGCTTCAGGCGCGGCGGTGGCTCAGGACGTTGATCACGCGGCCGCTGGGATCGCGGACGAAGAAGCGCCGCACCCCCCACTCCTCGTCCCGCAGCGGGTGGACGATCTCCGCGCCACTGGCCCGCATGGCCGCGTAGGCCGCCTCCACGTCGTCCACCTCGATGCTCATGTCCGGGGTGACCGGGGCGGTTCGGTCGGTCGAGACGACGCTGATCTGTGCCGTCGGGGCCGACGGCGAGGCGAGGGTCATCACCCAGCCGAGGTTCATGACCTCCTCGAAGCCCAGCAGGCCGTAGAAGTCACGGCTCTCCTCCGCCGCGGCGGAATGGATGACGGGCATGACACGACGAGCGGTCATCTGCGACTCCAAGGGCAAGAGGACGCGACAGGTGCGGAACGGATACGAGACTACGAGATCCCCGTGAGTACTACGGCGTGGCGGTGACTCCCCCGAGCGCCGCCACCGCCGGCCGTACCGCCCGCTCCGGCGACCGCATCACCTTCGACCGGATCGAGGCGCACAACCGCGACGGCGTGTTCGCCTGCCGCTCGGTGGCCGCCATCGGATGTCCGAGGACACCGTGTGCGTGAACCACACCATGGACCGGCACCTGAACGTGCCGAGGAGGGAGGCGTCGGGCCTGCACGGGCAGTGGCCACCACCAGCTCTCGTGCGGCTTCGACCGCATCGGTCCCACCGGCAATCGGCGCGACGAGATCACCTTCACCGGGCTGGTGCACGCCTGGAGCGTTCCGCTGTGGTACCTGTGGCGGCCGTACGTCCTCTGCCGCGGCCGGGTACCCGCGCCTCCGGCCGAGCCGGGCACCGGCGGACGCCGCCGGCGCCGTATCGGCGTGCGCCACTGACCATCCTCCGACACGGAAAGGGCAACCGAGCCATGCAGAAGCTCTCCCTGGACGCCAAGGCCCGCGAGCATCTGGAGCGGGCCGCGGCCTCCTCCACGGGCCGCAGCGCCGAGACCCTCTACGGCGGCCACGAACACGCCCTGCGCCAGACCCTGATCGCCCTGCGCACCGGCACCACCCTGTCCGAGCACGAGAACCCCGGGGAGGCCACGGTTCTCGTGCTGCGCGGGCGGGTACGGCTGCGCAGCGGCGCCGAGAGCTGGGAGGGCATGGCCGGTGACCTGCTCCTCGTCCCGCCGGCCCGGCACAGCCTGGAGGCCCTGGAGGACGCGGCGACGCTGCTGACGGTCGTCAAGGCCGGGTGAGGCGGGGGGGTGCCCCGGCGGCCGGTCAGCTGCCGGCGAGGAGATCGAGGGTGTCGATCACCCGGTTCGAGAAGCCCCACTCGTTGTCGTACCACGCGACGACCTTGATGTGACGGCCGTCGACGCGGGTGAGGGCCGAGTCGAAGATCGAGGAGGCGGGGTTGCCGGTGATGTCGGAGGAGACGAGCGGGTCCTCGGAGTATTCGAGGACACCGGCGAGGGGGCCCTGCGCCGCGGCGCGGTAGGCCGCCAGCACCTCGTCGCGGGTCACGTCACGGGCGACGGTGGTGTTGAGTTCGACGATCGAGCCCACCGGCACCGGGACGCGGATCGAGTCGCCCGACAGCTTGCCTTCGAGGTTCGGCAGGACCAGGCCGATCGCCTTGGCGGCACCGGTCGTGGTCGGCACGATGTTGACGCCCGCGGCACGGGCGCGGCGGGCGTCGCGGTGCGGACCGTCCTGGAGGTTCTGCTCCTGGGTGTAGGCGTGCACCGTGGTCATGAACCCGTGCTCGATACCGGCGAGTTCATCGAGGACGGCGGCCAGCGGCGCCAGCGCGTTCGTGGTGCAGGAGGCGTTCGAGACGATCGTGTGCACGGCCGGGTCGTAGGCGTCGGTGTTGACGCCGAACGCGAGGGTGACGTCGGCGCCGTCGGACGGTGCGCTGACGAGCACCTTCTTCGCGCCCGCGTCGAGGTGGGCGCGGGCGGCCTTCGCCGAGGTGAAGCGGCCGGTGGCCTCCAGGACGATGTCGACGCCGAGTTCGGCCCAGGGCAGCTGCGCGGGCTCGCGCTCGGCCAGCACCGTGATCCGCCGGCCGTCGACCACGAGGGTGTTGCCGTCGACGGTGACCGGACGCCCGAGCCGGCCGGCCGTGCTGTCGTAGGCGAGCAGCCGGGCGAGGGTGGCGGGCTCCGTCAGGTCGTTGACGGCGACGACCTCCAGAGCGCTGTCCCGTTCGAGCAGCGCGCGCAGCACATTGCGTCCGATGCGGCCGAACCCGTTGATGGCGATGCGAGTCATGTGTGGTGTCCCTTCCGTTCCCCACCAGGCTCGCTCGCGGCGCGCGCCGCTGACAGTGGCGGGATCGCCATGGTTCAAAAGGATCCCGCCATATCCCGCCGGGGTGCCGCCGGGCGGGTCACTCGCCCCGGGTGAAGGTGCGCCGGTACTCGCTGGGTGTGGTGCCGAGGATGCGCTGGAAGTGCAGGCGCAGGTTGGCGCCGGTGCCGAGACCGACGTCGGCGGCGATCTGTTCGACCCCGCGCTGGGAGCGTTCGAGCAGTTCGCGGGCCAGGTCGATACGGGCGCGCATCACCCACTGCATCGGCGTGTAGCCGGTCTCCTCGACGAAGCGCCGGGAGAACGTGCGCGGCGAGACCCCGGCCTGCCGCGCCAGGGTGTCGAGGGTGAGGGGCTCGCCGAGCCGGCGCAGCGCCCACTCGCGGGTGGCGCCGAAGCGTTCGCCGTGCGGCTCGGGGACGCTGCGCGGCACGTACTGGGCCTGGCCGCCGCTGCGGTAGGGGGCGGCGACCAGGCGCCGGGCCGCGTGGTTGGAGGCGGCCACTCCGACGTCGCCGCGCAGGATGTGCAGGCACAGGTCGATACCGGAGGCGGCGCCGGCCGAGGTGAGGACGCTGCCCTCGTCCACGAACAGCACGTTCTCGTCGACCCGGACGAGCGGATGCCGGGCCGCGAGGGCCTGTGTGTAGTGCCAGTGCGTCGTGGCGCGTCTGCCGTCGAGCAGGCCGGTGGCGGCGAGCGCGAAGGCCCCCGTCGAGATGGCCGCGAGCCGCGCGCCCCGCTCGTGCGCGGCGATCAGCGCGTCGACGACGGCGCGCGGCGGGTCCTCGCGGTCCGGGAACCGGTACCCGGGCACGAACACGATGTCGGCCCAGGCGAGCGCGTCCAGCCCATGGGCGACGTAGTACGCGAGCCCGTCGCCCCCGGCCACCAGCCCGGGCGCCGCCCCGCAGACCCTTACCTCGTACGGCATGCTCGCGCGGGTCGTGAACACCTGCGCGGGAATCCCGACATCGAGCGGCTTCGCGCCTTCGAGGACAAGGACGGCGACACGATGCAGGCGGGGGGCGGACACAGGAAGAGGGTACGTGGGGTACGGCCTCGGTACGCCCGGGTGGTGGCGCCCGTGGTCACCGGGGCAGGCCGGCCTCTGCCGCCCGGCGCAGGACGTCACCGCAGGTGCGGGACCGTATCGGCGCGCGTTCGGCGAGTACGACCAGTACATAGCGCAGTTCCGTGCTCAGTCGGTGGAGCTGGAGACCGGATCGATGGCCCGCGTAGACGTACAGGCGGAAGAGTTTGACGGCCTGTTCCTCGCGGACGTCGACGAAGCTGTCCGGGAGCCCGGCGAGCAGTTCGAAGTCGCGCTTGCCGGTCGCGGCGTCGGCCACGGCGAGGAGGGGCAGGCCGTCGAACTCCGCGACGGACAGGGAGGCGTCGAGCGCGACAGCGTGGGCGGCCAGGACCCCGAAGATCTCGATCAGCCGCTCCCCCACCGCCGTGTCGATCTCCCAGCCCCGCAGCCGCTCATGACGGCGGGACCGACGCCATGGCTCCTGGTCCACCAATGGCAGCAGGACGCTCGCCAGGTACGCACACCGACGCCACACCATGTCGTGGTCCGAGGTCATGAGCGATCCTCTCGCCGGGAGGCGGAGGCGTCCATGGGTTCGCTGTCACGAATCCCCCGGTGTGGCGTCGCGGCGCGGCCCTCAGTCCACCCTGATCCCCACGATGCATGTGTCGTCGTCGGTGTCCGACCTGCTGTACGTGAGCAGTCTGTCCAGTTGCTTGTCCAGAGTGCGGGGGCCCGAGCTGGCGGTGTGCAGAAGGTGGGTGAGGGATTCCTCGACCGAGCGGTCGCGGCGTTCGATCAGGCCGTCGGTGTACATGAGGAGGGTGTCGCCGGCGGCCAGCCGGAGTTCGGTCTCCTCGTAGACCGCCTCCGGGAGGGCGCCCAGCAGGAGCCCCTTGAGAGTGGGGAGGGGGGTGGCCTCCTGGTCGCGGACCAGGACGGGGGGCAGATGACCGGCCCGGGCCCAGCGCAGGGTGCGGGTTTCGCCGTCGTACAGGCCGCAGACGGCGGTCGCGGTGACGGCGCCCGTCAGATGGTGGGCGACGATGTTCAGCCAGGACAGCAGCTGCGCCGGTCCTGCTCCGGTGACGGCGAGGCCGCGCAGCGCGTTGCGCAGGACGACCATGCTGGTGGCCGCCTCGATGCCGTGTCCGGCGACGTCGCCGACACACAGCAGGACGAGTCCCGACGGGAGCACCACGGCGTCGTACCAGTCACCGCCGACCAGATGCTCGGTCTCGGCCGGCCGGTAGCGGACCGCCACCTGGAGGCCGGGCACGCGCAGCGGTGCCTGGGCCGGGGGCATGATCGCGTGCTGGAGCTGGAGGGTGAGCCGGTTGCGTTCGGCGGCCTGCTGCTCGGTGTGGGCGAGCTGGTCGCGGGTCGCGGCGAGGGCGACCTCGGTCCAGTGCTGGGCGGAGATGTCCTGGTAGGCGCCGCGCACGCCGAACAGCTGGCCGTCGGTGTCGAGGACCGGTTCGGCGACCAGGCGCATGTGCCGGGAGACGCCGTCCGGGCGCTGCAACCGGAACGCCGCCGAGGCCGGCCGGTGGTGGTGCAGCAGGGTGCGCAGGAACCGTCCGATCTGGACGGCGTCGTCCGGGTGGGAGTAGGCGGGCAGTTCCTCCAGGGCGACCGGGGAGCTGGTGGCCGGGCGGCCGTAGAGGCTGAACATCTGGCCGTTCCAGGTGATCTCACCGGTCAGCAGGTTCTCCTCGAAGCCGCCGATCCGGCCGAGCCGCTGGGCGTGCTGGAGCAGACTGGCCAGGCGTGCGGTCTCGTCCTCGATGCGCCAGATGAGCAGCAGTCCGGCGCCGTGGCGGCTGATGCTGATGTCGGCGACCGCGGAGAGCGGGACCTGGTCGACCAGGGCGGTCAGCCGTACCCGCTGGGCGCGGAACGGCTCGCCGGTGGCGTAGACCCGCTCCACGCGCTGGAACAGCTCGCTGCTGCCGGCGGCCATCGGGTACGCCTCCAGCAGCAGGGCGCCGCCGATGACGGCCCGCGGCCGGCCCGCCGGGTCGAGGAAGCGGTTGTTGACGTGCTGGATGCGGAAGTCGAGGAGCCGACCCGCGTCGTCGAGGTGCGGCACCAGCACCAGGGTCGGGTCGTGCAGTCCGTCCGCGAGGTCCATCAGTTCCGCCACGTCCGGCATGACCCGGGATTCCGGGCGGGGCACGGCGGAGGGAACGAAGTCGTCCAGGGTGTGCGCGCACAGTTCGGCGAGTGTCTCCACCTGGCGCAGCACCGGGCGCGGCAGCGGCTCCTCGGGTTTGGGCCAGGCGATCTCCAGGACGCCGTGGATACGGCCGCCCGCACCGGCGGGTACGGCGATCCGGGCGCCGTCGGCGTAGTCGCGCCGGCCGATGGTGGGCAGCCCGGACTCGGCGAGCGAGGGCAGCCACTGTCCGCCGGGCTCGGTCAGGCCCCGGCGGGCCACCGTGGCCACGTCCGGCGGGACGTAGCACCAGCGGGCCGCCTCGGCCGGGGTGAAGCCCGCGCTGCCGGCGAGGGTCAGCGAACCGTCCGAGCCGGCCGCCCAGATGGCCACGGCGACGGCGCCGAGCGGACGGAGCGCGTGTTCGAGCAGGGAGGCGGCCATCGCCTCGGTGTCGTCGGCGGCCAGCACCCCGCTCTCGGCGGCGCGCAGCCGTACGGCGGCGGAGTCCTCGTCCGTGCCGCCCGGGTCGGCGGTCGTGGAGAGGAAGGCCTCGGTCACCTCGGCGACCCGGTCCCTGGCCGCCTGGTTGATGACGTCCACCGCGAGTTCCAGCGGTGTCACCTGCGCCTGCTCGGTCAGTTCGGCGAGCTGCCGGGCGGCCTGGGCGGGCCCGCAGCCGAGGCGTTCGACCAGGATGCCCTTGGCGAGTTCGATCAGTGCCCGGCCCTCGGCCTCGGCCTGCGCGGTCCGCACCTCGCGGCGCAGCCGCTCCACGGTGGCGGCGAGCCTGCCCACCGGGGTGTTCGCGGGCACGTCGGCCACCGCCGCCGCGTCCACCGGGGGCAGCGGGGCGGGCTGGGTCGGTACACCGTTCGACGCGTCGAGCGGTGCCCCGGGGTCGGCGGACGGCTGGATGTTCACCGGACGGGTACTCCTCGGCCTGCGGAAGGACGGTTGCGCGGTGTCGTCGTCCGGCTTCATGCGGGCAGCCAGCGCCGGACGCAGGCGATGAGGTCGCGGGTGTCCACGGGTTTCGTGACGTAGTCGCTGGCGCCGGAGGCGAGGCTCTTCTCCCGGTCGCCCTGCATCGCCTTCGCGGTGACGGCGATCACCGGCAGGTCCGTGTACCGCGGCATGCTGCGGATCTCGGCGGTGGCGGCGTAGCCGTCCATCTCGGGCATCATCACGTCCATCAGGACCAGTTCGATGTCCGGGTTGTTCAGCAGTGTCTCGATGCCCTTGCGGCCGTTCTCCGCGTGCAGGACGCGGAAGCCGTGCAGTTCGAGGATGCCGCTGAGCGCGAAGAGGTTGCGCGCGTCGTCGTCGACGACGAGGACGGTACGGCCGCGGGTGTGCTCGTCCACCAGGTCCGGGGTGTGCTGGAGTTCCTCGCCGCGGACGAAGGTGAGCACCTCGCCGGGCTCCTCGGCGGACAGGTGCAGGGCGATCCGCTCCCGCAGCTCGTCCAGGCTGGAGAGGTACTCAAGCGAGCCGCCCGGCTCCGCCTGCGAGTACTCGGCGCGGTGGGAGCCGTTGTGCACCAGGACGGGGACGCCGGCGAGGGCGGAGTCGCCGTGCAGCGCCTCCAGGAACCGGGCCGACTCCCCGTCGGGGGCGCCCAGTTCGACGACGACGCAGTGGCAGGGTTCGGCGGCGAGGGCGCCGGCCGCCTCCTGGGCGCCGACCGCGGTGATGATGTCGACGGGGATGCCGTCGGCGCGGCCGTGGTCGAGGTCGCCCACGACGCTCTCGGCGACCAGGGTGAGCAGGCCGCGCGGACGCTCCTCCACGACGAGCAGCCTGCGGGCGCGCTGCCGCTTGGCGGAGACGAGGGGCGCCGCCTTGAGCTCGCGCGGGGCCGTCGCGTCCGGGTGCTCCTGTTCGGCCGGTTCGGCGGTGCCGCGCAGATGTTCGTCGAAGTCGGGCCTGGCCACGGGCAGGAAGAGGGTGAAGGTGCTGCCCTTGCCCGGTGTGCTGTCGACGGTGACGGCGCCACCGAGCAGATGGGCGATCTCCCGGGTGATGGACAGGCCGAGCCCGGTGCCGCCGTACTTGCGGCTGGTGGTGCCGTCCGCCTGCTGGAACGCGCCGAAGATGCTCTCCAGTTGCTGCTCCGGGATGCCGATGCCGGTGTCCTTGACCCGGAAGGCGACCACCGCGCCGCCGCGGACCACGGCGCGCGGCACCTCGCCGTCGGCGGCGGGTTCGACGCGCAGTTCGACCCCGCCCTGTTCGGTGAACTTCACCGCGTTGGAGAGCAGGTTGCGCAGGATCTGGCGGAGCCGGGAGTCGTCGGTGAGCAGGTCGGCGGGTGCGCCGGCCGACGTGGTGACGGTGAACCCGAGGCTCTTCTGGGAGGTCATCGGGCGGAAGGTGGCCTCGACGTACTCGATGAGCTGGCGCAGCGGGACCCGCTCCGGGGTGACGTCCATCTTGCCCGCCTCGACCTTGGACAGGTCGAGGATGTCGTTGATCAGCTGGAGCAGGTCGGAGCCCGCCGAGTGGATGATGCCCGCGTACTCGACCTGCTTCGGGGTGAGGTTGCGGGAGGGGTTCTGGGCGAGCAACTGGGCCAGGATGAGCAGGCTGTTGAGCGGGGTGCGCAGCTCATGGCTCATGTTGGCGAGGAACTCGGACTTGTACTTGGAGGCGAGCGACAACTGCTGGGCGCGTGCCTCCAGTTCCTGCCGGGCCTGCTCGATCTGGAGGTTCTTGCCCTCGATGTCGCGGTTCTGCTCGGCGAGCAGCGAGGCCTTCTCCTCCAGTTCGGCGTTGGAGCGCTGGAGTTCCTCCTGCTGGGCCTGCAACTCGGCGGAGCGGGCCTGGAGTTCGCTGGTCAGGCGCTGGGACTCCTGGAGCAGTTCGTCGGTGCGGGCGTTGGCGACGATCGTGTTGACGTTGACACCGATGGTGTCCACGAGCTGCTGGAGGAAGTCCCGCTGCACGGTGGTGAACCGGGTGACGGAGGCCAGTTCGATGACGCCGAGCACCTGTTCCTCGAAGAGGATGGGCAGCAGCAACAGCGCGGTGGGCTCGATCTGTCCGAGGCCGGAGGAGATGGTGACGTACCGGGGCGGCAGCTCGTCCACCGCGATCGTACGGCGGCTGCGCGCGGCCTGGCCGACCAGGGAGCGGCCGAAGGAGATCCGCTCGGGGCGCTCGTCGTCGTCGGGGCGGCCGTAGTCGCCGACCAGCCGCAGCTCGGGGCCGGATGCGGCGTCCTCGGCGAGGTAGAAGGCGCCGTACTGGGCGGACACCTGGGGCACCAGCTCGTCCATGATCAGCTCGGCCACGACGCGCAGGTCGCGGTGGCCCTGCATCAGGCCGGAGAGCCGGGCGAGGTTGGTCTTGAGCCAGTCCTGTTCCTGGTTGGCCCGGGTGGTCTCGCGCAGCGACTCCACCATGGAGTTGATGTTGTCCTTGAGGTCGGCGACCTCGCCGGAGGCGTCGACGGTGATGGAGCGGGTCAGGTCGCCCTCGGCGACGGCGCTGGCGACGTCGGCGATGGCGCGGACCTGCCGGGTGAGGTTCCCGGCGAGTTCGTTGACGTTCTCGGTGAGCCGCTTCCAGGTGCCGGAGACGCCCTCGACCTCGGCCTGGCCGCCGAGGCGGCCTTCGGTGCCGACCTCGCGGGCGACTCGGGTGACCTCGTCGGCGAACGCGGACAGCTGGTCCACCATCGTGTTGATGGTCGTCTTCAGTTCGAGGATCTCGCCGCGCGCGTCGACGTCGATCTTCTTCGACAGGTCGCCCTTGGCCACGGCGGTGGTCACCAGCGCGATGTTGCGCACCTGGCCGGTGAGGTTGTTGGCCATGGAGTTGACGTTGTCGGTGAGGTCCTTCCAGGTGCCGGCCACGTTGGGCACATGAGCCTGGCCGCCGAGGCGGCCCTCGGTGCCCACCTCGCGGGCGACACGGGTCACCTCGTCCGCGAACGCCGACAGGGTGTCGACCATGGTGTTGATGACATCGGCGAGCGCGGCGACCTCGCCCTTGGCCTCCACCATGATCTTCTGCGAGAGGTCGCCCTTGGCGACGGCCGTGGCGACCTGGGTGATGGAGCGGACCTGGCCGGTGAGGTTGGAGGCCATCACATTGACGTTGTCGGTGAGGTCCTTCCAGGTGCCGGCGACTCCCCGCACCTGCGCCTGGCCGCCGAGGCGGCCCTCGGTGCCGACCTCGCGGGCGACGCGCGTCACCTCGTCCGCGAACGCGGAGAGCTGGTCCACCATCGTGTTGATGGTGCTCTTCAGCTCCAGGATCTCGCCCCGGGCATCCACCGTGATCTTCTGCGACAGATCACCCTGCGCCACCGCGGTGGCCACCTGGGCGACGTTGCGCACCTGGTTGGTCAGGTTTCCGGCCATGAAGTTGACCGAATCCGTGAGGTCCCGCCAGGTCCCCTTCACGCCCTTGACGTCGGCCTGGCCGCCGAGGCGGCCCTCGGTGCCGACCTCGCGGGCGACACGGGTCACCTCGTCCGCGAACGCGGAGAGCTGGTCCACCATCGTGTTGATGGTGCTCTTCAGCTCCAGGATCTCGCCCCGGGCATCCACCGTGATCTTCTGCGACAGATCACCCTGCGCGACGGCCGTCGTCACCTGGGCGACGTTGCGCACCTGGGCGGTGAGGTTTCCGGCCATGAAATTGACCGAATCCGTGAGGTCGCGCCAGACACCGGCGACACCCGGGACCTGCGCCTGACCGCCGAGCCGGCCCTCGGTGCCCACCTCGCGGGCCACGCGCGTCACCTCGTCGGCGAACGCGGAGAGCTGGTCGACCATCGTGTTGACGGTCTCCTTCAGCTGAAGGATCTCGCCGCGCGCCGGGACGTCGATCTTCTGCGACAGATCACCCTTGGCGACCGCGGTGGCCACCTGGGCGATGTCGCGGACCTGAGTGGTGAGGTTGCCCGCCATCGCGTTGACCGAGTCGGTCAGATCGGCCCAGGTGCCCGAGACCCCCGGGACCTGCGCCTGGCCGCCGAGAGTGCCCTCGGTGCCCACCTCACGGGCCACGCGGGTGACTTCGGAGGTGAACACGGACAGCTGGTCGACCATGCCGTTGAAGACGGTGGCGATGTCGCCCATGAGCCCCGGTGAATCGTCCGGCAGCCGGGTGCCGAAGTCTCCGTCACGGACCGCGGTCAATCCCGCGAGCAGTCTTCTCAGTTCCTCGTCGCCCGGTACCGCGTCGGTCGTCCCGGTCGCCTTGCCGGCCATGCGCGCCTCATTCCGCACCCCAAGGAGCCCTCGGTGGGGGAGGGCTCGGAACCATCGCCGGGCACGCGGCCTGACCCGGCGGTTCACATGTGCATTTCCCCAGTTCACGGATTTACACGAGGGGAAAATACGCCGCAGGTTAACCCAGTCCCCCGGCCTCGCACAAAAGCCGCCGCCGACCCCGGACGGTCAGGGAATCGATCGGCGGCCGGACGGATACGACCACGGTCCGGGCCGCGGGGACCCGGGCGTGGCGGCGCCGGCAGGACGGGCCGGGGTGTGCCGGGGGCCGCCTCAGCCGCGCCGCTCCACCGTCGACTCCCGCACCACGAGTTCGAAGCCCGGCAGGATGCGGCGGGGAACCGGTGCGGTGCGGGCGGCGATGCGTTCCACGACACAGTCGACGGCGATCTGGGCGATGGCGCGTTTGTCGGGGGCGATGGTGGTCAGGGCGACGGCCGCGTAGCGGGCCTCCTCGATGTCGTCGAAGCCGGCGACCGCGATGTCCTGGGGGACGCGCAGTCCGCGGCTGGCCAGGACGCGCATGGCGCCGAGGGCGACGAGGTCGTTGAAGGCGAAGACGGCGTCCGGCCGTTCGCCGCGGTCCAGGAGGGCGGCCATGGCCACGGCGCCGTCCTGGCGGTCGTACCCGTCGGTGGCCATGACCAGCGGTTCGGGTGGCCGCAGCCCGGCGGCGGTGTGCGCCTCGCGCCATCCGCGCAGCCGCAGATGCGCGGGTTCCCGCGCGCTCTCGTGGCGGGCGCCGAGGAAGGCCACGCGGCGGCGGCCGGTGTCGAGGAGGTGCTGCACCGCGGCGCGCGCCGCCGCGACGTTGTCGATGGCGATGTGGTCGAAGGGGGCGTCGTACTCACGCTCCCCGAGGAGCACCAGGGGCGAGGTGTCCGTGCGGCCGAGCAGGTCCTCCGTCGCCATCCGGATCGGGCTGAGGATGAGGCCGTCGATGATCTGTGCGCGAAAGCCCTGGCAGACGAGGATCTCCTTCTCCCGCAGCCCCGCCGTGTGGTCGAGCAGCACGGTGTAGTCGTGCCGGGCGGCCGCGTCGATGACGGCTCCGGCCACCTCGGAGAAGTACGGGTTGCCCAGTTCGGGGACGGCCAGCGCGATGATGCCGGTGCGGCCGTTGCGCAGATGGCGGGCGACGAGGTTGGGCCGGTAGCCGAGTTCGTCGATGGCCCGCTGCACCCGGGCCCGGGTGCGGGGGGAGACATGGACATAGTTGTTCACGACGTTCGACACAGTCTTGACGGAAACCCCGGCGCGCTGTGCGACGTCCTTCAGGCTGACGCCCACGGGACTCCTTCGGTAGGTCGGCGGCGTCAGTCCGTCTGCCGGGTGCGGCTGAGCAGGGTCTGGACGAGGACCACGACGGCCAGGAACGCGCCGTTGACCGTGTCGGTGAACGCGGAGCCGTACTGGGAGAAGTAGTGGTCGATCAGGTTGTGGATGACGGCCAGCACCAGTACGCCGCTCGCCGTGCCGCCGATGGAGCCGCTGCCGCCGGTCAGGAGCGTGCCGCCGATCACCACCGAGGCGATGGCGGTGAGTTCGTAGCCGACGCCGATGGTGGTGACGCCGGAACCGAGGCGGGCGCTGCCGAGGGCGCCGGCGGTCGCGGCGAGGGTGGCGGACAGGACGTAGACGAGGACCTTGGTGCGGGCCACGGGGAGCCCCATGAGGGTGGCGGCGTTCTCGTTGCCGCCCAGCGCGGTGACCGTGGCGCCGAACCGGGTGCGGGTGAGCAGCAGCGCGCCGCTCCCGAACAGGGCCGCCACGAGGAGGACCGGCACCCAAGTGCCGTCGCCCAGGCGGCGGAAGGCGGGGCCGGCGGGGACGAGATAGGTGGTGGCGCCCTCGTTCGTCAGCGCCTGGAGCAGGCCGCGCGCGCCGAGGAGTCCCGCGAGGGTGACGATGAAGGGCGCCATCCGGGCACGGGCGACGAGCAGTCCCTGCGCGGTGCCCCAGAGCGCGCCGACCGCCAGGGGCAGGACGACGGCGAGCCAGGTGCCGCCCGCGTGCGCGCCGTAGGCGCCGAGCACCCCGCCGAGCGCGTACACCGATCCCACGGACAGGTCGATGCCGCCGGTGAGGATGACGAAGGTCATGCCCAGGGCCAGCAGCCACACGAAGGCGTTGTTGCCGAGGATGCTGGAGATGTTGGACCAGGTGGGGAAGGTGGACGAGGTCGCGGAGGCGAGGGCGGCCATCAGCACCAGCACGGCCAGCGCGCCCCGGCGCTGGAGGTGGGAGGCCAGGCGTTCGCGCAGGGCGGCCGGCTGCGCGGCGTCGGACGCCGGGCGCGGCAGCGTGGCGGGCCGCAGGGCGGAGGGTGTCATCGGGTACTCCGCTCCTGTGAGGCGTAGACCGCGAAGCAGATGATGACGGCCTCCACGAGTTGGGTGTACGACGTATGCACGTTGTGCTGGGTGAGGACGGCGGTGATGAGCTGCATGAACAGCGCGCCGGCCACGGTGCCGAGGACCCGGACCCGGCCGCCGGTGAGCGGGGTGCCGCCGACCACGACGGCGGTGATGGCGTTGAGCTCCATGTTCAGGCCCTGGTTGGCGGGGTCCGCCTCGGCGCCGTGCCCGACGATCAGCGCGCCGGCGAGGGCTGCGAGGACGCCGGACAGGACGTAGACGGTGACGAGGACCCGGCGCACCGGCAGACCGGCCAGCCTGCTCGCCCGGCGGTTGTCGCCGATGGCCACCAGTTGCCGGCCGAAGGTGGTCCGGCGTACCAGCAGCGCGGTCAGCACGGCGCACGCCCCGGCGATCCACGCCATGACGGGGACCCCGGCGAACCCGTCCGAACCGAGGCCCAGCAGACCCGTGTCGGTGACCGGCTTGGCGGAGTTGCCGTTGATCAGCTCGGCGACACCCCGCAGCCCGATCATCAGGGCGAGGGTGGCGACGATCGGCTGGATACGGGCGAGCGCGACCATGGTGCCGCCGACCGCGCCGCAGACCGCGCCGCAGCCCAGGGCGATCAGCACCGCGAGCGGCGCGCCGTAGCCGAGGTAGAGGGGGACGACCGAGGCGGCGAGGGCGATGACGGCGCCGACCGAGAGGTCGACGCCCTCCGTGCCGATGACCAGGGCCATGCCGAGGGCGACGATCAGGGTGGGGGCGACCTGGAAGAGCTGGATGCGGACATTGCCCGCGGAGAGGAACGAGTTGTCCAGGGCGGCTGCCACGACGAACAGGACGAGCAGCGCGGCGTAGACGCCGTACGACTGGAGCAGGCGGGTCAGCCGGGCCCGGTCCAGCGGGCCGGGGGCGGCCCAGGCCGTGGGGGTCATCGGGGCTCCTCCTTCGTCACGGCAGGGGCGGTCGGGCGTCCTTGGGCCTGCGTCGGGCGGTCGTCGGG
>NZ_MUNF01000296.1 GCF_002154555.1 Streptomyces murinus
CCCCCGTCCCCGAGCAGCGGCACCCGGGTGGTCGACGCCGCCCCCGCCGCCGAGGCCCGGCACGACGCCGGCTCGATCGTCCCCGTGGCCGCGGGCGCCGGTCTGGTCGTCCTGATCGGCGGCGCGGCCTACGCGGCACACCGGCGCCGCCGCTCCGAGTGACCGCCGTGTCCCGTACGGCCGTCGAGGCACCCGCCGCCGAGGCGGCACCGGACCGGGGCGGCCGGCGCCTGCCCCGCACCCTGCACCCCATGGCCTGGTGGGTGTGGGCGCTCGCGCTTGCCACCGCGGTGAGCCGTACCGACAACCCGCTGCTGCTGCTCCTGGTGCTCGCCGTCCTCGGCTACGTCGTCACTGCCCGGCGCACCGAGGCGCCCTGGGCCCGCGGCTTCGTCTACTACCTGTACCTCGCTTTGTCGGTGGTCGCGATCCGCGTCGTCTTCCGGGCCGTGTTCGCCACCGGCATCACCCCGCACGACCACTTCCTCTTCTCCCTGCCGCACCTCCCCACCCCCGACTGGTACGCGGGCATCCAGATCGGCGGCCCGGTCTCCCTGGAGGCCCTGCTGTCCTCCGCCACCGACGGGCTCCGCCTCGCCTGCATGCTGGCCTGCGTCGGCGCCGCCAACACCCTCGCCAACCCCAAGCGCGCCCTGCGCGTGCTGCCGGGCGCCCTGTACGAGCTGGGCGTGGCCGTCACCGTCGCGATCAGCGTGGCGCCCCAGCTGGTGCAGAGCGTCCAACGCGTCGCCCGGGCACGGCGGTTGCGGGCCGGCCGGGCCAAGGGCGTCAAGGCGCTGCGCGCCATCGCGGTCCCGGTCCTTGAGGACGCCCTGGAACGCTCCCTGCGGCTGGCCGCTGCCATGGACTCACGCGGCTACGGCCGCGCGGGCAGCGCTACCCGCCGCTCCCGCCGGATCACCGGCGCGCTGATGCTGCTGGGCATGTGCGGTCTGTGCGCCGGGGCGTACGGACTCCTCGACGCCACCGCGCCCACCCTCCTCGGGCTGCCCGCGATGACCTGCGGAGCCGCCCTGTGCGTGGCGGGCCTGCGCCTCGGCGGCCGGCGTGTCACCCGCACCGCCTACCGGCCCGACCCCTGGCGCCTGCCGGAGTGGTGCGTCGCGGGCAGCGGAGTGCTCTCGGCCGTGCTGCTGTTCAGCGATCTCGGCTACGACCCCGCCCAGCTCAACCCCACCTACTATCCCCTCACCTGGCCCGGTCTGCCGCTGGTGCCGACCGCCGCCGTCCTGCTCGCCGGCACCGCCGGCTTCCTCGCCCCGCCGCCCGGCCCCGTCCCGAGAGCCACCGCACCGTGATCACCTTCGACCAGGTCACCGTCCACTACGACGACATGCCCGAGCCCGCCCTGCGGGATGTCGCCCTCACGGTGGACGAGGGCGAACTCTGCCTCGTCACCGGCCACACGGGCGTCGGCAAGTCGACGCTGCTCGGCGCCGTCAACGGGCTGGTCCCGCACTTCACCGGCGGCACCCTCTACGGCCGGGTCACCGTCGACGGCCGTGACACCGCCCACCATCCGCCCCGCGAACTCGCCGATGTCGTCGGCGTGGTGGGCCAGGACCCCATCGACGGCTTCGTGACCGACACCGTCGAGGAGGAACTCGCCTACGCCATGGAGCAGTTGGCGATCCCGCCCGCGACCATGCGCAAGCGGGTCGAGGAGACCCTCGATCTGCTCGGCCTCGCCGAGCTGCGGCACCGCGCGCTGCACACGCTCTCCGGCGGCCAGCAGCAGCGCGTCGCGATCGGCTCCGTGCTCACCGCCCACCCGCGCGTCCTGGTCCTGGACGAACCCACCTCGGCCCTGGACCCGACGGCGGCCGAGGAGGTCCTCGCCGCCGTCACCCGGCTGGTCCACGACCTCGGTGTCACCGTCCTCATGGCCGAGCACCGCCTGGAGCGGGTCGTGCAGTACGCGGACCGCGTCATCCACCTGCCCGGCGACGGCCGCGCCCGCATCGGCCCGCCCGCCGAGATCCTGCGTACGGCCACCATCGCGCCGCCGATCGTGGAGCTGGGCCGGGCCGCCGGCTGGACCCCGCTGCCGCTGTCCATCCGCGACGCCCGCCGCGCCGCCGCCCCGCTGCGCGCCCGGCTGGCCGAGCGGGCCCCGGCCCCTGTACGGCCGCCGGTCCCGAAGGGCGGCGGGAACCGGCTGCTGGCCGCGCGCGGGGTCACGGTCGCCTACCGGGACCTCGCCGCCGTGCGCGCCGTGGACCTCGAACTGCACGCGGGCGAGGTCGTCGCGCTGATGGGCCGCAACGGCTCCGGCAAGTCCTCCCTGCTGTGGGCCCTCCAGGGCTCCGGACCGCGCCGGGCCGGAAGCGTCCGGGTGCACGGCGAACTCGGCGCGCAGGACCCGCACACGGTGTCCGCAGCCGAGGCCCGCCGACTCGTCGGACTGGTCCCGCAGACGCCCGCCGACCTGCTCTATCTGGAGAGCGTCGGACAGGAACTCGCCCAGGCGGACGCCGAGTCGGCGGCCGGGGTGACGGCGCGCGAACTGCTCGACCGGCTCGCGCCCGGCATCGAGGACGCCACGCACCCCCGCGATCTGTCGGAGGGGCAGAAGCTCGCCCTCGTCCTCGCCGTCCAACTGGCCGCCGCGCCCAGGGTCGTGCTGCTGGACGAGCCGACCCGGGGCCTGGACTACCGGGCCAAGGCGGCGCTGACCGGCATCGTGGACGCGCTGGCGGCCGAGGGCCGTGCGGTCGTCATCTCCACCCATGACGTCGAGTTCGCGGCCCGCGCCGCCGACCGCGTCGTCGTGATGGCCGAGGGGGACATCGTCGCCGACGGCCCCACCGCCGAAGTCATCGTCTCCTCCCCGACGTTCGCCCCGCAGACGGCCAAGATACTCGCCCCGTTGCCTTTCCTGACGGTGGATCAGGTCGCACGCGAGCTGGCGGACACGGACGAGGTGCGGTCATGAGCGGACGCGCGGGGGCCGGGGGACCCGCCATCCGGCTGACCGGCCGGGCCGGACTGGTCATGGCGCTCGCCGCCCTTCTCGGACTCGTCGCGTTCTTCTGGCCGTTCGTGGTCGCACCCGGCACGTTCGGCTCCTCCTACGCGCCCCCGCTGATCTTCGGCGTGCTGCTGGTGCTGGTGCTGTGCGTGGTGCTCTCGGAGATCGCCGAGGGCGGCATCGACTCCAAGGCGCTCGCCATGCTCGGGGTGCTCTCCGCCGTCGACGCCGCCCTGCGCCCCCTCGGGGCCGGTACGGCGGGCATCGAGACGGTCTTCTTCGTCCTGGTCCTGGCCGGCCGGGTGTACGGCCCGGGCTTCGGCTTCGTCCTCGGCTGCACCTCGCTGTTCGCCTCGGCGCTGATCACCGGGGGAGTGGGGCCCTGGATGCCGTACCAGATGTTCGGCTGCGCGTTCGTCGGCATGCTCGCCGGCTTCCTGCCCCGGGCGAGCGGCCGCCGCGAGGTGCTGATGCTCGCCGTCTACGGCTCGCTGTCCGGCTACCTCTTCGGTTTCCTGCTCAACCTCTCCTTCTGGCCGTTCTCCCTGGACCCGAACAGCTCGATCGCCTATCTGCCGGGCCTGCCCTTCACCGAGCAGTGGCACCGCTACGTCGCCTTCGACCTCGCCACCTCGCTGGGCTGGGACACCGGCCGGGCCGTCACCAACTTCGTGTGCGTGCTGCTGGCCGGTCCCGCGGTGCTGACCACCTTCCGGCGCGCCGCCCGCCGCGCCCGCTTCCGGGCACCGGTGCGTTTCGCCGGCCCCCGGGAGCGGCCCGCGCGGGGCGCGGACGGCGTGGCGTGAAGACGCACCGAATCCCCGGGGACACTGGATTTACTAGGACGTCCAACTATATATTCGGGGGAGAAGGCCCGCGGTGCAGGGAAGCCGGTGTGAATCCGGCGCGGTCCCGCCACTGTGACCGGGGAGTACGCCGTCGAGCAGGACGCCACTGACGAGCTGGATGTCGGGAAGGCGGACGGCGCGCGCTGATCCGGGAGTCAGGATACCGGCCGCGGGATGTTCCGTGTTGTCCACGAGGATGGAGCCGACACGCATGGCACCCCTGCGCACCCATGATCCCGGCGCGAGCCGACGCGGGCCGTCCCCGCGCGGCAATCCGGCCGTACCGGTCTGAGGGCTCGTCCCGCCACCGCGTCTTTCGCGCCGCCCCGGCACACCCGCCTGCGCCCTCGCGCATCCGGCCGTGTGCCGCTGCCGCGCGCCATCCCGGATCACCCCCACCTGACGAGAGCAGGCAGCCATGATCCGTCCCCAAGCACCCTCCGCCGTACGCGAGTTGACCCACTTCGTCGACGGCAAGCACTCCCTGGGCACCTCCGGGGCCCACGGCGAGGTGTACGACCCCAACACCGGCGAGGTCCAGGCCCTGGTGCCGCTCGCCGACCGGGGCGAGACCACGGCGGCGATCACCTCCGCCGCCGAGGCACAGCGCGCCTGGGCCGAGTGGAACCCGCAGCGCCGCGCCCGCGTCCTGCTGCGCTTCCTCCAGCTCGCCGAGCAGGAGAAGGACGCGCTGGCCCGGCTGCTGTCGGCCGAGCACGGCAAGACCGTCGCCGACGCCCATGGCGACCTCCAGCGCGGCCTGGACGTCGTGGAGTTCGCCGCCGGCATCCCGCACCTGCTCAAGGGCGAGTTCAGCGACAACGCAGGCACCGGCATCGATGTGCATTCCCTGCGCGTACCCCTCGGCGTCATCGCGGGCATCACCCCGTTCAACTTCCCCGCCATGATCCCGCTCTGGCAGGCCGCACCCGCCCTGGCCTGCGGCAACGCCTTCGTCCTCAAGCCTTCCGAGCGCAACCCGTCGGTGCCGCTGCGGCTCGCCGAACTCTTCCTTGAGGCGGGCCTGCCGCCGGGCGTGCTCAATGTCGTCAACGGCGCCCGGGACGCCGTCGACACCCTCCTGGAGGACCCGCGCGTCGCCGCCCTCGGCTTCGTCGGCTCCACCCCGATCGCCGCGCACGTCTACGCCACCGCCGCCGCCCACGGCAAGCGCGCCCAGTGCTTCGGCGGCGCCAAGAACCACCTCATCGTGATGCCGGACGCCGATCTGGACCAGGCGGTGGACGCGCTGATCGGCGCCGGGTACGGCTCGGCCGGTGAACGCTGCATGGCCATCTCCGTCGCCGTGCCGGTCGGCGAGGCCACCGCGGACGCCCTCGTCGCCCGGCTCACCGAACGCATCGCCGCCCTGCGCATCGGCCGCAGCGACGACCCCGAGGCCGACTTCGGCCCGCTGGTCGCCCCCGAGGCCCTGCGCAGGGTCCGCGAGTACGTCGACCTCGGGGTCCAGGAGGGCGCCGAACTCGTCGTGGACGGACGGGACTTCGTGCTCCCCGGCCATGAGAAGGGCTTCTTCGCCGGAGCCTCCCTCTTCGACCGGGTCACCCCGGACATGCGGATCTACCAGGAGGAGATCTTCGGCCCGGTCCTCTCGGTCGTGCGCGCCGCCGACTACGAGGAGGCCCTGCGCCTGCCCAGCGAGCACCGCTACGGCAACGGCGTCGCGATCTTCACCCGCGACGGGGACACCGCCCGCGACTTCACCCGCCGGGTGAACACCGGCATGGTCGGCGTGAACGTGCCCATCCCGGTGCCCGTCGCCCACCACACCTTCGGCGGCTGGAAGCGCTCCGGCTTCGGCGACCTCGGCCAGCACGGCCCGGACGCGATCCGCTTCTGCACCCGCACCAAGACCGTCACCTCCCGCTGGCCCGCCGGCCGCCGCGAGGGCGCCTCCTTCACGATCCCCACGATGGGCTGAGCGCCGTATGACCACCACCCTGCTCACCGAGGACCAGCAAGCCCTCGTCGAGACCACCCTCGACTTCGCCCAGGACCACCTCGCCCCGCACGCCCTGGACTGGGACCGCGACCGGCACTTCCCCGTCGACGTCCTGCGCAAGGCCGCGGGGCTCGGCCTCGGCGGCGTCTACGTCCGCGAACAGCACGGCGGATCCGCCCTCGGCCGGGCCGACGGCGTGCTCGTCTTCGAGACCCTGGCCTCCGGCTGCCCCGCCATCGCCGGCTATCTGTCCATCCACAACATGGTCGCCTGGATGATCGACCACTACGGCGACGACGCCCAGCGCGAGCGGTGGCTGCCCCGGCTGTGCGCGATGGACGACCTCGCGAGCTACTGCCTGACCGAACCCGGCGCCGGCTCCGACGCGGCCGCCCTCACCACCCGTGCCGTACCCGACGGCGACCACTACGTGCTCACCGGCGTCAAACAGTTCATCTCCGGCGCGGGCGCCGCCCAGGTGTACGTGGTGATGGCCCGCACCGGCGAACCCGGCCCCCGCGGCATCTCCGCCTTCCTGGTCGACAAGGACGACCCGGGCATCTCCTTCGGCCCGAACGAACGCAAGATGGGCTGGCACGCCCAGCCCACCCGCCAGGTCGTCCTGGACGGCGTCCGGATCCCCGCCGACCGGCTCCTCGGCCGTGCGGGCGAGGGTTTCCGGATCGCGATGAACGGCCTGAACGGCGGCCGCCTCGGCATCGCCGCCTGCTCCCTCGGCGGCGCCCGCAGCGCCCTGGACCGCAGCCTCGCCCACCTCGCCGACCGGGAGGCGTTCGGCGCCCGCCTCCTGGACGCCCAGGCGCTGCGCTTCCGCCTCGCCGACATGGCGACCGAGCTGACCGCCGCCCGCGCCCTGGTCCAGCAGGCGGCCCGCGCCCTGGACGCCGGGGACCCCCAGGCGCCGTATCTGTGCGCCATGGCGAAGCGGTTCGCCACCGACACCGGGTACTCGGTCGCCGACCGCGCCCTGCAACTGCACGGCGGATACGGCTACCTCGCCGAGTACGGCATTGAGAAGATCGTCCGCGACCTTCGCGTCCACCAGATCCTGGAAGGAACCAACGAGATCATGCGTGTCATCGTGGCCCGCGGCCTGACGGAGGCCCTCGGATGAGCAACGACACCGAGGAACCCGTCCTCCTGCGCACCGAGGGCCGGGCCGCCCGGATCATCCTCAACCGGCCCAGGGCCCTCAACGCCCTCACCCATGAGATGGTCACCCGCATCGACGCGGCGCTGACCGACTGGGAGCACGACCCGGCCGTGCGGACCGTCGTCATCAGCGGCGCCGGTACGCGCGGACTGTGCGCGGGCGGCGACATCCGCGCCATCCACGACGACGCCCGGGCGGGCGACGGCACCGCCTCGGCCGCGTTCTGGCGGGACGAGTACCACCTCAACGCCCGCACCGCCAGCTACCCCAAGCCGTACGTCGCCCTCATGGACGGCATCGTGATGGGCGGCGGGGTCGGCGTCTCCGCGCACGGCGGCGTCCGCGTCGTCACCGAGCGCTCGCGGATCGCGATGCCGGAGACCGGGATCGGCTTCATCCCGGACGTCGGCGGCACCTACCTCCTCTCCCGGGCGCCCGGTGAGCTGGGCACCCACCTCGCCCTGACGGGAAATCAGATCGGCGCCGGTGACGCCCTGCTGTGCGGGCTCGCCGACCACTACGTGCCCTCCGACGCCCTGGACGCCCTGCTGGCCGACCTCGCCGCGATGCCCGTGGCCGAGGCCCTGGCACGGCACGAACAGCCCGCACCGCGAGGCGTGTTGACCGAGCAGCGGAGCTGGATCGACGCCTGCTACTGCGCCGACTCCGTCGAGGAGATCGTCGAGCGGCTGTGCGCGCACGGCGGCACGGAGGCCAAGGAGGCGGCCGAGACCCTGCTCGCCAAGTCGCCCACCGCGCTCAAGGTCACCCTCGCCGCCCTCAGCCGCGCCCGCCGGCTCGGGACCCTGGAGGAGGTCCTCGACCAGGAGTACCGCGTCTCGTGCGTCGGGCTGATGGGCCCCGACCTGGTGGAGGGCGTCCGCGCCCAGATCATCGACAAGGACCGCGACCCGCACTGGTCACCGGCGACCCTGGCCGAGGTCACCGACGCCGACGTGGAGCGCTTCTTCGCCCCGCTCGGCGACCGCGAACTCGGGCTCGCCGGGCCCGGCGGCACGACGGAGGCGACGCGGTGAGCGGAAACGGCGGGGCGCGCCGCACCGTCGCCTTCATCGGGCTCGGGCACATGGGCGGTCCGATGGCCGCCAACCTGGCCGGGGC
Organism: Streptomyces murinus; assembly: GCF_002154555.1. GTDB lineage: Bacteria > Actinomycetota > Actinomycetes > Streptomycetales > Streptomycetaceae > Streptomyces > Streptomyces murinus. The sequence goes on from NZ_MUNF01000296.1 coordinate 8,100, forward strand.
CGGGCACCGGGTACGCGGACACGACCTGGTGCCCGAGGCCCTGGCGGCCGCCGCGCGGGCGGGGGTGGAGCCCGCCGGATCCGCGGCCGAGGCGGTGGCCGACGCGGACACGGTGATCACCATGCTCCCCGCAGGGCGCCATGTCCTGGACCTGTACGACACCTTGCTACCGGCGGCCCGGCCCGGCACCCTCTTCGTCGACTGCTCCACCATCGACGTCGCCGACGCCCGCACCGCCCATGAACGCGCCGTCACCGCCGGGATGCGGGCACTGGACGCACCCGTCTCCGGCGGAGTGGTCGGCGCCGAGGCCGGCACGCTGACCTTCATGGCCGGCGGCGGGGAGGCCGAATTCGCGGGCACCCGCCCCCTGTTGGACGTCATGGGCGGCAAGGCCGTGCACTGCGGCGGCCCCGGTGCCGGGCAGGCGGCGAAGATCTGCAACAACATGATCCTCGGCGTCTCCATGATCGCCGTGAGCGAGGCGTTCGTCCTCGGCGAGCGTCTGGGACTGTCCCACCAGGCCCTGTTCGACGTCGCGTCCACGGCGTCCGGGCAGTGCTGGGCGCTCAGCGTCAACTGCCCGGTCCCGGGCCCGGTCCCGACAAGCCCCGCCAACCGGGACTACCGGCCCGGCTTCGCCGCCGCGCTCATGGCCAAGGATCTGGGCCTCGCCGCCAACGCGGTCAAGGCGGGCGGTGTACAGGCCGAACTCGGGCTCAGGGCGGCCGAGTTGTACGCCGAATACGCCGAACGGGTCGGCGCCGTCGAGGACTTCTCGGGCATCGTACGCACCATCAGGGAACAGGGCGGAGAGTGCGCATGAGCACCGAGTACGAGACGATCCGGGTCGAGCGCAAGGGCCGTACCGCCCTGCTCACCCTCGACCGCCCCAAGGCCCTCAACGCGCTGAACCTCCAGGTCATGAACGAGGTCGTGGCCGCGACCGAGGCCCTGGACCGGGATCCGGAATGCGGCTGCGTCGTGATCACCGGCTCCGCGAAGGCGTTCGCCGCGGGCGCCGACATCAAGGAGATGAGCCCCAAGGGGTACATGGACATGTACCTCGCCGACTGGTTCACCGCCTGGGACCGGCTCGGACAGGTGCGCACCCCGACCGTCGCCGCGGTCTCCGGGTACGCCCTCGGCGGCGGCTGCGAGCTGGCCATGCTCTGCGACATCCTGCTCGCCGCCGACACCGCCGTCTTCGGGCAGCCCGAGATCAAACTCGGGGTACTCCCCGGGATCGGCGGCTCCCAGCGGCTGACCCGGGCCGTCGGCAAGGCCAAGGCCATGGAGCTGGTGCTGACCGGCCGCACCATGGACGCCGTCGAGGCCGAGCGCGCCGGGCTCGTCTCCCGGGTCGTCCCCGCCGCCGAGCTGCTCCCCGAGGCCCTCGCCGTCGCCGAGGTCGTCGCCGGGATGTCGCTGCCGGTGGCGATGATGGCCAAGGAGGCGGTGGCCCGGGCCTTCGAGACCACCCTCGCGGAGGGCGTCCGCTTCGAACGGCGGCTGTTCCACGCGGTGTTCGCGACCGCCGACCAGAAGGAGGGGATGGCCGCCTTCGTGGACAAGCGGCCGCCGGAGTTCCGGCACCGCTGACCCGGGGGGCGTCTCTCCGACCCCCGGGGGGTGCATCCCTCGGCCACTTGTCTGATTGACGGACGATGCTCGTTTCCGTACGCTCCGCTTGTAGTGATGGCCTGAGGAAGCTGGTGGGAATCCAGCACGGTCGCGCCACTGTGTACGTGCCCCTCCGTGAGGGCGGGCACGAAGTCAGACACCGGGCCATCGCGACGCTCCACTGGCTGAGGGACGCACGATCCCCTGAAGGAGGCTCACTCATGAGCAGTCTGTCCGCGCCCGCCGCACTCCCCACCCCCGTCGTCCTCCCGGCGACGAAGGCCGTGTTCTGGCTGGTCGGCACCGCGCTCTTCGCGCTGGCGATCTACTACTTCATCGGGGTCGACCAGGGCGCCTACTCCGTCTTCGGCAAGGACATGCACGTCCACGAGTTCGTGCACGACGCCCGCCACTTCCTGGGCTTCCCCTGCCACTGACGAGAGTGAGCACGGACATCTGAACATGGAAAAGAGACTCATTCTGCGCGGCGTCATCGCCGGCGCAGTCGCCGGGCTGCTCGCTTTCGTCTTCGCACGGATCTTCGCCGAGCCCCAGATCGCCAAGGCGATCGACTACGAGAGCGGCCGTGACGCCGCGCAGGCCGTCCTCGACAAGGCCGCCGGGATCACGGCCGAGGCCGAGGGCCCCGACATCTTCAGCCGGACGATCCAGGCCAACGTCGGCATCGGCGTGGGCATGGTCCTCTTCGGCGTCGCCATGGGCGCGCTCTTCGCCGTCGCCTACGCGATCTGCCTCGGCCGCGTCGGGGGGCTGCGCCCGCGCAACCTCGCCATGCTGGTGGCGCTGGGCGGTTTCGTCGGCATGTACCTGGTGCCGTTCATCAAGTACCCGGCCAACCCGCCGGCCATCGGCCACCCCGAGACGATCAAGGACCGGGGCAATCTCTACCTGGCCATGGTGGTCTGCTCGGTGGTCTTCCTCGTCGCCGCCGTCTGGCTCGGCAAGCGCCTCCAGCCGCGCTTCGGCAACTGGAACGCCACGCTGCTCGCCGCCGGCGCCTATGTGGTGGCCATCGGCATCGTGATGGCGCTGCTCCCCGCGCTCGGCGAACTCTCCGCCAACGTCAAGGAGTACGGCCACCACGCCACCGAGACCCCGCTGCCCCTGACCAACTCCAAGGGCACCATCGTCTACCCGGGCTTCCCGGCGGACGTCCTGGCCTTCTTCCGCTTCTACTCCGTCGCCGCCCAGGCCCTGCTCTGGGCGACCCTGGGCCTCGTCTTCGCCCCCATGGCCGAGCGGCTGCTCGACCCGGCGGCGCGGGCGGCCGCGAAACCGGCTCCCCGGCAGCCGGAAGAGGTCGGCGCCGCCTGACCCACGCCGACCGGCGTGAACACACCCACGCCGACCGGCGCGCAGGACGTACCGAGGGCCGCACCGAGGGCCGTACCCCCAACAGGGTGCGGCCCTCGGCCCGTTGGCGGCCGTGTTCACGCCTCCGGCGCGACCAAGGGCCCCCCGAGCCGCAGATTCCACCGCCCGGCCCGACCGCTGAGCTCCGTCGCCGTCAACGGCACCACGTCCAGCCGCCAGAACGCGCTCATGGGCAGCCCCAGCGCCCCGACGACCGCGGCCCTTACGATCTCCGGCTCGACCACGGCCACCGTACGGCCGTCCGCCACGCCGTCCAGCCAGGCCCCGACCCGTGCGCACACCTCCCGCACCGACTCCCCGCCGTGGCCCGCCCATGCGGGGTCGGTGAGCCAGTGGCCCAGGGCCTCCGGCTCGGCCCCCGTCACCTCGTCGAGGGCCCGACCGCGCCAGCGGCCCACGTCCACGCCCCGCAGCGCGGGCGCCTCCACACCGCCGTCGAGGCCGAGGGCATGCGCCGTCTCCCGGCAGCGCGTACTCGCGGACACCACCACCCGGGCGGGCGCGGGCAGCGACCCGGCCGCCGAGCGGGCCCGCGCCGCGCCGAGGTCCTCGATGGAGTCGCCGTCGTAGAAGCGGGCCTGGCGCAGTGCGGGGGTCATGGCGGGGGAGACGAGAAGGACACGGCTGGTCACGCGGGACACTCCTGCGAGGTCGTCAAGGGGTACGGGTCTCCACCGGGTACGGCACATATGTGCGCCGGTCCGGATCGATGGCGAGGTGCCCGCCGGCCGGGGGACGGGCCCGCTGGGCGCAGTCGCGGCGCTCGCAGATCCGGCAGCCCAGGCCGATCGGGGTGGCGGCCCGCGGGTCGTCCAGCGCGATGCCCTCGGCGTACACCAGCCGGTGCGCGTGGCGCAGTTCGCAGCCGAGCGCGACGGCGAACTCGGCGCGCGGCGCGTGATGCCCGAAGCCGCCCCGGGTGATGGTGCGCGCCACCCAGAAGTACCGCTTGCCGTCCGGCATTTCGGCGACCTGGGTGAGTATCCGGCCGGGCGCCGAGAACGCCTCGTACACCGTCCACAGCGGGCAGGTGCCGCCGAGCCGGGAGAAGTGGAAGTCGGTCGCCGACTGCCGCTTGGAGATGTTGCCGGCCCGGTCGACCCGCAGGAAGGAGAACGGCACACCCCGGCGTCCGGTGCGCTGGAGGGTGCTCAGCCGGTGGCAGACCGTCTCGAAGCCGACGCCGAAGCGGGCGGACAGCAACTCGATGTCGTAGCGCACTTCTTCGGCCGCCGCGTGGAAGGTGGTGTACGGCATCAGGAGCGCGCCCGCGAAGTAGTTCGCGAGGCCGATGCGGGCCAGTGCGGTGGACTCGGGTGAGGTCAACTCGGTGGCGTGGTCGGCGAGTTGGTCGAGCAGTGCGCCGTGTTCCAGCAGGGCGAGCTGGGTGGCGAGCTGGAAGGCGCGGCGGCCGTCGCTGAGCCAGGGGGAGAGGAACAGCAGCCCGGACTCGGGGTCGTAGCGGCGGGCGTCGGCGAGTCGGCCCGGGCCCGCCTGCACCACCCGTACCCCGTGCCGCTCGGCGAGCCGGGCCACCAGCGGTTCGGCGGCCCGGCCCGGGCGCAGCGCCAGCGCCTCGGCGATCCGCTCGGCCTCGGTGTCCAGCGGCTCGAAGTGGTTGTGGTGGGCGTAGAAGAAGTCCCGTACCTCGTCGTGCGGTTCGCCGGGCAGCAGCCGGGCGCCACCGCCCGCGCCCGGGGTGGCCAGCGCGGCGGCCTGCTCGGCGGTGTCCCGGTAGCGGCGGTGCAGGGCCACCAGGGCGCGCGCCACCTCCGGATGGGCGCGGGCGGCCTCGGCGATCTCCTCCTCGGGCGGCGGTGGCACCCCGCACGCCTCGTCGGCGAGCGCGGAGCGCAGCTCGGTCGCGAGGCGGTCGCCCTCGGCCTCCGAGAAGAACTCGGTGTCGACGCCGAAGACCTCGGCGATCCGCAGCAGCACGGGCGCCGTCAGCGGACGCTGGCTCTGTTCGAGCTGGTTGGCGTAGCTGGTGGAGATGCCGAGCGCACGGGCCATGTCGACCTGGTTCATCCCGTGCTCGCGGCGCAGCCGGCGCAGCTTGGCGTGGGCGTAGATCTTCCGTTCGGCCGTTCGCCCGGCCATGCGCACACCTCCTGATTCTGGGTGCCTGTCCTGCGAACATAGCATTCGCAGGATTCGCAGATTTCACAGATTCGCAGGTCCGCGCTGTACGGAATCCGCACTTTGGGGTGGTGGCCGCCGGGTCCGCGGCGGGGCAGGCTCGATCACATCCGCCCAGGTCCTTCCGCCCAGGTCCTTCCGCCCAGGTCCTTCCGCCCAGGTCCTTCCGTCCAGGCCCCGACATCGCGAGGAGTCCCGTGATCGAGCATCACGTCCGTGTCCACCCCAGCGCCGACCGCCTGCCCCGCGAGGAGCAGCTCGCCTGGAAGCTCGCCGCCGTGGCCACCGGCACCGAGGAGCCGGCCCCGGACAGCGCGGCCATGGCCGTCAACCGGGTGATCGACAACGCCTCGGTCGCGGTCGCCTCCCTGCTGCGCCGCCCGGTCGCCGTCGCCCGCGCCCAGGCCGCCGCCCACCGCGCGCCCCGGCGCGGTGCCTCCGTCTTCGGCGCCCCGCACCGGGTCTCCCCCGAGTGGGCCGCCTGGGCGAACGGCACCGCGGTGCGTGAACTCGACTACCACGACACCTACTTGGCGGCCGACTACTCTCACCCCGGCGACAACATCCCGCCGCTGCTCGCCGTCGCCCAGCACACCGGCCGCACCGGCGCCGATCTGCTGCGGGCCGTCGTCGCCGCCTACGAGATCCATGTCGCCCTGGTGAAGGGCATCTGCCTGCACGAGCACCGCATCGACCATGTCGCCCACCTCGGCGCGGCGACCGCCTGCGGCCTGGGCGCCCTGCTGCGGCTGCCCACCGAGACGGTCTACCAGGCCGTCCAGCAGACCGTGCACACCACCACCTCGACCCGCCAGTCCCGCAAGGGCGAGATCTCCAGCTGGAAGGCGTACGCCCCGGCCTTCGCGGGCAAGGTCGCCATCGAGGCCGTCGACCGGTCGATGCGCGGCGAGACCTCCCCCTCCCCGATCTACGAGGGCGAGGACGGCTTCCTGGCCCGGATGCTTGACGGCCCAGGGTCCGACTACACGGTGTGGCTGTCCGAGCCGGGCGAGCCGCGCCGCGCGATCCTCGACACCTACACCAAGGAGCACTCCGCCGAGTACCAGGCGCAGGCGATCATCGACCTGGCCCGGCGGCTGCGCGAGAAGACCCCGCTGGACAAGGTGCGCTCGGTGGTTCTGCACACCAGCCACCACACCCACCACGTCATCGGCTCCGGCGCGAACGACCCGCAGAAGTACGACCCCATGGCCAGCCGCGAGACCCTCGACCACTCGGTGCCGTACATCCTCGCGGTCGCCCTGGAGGACGGCACCTGGCACCACGAGCGCTCCTACGCCCCCGAGCGGGCGCGGCGCCCGGAGACCGTGGCGCTGTGGCGGAGGATCAGCACCGTCGAGGACCCGGAGTGGACCCGCCGCTACCACGACCCCGACCCCGCGCGCCGGGCGTTCGGCGGGCGGGCCGTGATCACCCTGGCGGACGGCACGGTGATCGAGGACGAGCTGGCCGTCGCCGACGCCCACCCGGCCGGTGCCCGCCCCTTCGACCGGGCCGCCTACACGGGCAAGTTCCGCACCCTCGCCGAGAACACCGTCGCCCCCGCGGCCCAGGACCGCTTCCTCGCCGCCGCCGAGCACCTGGCCGAGCTGTCCGCCCCCGACCTGGACGGCCTGTTCCCCGCCGTGGACACCGGGGCCGTCGCGGAGTACGACGCGCGTCTGCCGAAGGGCCTGTTCTGATGCTGCACACCCGCACCACCTCCGCCGAACGCCGCCGCGCCCTGCGCAGGCGGCTCGAAGAGGACCGGTTGTTGATGATGCCGGGCGCCCTCAACCCGCTGTCCGCGCGGCTGATCCAGGACACCGGCTTCGAGGCCGCCTACCTCTCCGGTGCGGTGCTCGCCGCCGATCTGGGCCTGCCCGACATCGGTCTGACCACGTCCACCGAGATCGCCGCCCGCGCCCAGCAGACCACCAGGGCCACCGACCTGCCCGTCCTGATCGACGCCGACACCGGCTTCGGCGAACCGATGAACGCCGCCCGCACGGTCCAGCTGATGGAGGACGCGGGCCTGGCCGGGCTGCATCTGGAGGACCAGGTCAACCCCAAGCGCTGCGGCCACCTCGACGGCAAGTCGGTCGTGGCCCGCGAGGAGATGACCCGCCGGATCCGGGCCGCCGTGGACGCCCGCCGCGACCCCGGCTTCCTCCTGATGGCCCGCACCGACGCCCGCGCGATCGAGGGGCTGGACGCGGCGATCGACCGGGCGAAGGCGTACGTGGACGCGGGCGCCGACGCGATCTTCCCCGAAGCCCTCGCCGACGAGCGGGAGTTCGAGGCGTTCCGCGCGGCGGTCGACGTGCCGCTGCTCGCCAACATGACCGAGTTCGGCAAGTCCCGGCTGCTGGACGCGCGCACCCTTCAGAACCTCGGCTACGACATCGCGCTCTACCCCGTCACCCTGCTCCGCCTCGCCATGGGCGCCGTCGAGGACGGGCTGCGCACCCTGGCCGCCGAGGGCACCCAGGAGAGCCTGCTGCCCCGTATGCAGACCCGCTCCCGGCTGTACGAACTCCTCGGCTACGCCGACTACTCGGCCTTCGACTCGGCCGTCCACGACTTCACGCTGCCGCCCGGCGCCTGACCCACCGGAGACGATCCCCATGACCATCCATCGCGGACTCGCCGGTGTCGTCGTCGACACCACCGAGATCTCCACCGTCATCCAGGACACCAACTCCCTGACCTACCGTGGCTATCCGGTCCAGGACCTGGCCGCCCGCCGCTCCTTCGAGGGGGTCGCGTATCTGCTCTGGTACGGCGAACTGCCCGACGCCGGCCAACTGCGGGCGTTCCAGGCCCGTGAGCGCGCCCTGCGCCCGCTCGACCGCACCACCGCCGAACTGCTGGCCCGGCTGCCCGAGACCTGTCACCCGATGGACGTACTGCGCACCGCCGTCAGCTTCTTCGGCGCCGAGGACCCCACCGAGGACGACGGCAGTCCCGCCGCCAACCGCGCCAAGTCCCTGACCCTGCTGGCGAAACTGCCCACCGTGGTCGCCGCCGACCAGCGCCGCCGAAAGGGCCTCGACCCGATCCCGCCCGACCCGGACCTCGGCTACGCGGAGAACTTCTTCCACATGTGCTTCGGCACGGTGCCCGACCCCGAGACGGTCCGCTGCTTCGAGATCTCCCTCGTCCTGTACGCCGAACACAGCTTCAACGCCTCGACGTTCACCGCCCGCGTGGTCACCTCCACCCTCTCCGACCTCTACAGCGCGGTCACCGCCGCCATCGGCGCCCTCAAGGGCCCCCTGCACGGCGGTGCCAACGAGGCCGTGATGCACATGCTGGAGGAGATCGGCGATCCGCGCCGCGCCGAGGAATGGCTGGCCCGGGCCCTCGCCGAGAAGCGGAAGATCATGGGCTTCGGTCATCGTGTCTACAAAGAGGGCGACTCCCGGGTCCCCATCATGCAGGGCGCGTTGGACCGTCTGGTGGCCCGCGCCGCCGATCCGGACACCACCCGCCTGGCCACGCTGCACGCCGCCCTGCGGCACGCCATGCTCCAGCGCAAGGGCATCCACCCCAACCTGGACTACCCGGCCGGTCTCGCCTATCACCTGATGGGCTTCGACATCCCGGCCTTCACCCCGATCTTCGTGATGAGCCGGATCACCGGCTGGACCGCCCACATCACCGAACAACTCGCCCACAACGCGCTGATCCGCCCGCTCGCCTCCTACGCGGGACCCGGCCAGCGGGCGGTGCCGGTCAGCTCCTCGCCGGCGGTCCACAGCTGAGCGGCCACGGCCGGGTCGGCCATGTGGGAGGGGACGGGCTCCCTGCGCGGTGTGCCCCGCAGCCCGAAGACCCGCGGCCCCCACAGCTCCCCTCCCGCCACCTCCGGGTCGAGGACGGCGCGGACGACGGGCCACGCTCCGGCCTCCTTGCCCTGCACCAGCAGCGCGCAGGGCAGCGCGCGCAGCCGCGCGCCGGGGGTCGTCCGGTGGACCGGCGGCCGGGACGGGGTGAGGGAGTCCAGCGCGCCGCCGGGGTGGGCCACCACACTGAGCACCGTGCTGCCGGCGGCACGCAGCCGGCGGTCGAGTTCGAAGCCGAAAGACATCTGCGCCAGCTTCGACCGGCCGTACGCGCGCTTGGGCCGGTAGTCCCGGGCCGACTGGAGATCGCCGAGGTCCAGCCGCTCGGACCGCGCCGCGAAGCTGCCCACCGTCACCACGCGGGCCGCCCGCGCCGCGGACAGCAGCGGAGCCAGCCACCGGGTCAGCGCGAAGTGGCCGAGATGGTTGGTGCCGAACATCAGCTCATGGCCGTCCGCGGTCTCCCGGCGCGGCGGATCGTCGAGCGCGACTCCCGCGTTGTGGACCACCGCGTCGAGCCGATCGAGGTCCAGCCCGTCCACGGCGCTCTTCAGGGACGACAGGTCGGCGAGGTCAAGGCGCAGATGCCGCACCCGCGCGCCGGGAACGCGTGAACGGATCGACGCCATGGCGGCCTCGGCCTTCGCGCGGTCCCGGCAGCCCAGTACGACGACGGCGCCGGTGGCCGCGAGCTGCTCCGCGGTGAAGTAGCCGATCCCGGCGTTGCCCCCGGTGACCAGGAAGTTCCTGCCCTCGGCGGACGGCAGCCGATGAACGTCCCACGACCGGCTCTGCGTTGCGGAAGACACGATGACAGGCTCCTTGCGCTCGGGGCGGCCCGCTCATGGGGAGCGGCGCCGACCGGCCCAAGGTCGCAACCCGCACCGACACACCGCCGACAGATCTCGCCCGCCGCCCACAGAACGCCTACGCAGGCGCAGACGCGCGTGCAGACGCGGGCGCCGACTCCGACTTCGGTGCCGGGCAGCCGGTGGACTGCGCGGGCACCTCAGCAGTGTCCTCACCGGGCAGCAGCACCTGGGCGCCCTCCAGGAGGGCCGCCGTCACCTCGTCGAGGTCGAGCCGTCTCTCCACGGCGTGCAGCTGCGGCAGCCCGGCCCGGGTACTGGCGCGGGGCGGGGCGAGCAGGGAGCAGCAGTCCTCGTCCGGCAGCATGGAGATGTCCGCGGTGCCGATGGCCCTGGCCTCGTCGATGATCTCCTGCTTCTCCCGGCCGATCAGCGGCCGCAGCACCGGCAGTTCGGCCACCTCGTCCACCGCGACCAGATTGGCCAGCGTCTGGCTGGCCACCTGCCCGAGGCTGTCGCCGGTGACCAGCGCCTGCGCCCCGGTCCTGGCGGCCAGCGCACCGGCCGTGCGCACCATCAGCCGCCGCTGCGCGACCACCTGGAGCCGGCCCGCACCGGCCACCGCCAGCTGCTTCTGGGCCTTGCCCAGCGCGATGACGTGCAGTTTGCCGGGCGGTTGGTACCGGTTCAGCTCCCGGGCCAGCGCGTACGCCTTGTACACGGAGGCGGCGTTCGTGTAGGGCGCCCCGCTGAAGTGCACGAAGTCGCAGGCCAGGCCCCGGCGCATGATCCGGTGGGCGGCCACGGGGGAGTCGTAGCCGCCCGAGAGCAGCACCAGCGCCCGGCCGCTGGAACCGACGGGCAGACCGGTCAGCCCGGGGTGGCGGGCCCAGGACAGATAGGTCTCCTTGCGGTCGATCTCCACGGTCAGCACGACGTCGGGGCGGGTCAGATCGACACGCGGCCCCTCGACCTCCGCGAGGATCCGCGCCCCGAGGTGCCCGGCCAGCTGGGACGAGGTCAGCGGGAACTGCTTGTCCCGCCGCTTGGCCCGTACGGCGAAACCGAGCCCCGGCCGTTCGGTGTTCAGGGCGCGCAGCGAGGCCACAGCCGTCGCGGTGATGTCCGCCATCGTGCTGGGGACCCGTACGGCCGGCTCCACCGAGGCGAAGCCGATCACCCGGCGGGCCCGCTCCACCAGTGCCTCCTGCGGGACCTGACCACCCAGCACGGTGACGTTCTGGGCGACCTTGATCCAGGTCGAGCCCCCGATGCCGCGCAGGGCGAGCCGCAGATTGTCGTGCAGCCGCTCGACGAAGCGGTGCCGGTTGTGCCCCTTGAGAAACACCTCGCCGTGCTTGAGCAGCACACAGGTGTCGCCGAAGTCGTCCATGCGCATCTCTCAGAAGTCCCAGTCGTCGTCGGCGGTGTCCTCGGCCTTGCCCATGACGTAGGAGGAACCGGAGCCGGAGAAGAAGTCGTGGTTCTCGTCCGCGCCCGGCGAGAGCGCCGCCAGGATCTCCGGGTTGACCTCGGTCTCCGCAGCGCCGAACCGCGCCGGATAACCCAGGTTCATCAGCGCCTTGTTGGCGTTGTAGCGGACGAAGACGGCCACGTCGTCCATCAGGCCCAGCGGCTCGTACAGCTCGCCCGAGTACCGCATCTCCAGCGCGTACAGCTCCTCCAGCAGGGCGTACGTGAACTCCCGCATCTCCTCCTGCCCGGCCGGCGTCAGCTTCTCCAGGCCGCGCCGGTACTTGTAGCCGGAGTAGTAGCCGTGCACCGCCTTGTCCCGCAGGATCAGCCGGATCATGTCGGCCGTGTTGGTGAGCAGCGCGTGGGTCGAGAAGTGCAGCGGCAGATAGAAGCCCGCGTACAGCAGCAGGGACGACAGCAGGGTGGAGGCCACCTTGCGCTTGAGCGGGTCGTCGCCGTAGTAGTGCGCGAGGACCGTCTTGCAGCGCCGCTGGAGGATGTCGTTGCCGACCGCCCAGCGGTAGGCGTCGTCGATCTCCGGGGTGGTGGCGAGGGTGGAGAACACCGAGGAGTAGCTGCGGGCGTGCACCGCCTGCATGAAGGCGATGTTGGTGTACACCGCCTCCTCGTGCTCGGTGCGCGCGTCCTGGATCTGCACGATCTCGCCGACGGTCGCCTGCACCGTGTCCAGCATGGTCAGACCGGTGAACACCCGCATGGTCAGGGTGCGTTCCTCGGCGCTGAGCCGCTGTCGCCAGGCGCCGAGGTCGTTGGAGAGCGGGACCTTCTCGGGCAGCCAGAAGTTGGCGGTGAGCCGGTTCCACACCTCCAGGTCCTTCTCGTCGGTGACCCGGTTCCAGTTGACCGGGCGTAGCCGGGCGGCGGGGTCGTGCCGGTAGGACGGCGGTGTGACCGACAGTTCGGTCAGGGGCGCGGGGGTGGTGGTCATCGTCGGTTTCCTCGGAGCGTACGGGATCGGAGCGCGCGGGATCGGAGCGTGCGGGATCAGAGCGTGCAGGCGAGGCAGTTCTCGATCTCGGTCCCGGCCAGGGCCTCTTGGCGCAGCCGGATGTAGTAGAGGGTCTTGACGCCCTTGCGCCAGGCGTGGATCTGCGCCCTGTTCAGATCGCGGGTGGTGGCGGTGTCCCGGAAGAACAGCGTGCAGCTCAGACCCTGGTCGACGTGCTGGGTGGCCGCGGCGTACGTGTCGATGATCTTCTCGGGGCCGATCTCGTACGCGTCCTGGAAGTACTCCAGGTTGTCGTTGTCCATGTGCGGCGCCGGGTAGTAGACCCGGCCGAGCCTGCCCTCCTTGCGGATCTCCACCTTGGCGGCGATCGGATGGATGGAGGCCGTGGAGTCGTTGATGTAACTGATGGATCCGGTGGGCGGTACGGCCTGCACGTACTGGTTGTAGATGCCGTGTTCGCGCACCGACCGGCTCAGCTCGCGCCAGTCCTCCCGGGTCGGGAGGCGCATCCCGGCCGCCGTGAACAGGGCACGCACCCGCTCGGTGGCCGGTTCCCACGTCCGCTCGGTGTACTTGGTGAAGTACGAGCCGTCCGCGTACGCCGACTGCTCGAACCCGTCGAAGGCCGTGCCGCGTTCGATGGCGATCCGGTTCGAGGCGCGCAGGGCGTGGTAGGCGACGGTGTAGAAGTACATGTTCGTGAAGTCGACGCCCTCCTCGCTGCCGTAGTGGATCCGCTGGGAGGCGAGATAGCCGTGCAGGTTCATCTGGCCGAGGCCGATGGCGTGCCCGAGCCGGTTGCCGTGTGCGACGGACGGCACCGCGTCGATGTCCGACTGGTCGGAGACGGAGGTCAGGCCGCGTACCGCGGTCTCCACCGTGGCGCCGAGGTCGGGGGAGGCCATCGCGGCGGCGATGTTGAGCGAGCCCAGATTGCAGGAGATGTCCCGGCCGACCGTCTCGTAGCCGAGCGCCGCGTCGTACGTACTGGGCGTGTTGACCTGGAGGATCTCCGAGCACAGGTTGGACATGTTGATCCAGCCGGGGATCGGGTTGGCCCGGTTCACCGTGTCCTCGAACAGCAGATACGGATAGCCGGACTCGAACTGGAGCTCCGCGACGGTCTTGAAGAACTCCCGTGCGCTGATCGTGGTCTTGCGCACGCGCGGGTTGGCGACCAGGTCGTCGTAGTGCTCGGTGACGGACAGATCGGCCAGCGGCCTGCCGTACTCGCGCTCGACGTCGTACGGCGAGAACAGGTGCATGTCCGCGTCGCGCTTGGCGAGTTCGAAGGTGATGTCGGGGACGACCACACCGAGCGAGAGGGTCTTGATGCGGATCTTCTCGTCCGCGTTCTCCCGCTTGGTGTCCAGGAACCGCATGATGTCCGGGTGATGGGCGTGCAGATACACCGCGCCCGCGCCCTGGCGGGCGCCCAGCTGGTTGGCGTACGAGAAGGAGTCCTCCAGCAGCTTCATCACCGGGACGACACCGGACGCCTGGTTCTCGATCCGCTTGATCGGCGCGCCCTGTTCGCGCAGGTTCGTCAGCAGCAGCGCCACACCGCCGCCCCGCTTCGACAGCTGGAGCGCGGAGTTGACCCCGCGTCCGATGGACTCCAGGTTGTCCTCCACGCGCAGCAGGAAGCAGGAGACCAGCTCGCCGCGCTGCGCCTTGCCCGCGTTGAGAAAGGTCGGGGTGGCCGGCTGGAAGCGGCCCGTCATCATCTCGTCCACCAGCCGGGACGCCAACTCCTCGTCCCCGGCGCCGAGATACAGCGCGGTGGCGACCACCCGGTCCTCGTACCGCTCCAGGTAGCGGGAGCCGTCGAAGGTCTTCAGGGCGTACGAGGTGTAGTACTTGAACGCGCCGAGGAAGGTGCGGAACCGGTGCTCATGGGCGTACGCCTGCCGGTACAGGCGCTCGGTGAACTCCCAGTCGTAGCCCCGGAACACCGCCTCCTCGTAGTACTCGTTCTCGATCAGATGGCCGATCTTCTCCTTCAGCGTCCCGAACACCACCGTGTTCGGGTTGACGTGCTGGAGGAAGTACTGGCGTACGGCCTCGCGGTCCTTGTCGAACTGGATGCGGCCCTCGCAGTCGTACATGTTCAGCATGGCGTTCAGCGCGTGGTGGTCCTTGCGCGTCCCGACCGGTTCCCGCTCGCTCATGCCGCCGGCCGCCCCGCCACCGATGCCTGTCGTGTCCAAAATATCCGCAGTCCTTCCCGCACGGCACGGACATCGCGGTCCGTACCCAGCAATTCGAATCGGTACAGCTCCGGGACCCGGCACTTCGCCGCGATCACCCGGCCGGCCAGGCAGTAGTCGGCGCCGAAGTTGGTGTTGCCCGAGGAGATCACCCCGCGCAGCAGCGCCCGGTTGGCCTCGATGTTCAGGAAGCCGATCACCTGCCTGGGCACCGCGCCGGCCCGCTCGCCGCCGCCGTACGTCGGTGTGATCAGCACGTACGGCTCGGTGACCAGCGGCATGCCGGTGCGGCGCGGGTGCAGGGGGATGCGCGTCGCGGGCAGACCCAGCTTCGCCACGAAGCGCCGGGTGTTCTCCGAGACGCTGGAGAAATACACGAGACCGCTCATCGGTCCGCCGCCTCCTCTCGCTCGTTCCCGTCCGGCTCCGAGAACCGGGAGGAGGGCACGGCGGCACGCGAGGCGGGCATCGGGGCGGGCGGAGAAACACACGCCCGAACCCGGGGTCCGTACGACGGCCACGCGGCCCTCCCTCGGGGCCTCGAAGCGCGTACGCCGTTTGTCGGCGTACGCGCCGGTGGCAGGTCTTCGGACTTGCGGGCCCGTCCTCATCGCCTGAGGACTCCTACTGGCCGTCGCTTCCCAGGCCCGTTTCACCGGGTCCAGTGCGTATGACGGCGGTCGTTCCCGCTCACCGCTGCGGGGCAGTCCCGGATTCCCACCGGGTTCCCTCTTGCCTCACCGGACACCACAGTGCCCGGCGAACCACCAGCGCGTTCAACACTACATCTAGAACTCGCCTGGGGTGCACAGCCCCAGATGTTGTGTCGCGAGTGAAACTTAGGTATACCTAAGTGCACCGGGCGGGGTCAGGACGCGTGCGCCCCGGCCCCGCCCCCGTGTCCGGATCAGGCCCCGGCCAGCTCCTCGCGGACCGTGCGGGCGGCCGTGACCAGGTTCTCCAGGGACGCGCGGGTCTCCGGCCAGCCGCGGGTCTTCAGCCCGCAGTCGGGGTTGACCCACAGCCGCTCCACCGGGATCGCCCCGAGCCCGGTGCGCAGCAGCCCGGCCGCCTCCTCGGCGCTCGGCACGCGCGGGGAGTGGATGTCGTAGACACCGGGACCGGCCTCGCGTGGATATCCGTGGTCGGCCAGTTCACGGGCGACCTGCATATGGGAGCGGGCCGCCTCCAGGCTGATCACATCGGCGTCGAGATCGTCGATGGCCCGCACGATGTCACCGAACTCGGCGTAGCACATGTGCGTGTGGATCTGGGTGTCCGGGCGCACCCCGCAGGTGCTCAGCCGGAACGCCTCGGTCGCCCAGTCCAGATACCCGGGCCGGTCGGCGGCGCGTAGCGGCAGCGTCTCGCGCAGCGCGGGCTCGTCCACCTGGATCACCGAAGTCCCCGCCAGCTCAAGGTCGTTGACCTCGTCCCGCAGGGCGAGGGCCACCTGCCGCGCGGTGTCCCTGAGCGGCTGGTCGTCGCGGACGAAGGACCAGGCGAGCATGGTGACCGGACCGGTGAGCATGCCCTTGACCGGTCGGTCCGTGAGCGACTGGGCGTACGACGTCCAGCGCACCGTCATCGGCCCGGGGCGGGAGATGTCACCGGCCAGGATCGGCGGCCGCACGTACCGGGTGCCGTACGACTGGACCCAGCCGTGCTGGGTGGCGAGGTAGCCGGTGAGCTGCTCGGCGAAGTACTGCACCATGTCGTTGCGCTCGGCCTCGCCGTGCACCAGGACATCGAGACCGGCCTTCTCCTGGAAGCCGATCACCTCCCGGATCTCGGCCTTGATGCGCTCCTCGTACCCGGCGGTGTCGATCTGTCCCGCCCGCAAGTCGGCGCGCGCGGTGCGCAGTTCACCGGTCTGCGGGAACGATCCGATCGTCGTCGTGGGCAGCAGGGGCAGCCCGAGCCGGGCGCGCTGCGCCGCGGTGCGCTCGGCGTACGGCTGGGAGCGGCGGGCGTCGGCCTCGGTGACGGCGGCGGCGCGGGCGCGCACGGCCGGGTCGTGGGTGAGGGGGGAGCCGGCCCGGGAGGCGAGGTCGGCCCGGTTCGCGGACAGCTCCGCGGCGATGGCGTCCGTGCCGAGGGTGAGGCCCTTGGCGAGCGTGGAGATCTCCGCCGTCTTCTGCTCGGCGAAGGCGAGCCAGCGCAGGATCCCCGGGTCGATGTCGCGCTCGGCGGACGCGTCGAGGGGCACGTGCAGCAGGGAGCAGGAGGCCGCGACGTCCACCCGGTCGGCCAGGCCCAGCAGGGTGCCGAGGGTGGCCAGGGACTTCTCCAGGTCGTTGACCCAGATGTTGCGGCCGTTGACGACGCCCGCGACCAGCCGCTTGCCGGGCAGCCCGCCGACGGCGGCCAGCGCGTCCAGGTTCTGGGCGGCGGCCTCGGTGAAGTCCAGGGCCAGGCCCTCCACCGGCGCCTTCGCGAGCACCGGCAGGGCCTCGCCGAGCCGGTCGAAGTAGGACGCGACCAGCAGCTTCGGGCGGTCGGTGAGGGCGCCGAGGTCCCGGTAGGCGCGCTCGGCGGCGTTCAGCTCGGCCGGGGTGCGGTCCTGGACGAGGGCGGGCTCGTCGAGCTGCACCCAGTCGGCGCCGGCCGCCCGCAGATCGGCGAGGATCTCGGCGTACACCGGCAGCAGCCGGTCCAGCAGGGTCAGCGGCTCGAAGTCCGCGGGCACGCCGGGCGCGGGCTTGGCCAGCAGCAGATACGTCACCGGGCCCACCAGCACCGGGCGGGCGCTCAGCCCGAGGGCGAGGGCTTCGGTCAGCTCCGCGACCTGCTTGGCCGAGTCGGCCGCGAACACCGTGTCCGGGCCCAGCTCGGGCACCAGGTAGTGGTAGTTGGTGTCGAACCACTTGGTCATCTCCAGCGGCGCCACCTCCTGGGTGCCGCGGGCCATCGCGAAGTAGCCGTCCAGCTGATCGGCGGCGACGGCCGCCCGGTGCCGGTCGGGGATCGCGCCGACCATGACGGTGGTGTCCAGGACATGGTCGTAGTACGAGAAGTCGCCGGTCGGCACCTCGTGCAGGCCGGCCGCGGCGAGCCGGCGCCAGGTGGTGCTTCGCAACTCGGCTGCGGTGGCGCGCAGTTCGGTGGCGGTGACGCGGCCCTTCCAGTAGCCCTCGATGGCCTTCTTCAGTTCCCGGTTCGCCCCCTGGCGGGGGTAGCCGTACACGGTGGCCCGTGCCGCCGCGGCTGCGGACTTCGTGGTCACGGAGATCTCCTTCGCGAGATGAATCCCTGAGATCCCGGGGACGGGACGAGAGCGCGAAGGGTGACGGACCGTACGGCAGCGGCCCACGGCCGTCCGTTCGGTTCTGTGTCGCCGACCCGCCCTCGAGGTCACCGGGATGTCCGCGCACGGGACGTCCCGCGCACGGGCAGTTGGCAGGTCTTCGGACTCGCGGGCCCGTCCTCATCGCCTGAGGACACCTACTGGCCGTCGCTTCCCAGACCCGTTTCACCGGGTCCAGTGCGTATGACGGCGGTCGTTCCCACTCACCGCTGCGGGGCAGTCCCGGATTCCCACCGGGTTCCCTCTTACGACGCTCCCGCCTGGCGGACGGGGCGAACCAGCTGCACGGGTCAGCCTACGGGCCGAAGGGTTCGCATGGTGGATCAAGTCCAGCATTCGGATGGCGCGCCGAGACGGACGGCCTCGGACCAGATCGCGCCCCGGCTCGATGACCCAGTGATTGCTGCGCAGCGCCCGCCCGGCGAAGTCCATGTCGATCTCCGCGAGCAACCGGAAGCCGAGGGTGCGGCAGATCCCGTTCGACGCCGCGTTCCCGGTCGCCGGGAAGGCATGCACCGGGCCCCAGCGGTCCTGGTCGCGGGCCTGTTCCAGGAGGGCCCGGACGGCCCGCTTGCCGAGTCCGCGACCCTGGAACCCGGGCAGCACCATCCAGCCGATCTCGGAGACCGGGCCATCGGCGCTCTCATGGCTCCACAGGGTCACCGTGCCGGCCACCACGTCGGGCAGCGCCGGATCGGGCACGATCATCTTCAGCCAGGCGCGGTCCGCCGCGGCCTCCTCGGCGTCCCGGCGCACCTTGTCCGCCATCCCCTCCCGGGGCAGCGGCCCACCCAGGTCCGCCATCATGCGGGGATCGCACCGCATCCGTACATAGGCGTCCACGTCGTCCGGTGTGACATCGCGCAACTGCACCTATTCGTCCAGGGGTTCGCCCGCGATGCTGCCACACGCAGAGGGCGGGAAGCGCCGCACACGCGCTTCCCGCCCTTCCCTCCGTGCGGTCGGTCCGGACCCTCGGCCGGGGACCGCGGGCCGGGCCCCTCAGCCCGGCCGGACCAGGTTCCTCAGCCCTGGCCGTACACGTGGAACCCCCGGCCGCTCTTGCGGCCCAGCAGCCCCGCCTCGACCATCCGCCTCAGCAGCGGGGGCGGGGCGTACAGGGGTTCACGGAACTCGTCGTGCAGCGACTCGGCGATCGCGGCGACCGTGTCGAGGCCGATCAGGTCCGCGAGCCGCAGCGGCCCCATCGGATGGGCGCAGCCCAGCTCCATGCCGTTGTCGATGTCCGCGGCCGAGGCGAAGCCGGACTCCGCCATCCGGATCGCGGCCAGCAGATACGGCACCAGCAGCGCGTTGACCACGAAACCGGCCCGGTCCTTCGCGTGCACGACCGTCTTGCCGAGCACCTCGGTGGCGAAGGTCTCCACCTCGGCCACGGTCCGGGCCGAGGTGTGCAGCGAGGCGACGACCTCCACCAGCGGCAGCACCGGTACCGGGTTGAAGAAGTGCAGTCCGACGACCCGGTCCGCCCGCGAGGTGGCCATGCCGAGCCGCATCACGGGCAGCGAGGAGGTGTTGGTGGCCAGCACCGCCGCCGGATCCGCCACGATCTTGTCGAGCGCGGCGAACACCTCGGTCTTGGCGTCCGCGTTCTCGGTCACGGCCTCGATCACGAGCTGCCGGTCGGCCAACGCGTCGAGATCGCCGGTGAAGACGAGGCACGCGAGGGCGTCCCGCGCCGCGGAATCGGCCAACTTGCCTCGCCTTACCGCCTGTTCGGGGGAGGCGGCCACCCGGTTCCGGGCCGCGCGGGCGGCCACCGCGTCCGCCTCGCAGACCACGGTGTCAAGGCCGGCCCGCGCGCACACCTCGGCGATGCCCGCGCCCATCCGGCCGCCGCCGACCACTCCGACACGTGCGAAGCGCCCGCTCATGACGCCCGCCGCACGAGATGCCGGGTGTAGGCCTCCGGTGTGAAGAACAGCGGCAACTCGCCCTGGAGAGCGGTGCGTTCGAACAACTCGTGGACCTCATCCACCGGCGCCCACGGATACTCCGCGCCGAGCGCCGCCGTCTCCTCCTCAAGCAGCTCCGCCACCGTCTCCCGCTCGATCACCCGGTGCCGCAGCCACTGCCAGATCTGCACCCGGGCGATCTCCGCCGTGGCCGCGTCCTCCATGAGGCCGTCCAGCGCGACGGCACCCCGGCCGTCCAGCCAGGCGGCGAAGTAGCGCAGCGCGACCCGGAGGTTGGTGCGCACCCCCTCCGCCGTGGGCGGTCCCGCGATCCGCCGCACCGACAGCAGCTCGGCCGCCGTGACCGCCACGTCCTCACGCAGCCGGTCCAGTTGGTGCGGCCGCTCGCCCAGGACGCCGTCGAACACCTCCCGGCACACCGGGACCAGACCCGGATGCGCCACCCAG
Source organism: Streptomyces murinus (assembly GCF_002154555.1). GTDB lineage: Bacteria > Actinomycetota > Actinomycetes > Streptomycetales > Streptomycetaceae > Streptomyces > Streptomyces murinus. The sequence goes on from NZ_MUNF01000296.1 coordinate 28,261, forward strand.
GAACCGTCGAAGCCGTCCTCGGCCTCCCGCTCCTTGTGCAGCCGGACCGTCGCCAACGCGGCCTCACGAGCGGCCGGTTCGGCGCCCGGCACCTGCGCCGCCATGCCGCCGATGGCATGCGCGCCCCGCTTGTGGCAGGTGCGCACGAGGAGTTCGGTGTACGCCCGCATGAACGGGGCCGTCATGGTGACCTTCGCCCGGTCCGGGAGCAGGAAGTCGGTGCGGTGACCGAAGGTCTTGATGACGCTGAACAGATAGTCCCAGCGGCCCGCGTTGAGTCCCGAGCTGTGCTCGCGCAGCTCGTAGAGGATCTCCTCCATCTCGAACGCGGCCGTGATCGTCTCGATGAGCACGGTGGCGCGGACGGTGCCCCGGGGGATGCCGAGCAGTTCCTGGGCGAGCAGGAAGACATCGTTCCACAGCCGCGCCTCGTACCGGTTCTCCAGCTTGGGGAGATAGAAGTACGGGCCGTACCCGGCGTCGATCTGCCGCTGGGCGCAGTGGAAGAAGTAGAGACCGAAGTCCACCAGCGCCGCGGGCACCGGCCGGCCGTCGTACTCCAGGTGCTCCTCCTCCAGGTGCCAGCCGCGCGGCCGTACGACGATCGTGGCGAGGTGCTCGCCGAGCCGGTACTCCCGGCCGTCCGCGGCGGTGAAGTCGATCCGCCGCTCGATCGCGTCCAGCAGGCTCAGCTGGCCGCCGATGACATTGCCCCAGGTGGGCGCGGTGGCGTCCTCGAGGTCGGCCATCCACACCTGGGCCCCGGAGTTGAGCGCGTTCACCGCCATACGGCGCTCCGGCGGCCCGGTGATCTCCACGCGGCGGTCGGTGAGACCGGGCGCGGGCGGCGCGACCCGCCAGCCGGGGTCGGCGCGCACGGCGGAGGTGACCATCGGGAAGTCGAGCGGGGTACCGGCGGCCAGCCGCAGGGCCTGCCGGCGCCGCTCCTTCATCAGCTCCTGGCGGCGCTCGCCGAACGCGGCCGCGAGGGCGCCGACGAAGTCCAGGGCGGCGGGCGTGAGGATCTCGTCGTGCCGCTCGCCCTCGGGGGCGAGCACGCGGACCCGGTGGGTCAGTGCACTGGTGGTCATCGGTGTCTCCTGGAGGAGGTGCGAGGAGGTGTGCGCGGCCTAGTGGAACTGCTCGGCCTCCGTCGAACCGGCCAGCGCGGTGGTGGAGGAGGCGGGGTTGACCGCGGTGGAGACCAGGTCGAAGTAGCCGGTGCCGACCTCGCGCTGGTGCTTGACGGCGGTGAAGCCCTGCGCCTGGGCGGCGAACTCCCGCTCCTGGAGGTCGACATAGGCGGTCATGCCGTGCTCGGCGTAACCGCGGGCCAGGTCGAACATGCCGTGGTTGAGGGAGTGGAACCCGGCCAGGGTGATGAACTGGAACCGGTAACCCATCGCGCCCAGCTCCCGCTGGAACTTGGCGATCTGGTCGTCGTCCAGCGCGGCCTTCCAGTTGAAGGACGGCGAGCAGTTGTAGGCCAGCATCTGGTCCGGGTAGCGGGCGTGGATCGCCTCGGCGAACTCACGGGCCTGCGCGAGGTCGGGGGTGCCGGTCTCCACCCAGAGCAGATCGGCGTACGGCGCGTACGCCAGACCGCGGGCGATCACCGGCGCCATCCCGGGCCGCACCCGGTAGAAGCCCTCCGGCGTGCGCTCGCCGGTGACGAACTCGGCGTCCCGCTCGTCCACATCGGTGGTGAGCAGATTGGCGGCGAGCGCGTCGGTGCGGGCGACGATGATGCTCGGCACGTCGGCGATGTCGGCGGCCAGACGCGCCGCGTTCAGGGTGCGGATGTGCTGCGAGGTCGGCACCAGGACCTTGCCGCCGAGGTGACCGCACTTCTTCTCCGAGGCGAGCTGGTCCTCGTAGTGGATACCGGCCGCGCCCGCCGCGATCATGGCCTTGGTCAGCTCGAAGGCGTTGAGCGGCCCGCCGAAGCCGGCCTCGGCGTCGGCGACGATCGGCGCGAGCCAGTCCGTGGTGTCCCCGGCGTCCTCGGCGGTGGCGATCTGGTCGGCGCGCAGCAGCGCGTTGTTGATCCGACGCACCACCTGGGGAACGGAGTTGGCCGGGTACAGGCTCTGGTCCGGGTAGGTGTGCCCGGCCTGGTTGGCGTCGGCGGCGACCTGCCAGCCGGACAGGTAGATGGCCTGGAGACCGGCCTTGACCTGCTGGACCGCCTGCCCGCCGGTGAGCGCGCCGAGGGCGTGGATGTAGTCCTGCTCGTGCAGCTGCCGCCACAGCCGCTCGGCGCCGCGCCGGGCCAGGGTGTGCTCCTCGCGGACGCTGCCGGACAGCCGGATCACGTCCTCGGCACTGTAGGTGCGCTCGACGCCCTGCCAGCGGGGGTCGGTGGCCCAGCGCCGCGCGAGCTCCTCGGCCGCCTGCGTCCTCGTCGCCTCTGCCATGACTGTCTCCTCGGTCTGTACTGGCTGCCAACATCCCCGCTCGGGCGAACAGGTGTGGCACTACGTGTCGAAAAGTTGAGATACGGCCCGCCGGCACCTGGAGGACGGAGCTGAGCAGTGCTGCCGGTGACGACCCTCACCCGCGCCGGGAAACCCGATGTCAGGGCCTGATTCGGGCCCCCGCCGCAAGCGGTGGCCGCCGGTGTCCGGCGGGCCGTACTCACACTTTGGCAGTGGCACTGAGTGCCATCAATGGTGGACGTCTGCCAACTTCTGTGAATCTTCCGGCCGTCATTTGCCAACTTTGCGAAGGCCCCACCGGGGCGTTCATCACCTACGCTGACCGGAAGCCGGAAGGAAGAGGAAGGACCCGGGATGGGCAAGACGTACGCGGGCGCGCGGCTGCGGCGCCTGCGCGAGGAGCGGCGCCTCAGCCAGGCCGAGATGGCCCGCGTGCTCGCCATCTCGCCCAGCTATCTCAACCAGATGGAGCACGACTCCCGGCCGCTCACGGTCCCGGTGCTGCTCCGGCTGACCGAGACGTTCGGCGTCGATCCGGGCTTCTTCTCCGAGCGCGACACCACGCGCCTGATCGCCGACCTGCGCGAGGCCCTGGCCGGGGAACTCGCCGAGGCCGGCCTGTCCGCCGCCGACCTCGCGGAACTCGCCGCCCGGATGCCCGCCGTCGCACAGGTGCTGCTCGGCCTCGGCCGCCGCAACCAACTCCTCGCCGAACGCCTCGCGCAGGCCACGGACAGCCGTGGCACCGACCCCGAACTGCCCCGCTCACCCCACGAGGAGATCCGGGACTTCTTCTACCGGCGCCGCAACTACCTCCATGACACCGACCTCGCGGCCGAAGCCCTCGCCGAGGACATCGGCATCGGGCCCGGCGAGGTCCTGCCCGCCCTGACCGCCCGCCTCGCCGACCGGCACGGCGTCCGGCTGTCCGTCGGGGCGGCCGACCACCTCCACCACTACGACGCGCCGACCCGCACCCTCCACCTCTCCACCCGGCTGCGCCCCGGCCAGCGCGCGTTCCGCCTGGCCACCCAGCTCGCCCTGCTCGAACACGGCACCGAACTCGACCAGTTGGCCGCCGAGGACTTCACCCCGGGTTCACCCGCGCACGCCCTCGCCCGCATCGGCATCGCCAACTACTTCGCGGCGGCGCTCGTCCTGCCGTACCGCGCCTTCCACGCGACCGCCGAGGAGGTGCGCTACGACATCGAGCGCCTCACCGACCGCTACGGCCTCGGCTACGAGACCGTCTGCCACCGGCTGAGCACCCTCCAGCGCCCCCGGCTGCGCGGGGTGCCCTTCTCCTTCGTCCGGGTCGACCGGGCCGGCAACATGTCCAAGCGCCAGTCGGCGACCGGCTTCCACTTCTCCCGGGCGGGCGGCACCTGCCCCCTGTGGAATGTGTACGAGGCGTTCGCCGCGCCCGGCCGCATCCATGTCCAGGTCGCCGAAATGCCCGACGGGCAGCGCTACTTGTGGACCGCGCGGGCCGTCGCCCGGCACCGCGGCGGCTGGGGCGAACCGGGCAAGACCTTCGCCATCGGCCTCGGCTGCGAGATCCGCCACGCCCACCGGCTCGTCTACTCCGACGGCCTCGACCTCGCGGGCACCTCCGCCGCCACCCCCATCGGCATGGGCTGCCGGGTCTGCGAACGCCTCTCCTGCCCCCAGCGCGCCGCCCCGCCGCTCGGCCACCGGCTGCACATCGACCAGGACACCAGCACGTTCGTGCCGTACCGCGTCACGGAACCCGAAGGCTGAGGGCCCCGGCCCCGCCGCGCCCACCTCCGCGAAGAGTTCCTCCTGGATGAGGTGTCACCCCCTTCGCGCCGCCTTCGGGGGACGGGGACCGGCCTGTAGCGTCGCGGACGAGCTGACCGCACCGCACGCAGCGGACGACGGAGGGTTTCATATGATCGACAGGCGTACCTTCGGGAAGGCCGTCGGCCTGGGGACCGGCGCGGCCGCGCTCTCCCTGACCGGCGCGCAGTCGGCCGACGCCGCCCAGGCCGGGCCCGGCGGGGCGGACGAGGCCCCCGCACCCGGGACGCACACCACTTTCCCCGCGCTCAGGCAGATCGACGCGGGCGTGCTCGACATCGGGTACGCCGAGGCGGGCCCGGCCCACGGCCCCGTCGTCATCTGCCTGCACGGATGGCCGTACGACATCCACAGCTACGTCGATGTCGCCCCGCTCCTCGCCGGGCAGGGGTACCGGGTGATCGTGCCCTACCTCCGGGGCCACGGCAGCACCCGGTTCCGGTCCGGCCGTACGGTCCGCAACGCCCAGCAGTCCGCGATCGCCCTGGACATCGTCGCGCTCATGGACGCGCTGGAGATCCGCGAGGCCGTCCTCGCCGGCTTCGACTGGGGCTCGCGCACCGCCGACATCATCGCCGCGCTGTGGCCCGAGCGCGTCACCGCGCTCGTCTCCACCAGCGGGTACCTCATCACGAACGTCGAGGCGCAGAAGTCACCCATCGCGCCCGCCGACGAGCACAACTGGTGGTACCAGTACTACTTCGCCACCGAACGCGGCCGCCAGGCCATGGAAACCCCCGAACTGCGCGACGAGTTGTGCCATCTGGTGTGGCAACTCGTCTCACCCGGCTGGAAGTTCGACGAGGCCACCTTCCGACGCACCGCGGCGGCCTTCGAGAACCCCGACTACGCCGCCATCGTCATCCACAACTACCGCTGGCGCCTCGGCCTCGCGGACGGTGAACGCCGTTACGACCGCTACGAGAAGGAACTCGCCGCCCGGCCCATGATCCATGTCCCCACCATCACCCTGAGCCCCGAACTGGACCCCTTCACCGCGCCCGGCGACCCCACCCGCGACCGCTTCACCGGCCCCTACGAGCACCGGGTCGTGGCGGGCATCGGCCACAACCTCCCACAGGAGGCACCGGCCGTCTTCGCCCGGGCGGTGCTGGACGTCGGCCGCCTCTGAACGGGGAACAGGGGCTGGACGGCGCGAAGTCCAGCCCCTGCGGCGGGACCCCCCGTCCCGGACTTCGCCGGTTCGTCCGGTCACTCCATGTGCAACGCCCACCTGCTGCCGTCCACGACTTCCGAGCCCGGCAGGGCGATCAGTTCGGGTTTGAACAGTGGGGGTGCGCCCATGGCGGGCTCCCAGGTGGCCAGTTCGTCGTCCTGGGGGACCTCGACGCGGCGCCCCTTGGCGAGGTCGGTGACCACGCGGACCAGGAGGCGCACGCCGAGGGGGGCGAGGTGTTCGCGCCACAGGGTCTCCGGGGTCGAGCCGGGAGGCACGAACAGGTGTTCCTGGGCGGCGATGGGGCCGCCGTCGGTGCGTTCGGTGAGGTGGTAGACGCTGCCGCCGGTCACCTTGTCGCCGTCGCGGATCGTCCACCGGATCGCGTCCCGGCCGCGGTGCAGCGGCAGCAGGCTGGGGTGGTAGCCGATGGCCGCGACGGCGGCGCGGGCGCGGGTCGCGCGGCCGATGAAGGCGTGCGAGTGGGCGGCGACGATGAGGTCCACCCCGTCGGGGACATGCATCGCGCGCAGTTCGGCCGAGTCCGTCCAGGGGACGCTCCTCGGGTACGCCCACGCGCGCAGCCGGTCCCAGGACAGCGCGTTGCCCTCGTCGGAGTGCCCCTTGCGCAGCCGGGGGGCGGCCACGCCCGCGATCCGGTGGCCTTCCTCTCCCAGGGCGTCCGCGACCTGGACCGCGAACGCCCCCTGTCCCGAAAGGTAGATGTTCACTGGGTTGCCGCCTCTTTCATCGAGCGGGGGTCGGGCCGGAAGCGCACCGGCAGCGTGGAGAACCCGGTCAGGAAGTTCGACCGGATGCGCAGCGCCTCGCCGGTCTGCTCGAAACCGTCGGTGAAGTCCCGTAGCGCCAGAAGCAGTTCGGCGATCTCCACCTTGGCCAGATAGGAGCCGAGGCAGAAGTGCGGGCCGTAGCCGAAGGCCAGATGCTTGTTGGGGGCGCGGCCGAGGTCGAACTCACCGGGCCGCTCGAAGACCCGCTCGTCCCGGTTGCCGGAGGCGTGCCAGAGCGTGACGATCTCGCCGGGCCGCAGCCGTACGCCGTGCACCTCCGTCTCGCGGACCACGGTGCGCCCGAAGTGCAGGGTCGGGGAGGCCCAGCGCAGCACCTCGTCCACGGCGGTGTCGATCGCGACCTCGCCGTCCTTGAGCCGCCGCCACTGCTCGGGCCTCGCCGCGAGGGTGTGCACACCGTCGATCATCGTCAGCCGGCTGGTCTCGTCGCCGCCGATGATCAGGCTGTAGCAGTTGAGCACGATGTCCTCGTCGGACAGCGGCACCCCGTCGATGGAACTCGCGACCAGCATGCTGATCACATCGTCGCCCGGCGCCGCACGCCGCTCCTCGACCATGTCCATGAAGTACAGCAGGATCTCGTTGCGGGCCATCTCGGAGTCGGTCTCGTCGACGTCCTCGGTGTCGGCCGACAGCGCGGCCTTGGTCTGGGCGAGCAGATGGTCCCGGTCCTGCTCGGGCACGCCGAGCAGATTGGAGATCGTGGTCATCGGGATACGGCTCGCGATCTCCGCGGCGAAGTCGCAGCCGCCGGCCTCGACCGCCTCGCGGATCAGCCGCCGGGTGTTGGCCCGCACCGCCGCCGCGACATCGCTGAGCACCCTCGGCGAGAGCACCCGCTGGAGGATCTTGCGCAGCTCGTGGTGGCGGTGCCCGTCGGTGACGGCCAGCATCCGCCCGGCCCCGGCGTCACCCCCGCCCAGCAGCGTGACCAGCACATTGCCGCGCTCGGAGGTGAGATTCAGATCGTCCCGGTAGGCGGCCATGATGTCGTCGTACCGGGACAGCACCCAGAACCCGCGGCGGCCCCCGGCCGGCGGGTTCCAGTACACCGGCGCGGTGTCCCGCAGGGTGCGCCAGAACCCGTCGAGGTCATGGTCCGCGAAGGTGTCCGGGTCGCCCAGGTCCACGGTGGCCGGCGCCGGCGCGCCCGCCCTCACCATTCGGTGCGCCAGAACCGGCGCGGCCGGAACGGGTAGGTGGGCAGCGGCACGCGGTGGCTCGCCTCCCCCTTGTGCAGCGGACGGAAGTCCACCCGCCGCCCGTTCACCCAGGCGGCGGCGAGCGCGGACAGCGCCCGGTCGTCGTCCGGCGCGGCCGGCACGATCCCCTGGTCGCCCTGCGGGAGGCCGTCGGCGTCCACCCGCGGCGCGGCGGCGGTCGTGACCGCCGGACCGCCCGCGGAGTCCGCGGACAGCGCCTCGATCAGCTCCTCGCGGCTGCGGACCACGGCCGCCCACCGGCGGTCCATCGTCCGGCGGCCCAGGTTGAGGCTGAAGCACACATCGTCGAGCCGCAGACCGGGGTCGGCCAGCAGCCGGTCCCGCAGCCGGGCGCGCTGCCGGGCGAGCGCGTCGTCGTCCAGGGCGGACAGGGTGGCCAGGCGCGGCCTGCCGACGGCCTCGGGGGCGCGCTCGGCGAGCGCCGGCGCCTCTTCGAGCACCAGGTGCCCGTTGTAGCCGCCGCCACCGATCGCGGTGATCCCGGCGCGCCGGATGCCGGCCTCCGGCTCCCAGTCCGCGGACTCCAGTTGGGGCACGAACGGGGTGCTCGGAAAGTCGATCTCCGGGTCGGGCTCGGTCAGGTTGATCGTCGGCGCCAGCGTCCGGTGGTACAGCGCCATCGTGGCCTTCATGGCGCCGAAGCCGCCCGCCACCACCCCGCCGTGTCCGACGTTGCCCTTGACCCCGCCGATCGAGCAGGTGCCGGTCTGCTTGCCGAACGCCATGTTCACGGCGTGCACTTCGAGCTGGTCGGTGATCGGCAGCCCGAGCCCGTTGGCCTCGTACATGGACACCGTCTCCGGGGTGACACCGCCGACCTGCATGGCGGCCGCGATGCACGCGCTGAGCCGCTCGGGCTGCGCCAGCCCGTAGGCCATCGCGCTGACCCCGTTGTTGTTGATGGCCGAGCCCTTGACCACGGCGTAGACGTGGTCCCGGTCGGCGACGGCCTGGGCGAGCGGCTTGAGCAGCATGGTGACGACACCGCTGGACAGCGCGGCGCCGGTGCCGGCCGCGTCGAACGGGCGGCAGTGGCCGTCCCGGGACAGGATCCGGCCCTCCTCCCACAGATGCCCGCGCGGGTGCGGCAGCCGGACCATCGCACCGCCCGCGATCGCCATGTCGGTCTGCCCCAACAGCAGTGACTGGCAGGCCAGATGCACCGCGTAGTGGAATCCGGCGCACGCGGTGGTGACGGTGACGGCCTCGCCGGTCAGCCCGATGTAGTACAGCGCGTTGGACGTCATGGTGTCCGGCGACCACGCCAGACCGTGCTCGATGGCCTCGGGACCGACCGACACCCGGTCCGGCGGAGTGCCGTAAAGGGCCGCCGTCTGCGGGTTGTTGGCGCCGTAGATGCCCATCTCGCCGGGCACCCGGTCGGGGTCGTAGCCGCCGTCCTCCAGCGCCTCCCATGCGCTCTCCACGAACAGCCGGTTCTCCGGGGTCATCGCGGCCGCCATCCGGTCGCTGATGCCGAACACCGACGGATCGAACGCGTCGTACCCGTCGAGGGTGCCGCAGGCCCGCACGTAGTACGGGTTGTTGATCAGGGTCTCGTCGACCTTGATCTCGTCCTTCTCCAGGAACCGCACGGACTCCCTGCCGTGCACGAGGTTGTCCCAGAACTGTTCCTTGGTGCGGGCACCGGGCGCCTTGCACGAGATGCCGATGACGGCCACGTCGCCCGGGTCGTAGTCCTGCTCGGGACTTTCGGACATGAAGGGCTCCTGCTCAAGTGGGTTGGGGGAACGCTCAGTTACCGGTGGAGGAGGCACGGCCGCGCAGCGCGGCACGGCGTACGGCGGCGCGCCGGCGGGCCGACTCGACCACCTCGGGGGTGGCGTCGCCGTCCTCGTCGAGCCAGCGGCCCAGCGAGTGGATGTCACGGAAGCGGAAGAGATCGGGCACCCGGACGCGGCGGTCGAAGCGCCGGGTCATCAGCCGGGCCAGCCGCACCAGCAGGAGCGAGTCGCCGCCGAGGTCGTAGAACGCGGCCCGCACGTCGATGCCCGCCGGTTCCAGGCCGAGCAACTGGCCCCAGATCTCGGAGAGCGCCACCTCGGTCGGCGTGCCGGCGGCCGTCACGGGCCCGCCCTCGGCGGCCGGTGGCTCGGGCAGCGCGGCGCGGTCGAGCTTCCCGCCCGGCGTCAGCGGCAGTTCGTCCAGGACCACGATCGCCCCCGGCACCATGTACTCGGGCAGTTCGGTGGCCAGCTTGCCGGTGATGGTGGCCTGGAGCTCCGCGTCCAGCCGGGCGCCGCCCCGGGGCCCGCCCTCGGTCACGACATAGCCGACGAGCCTGCGCCCGTGTACGACGGCCGCGGCCTCGCGGACCTCGGGGCAGCCGGTCAGCCGGGACTCGACCTCCTCCAGCTCGATGCGATGGCCGCGCACCTTGACCTGGTTGTCGGTACGGCCGACGAACTCCAGTTCACCGCTGTCGGCGCGGACGACGACGTCGCCGGTGCGGTACAGGCGCCCGCCGTCCAGGAACGGGTCCGGCACGAACCGTTCGGCGGTGGTCTCCGGCCGGTTGAGATAGCCGTGGGCGACGCCCGGCCCGCCGAGGTACAGCTCACCGGGGACACCGTCCGGCACCGGCCTGCGGTCCGCGTCCAGCACATGGAGCCGGGCACCGGCCGCCGCCGCGCCGATCGTGGGCTCGCCGGTCCCGTCCCTCGGCACCGGACCCAGCGTGCAGAAGACGGTGCCCTCGGTGGGGCCGTAGGCGTTGAAGACCTCCGCGCCGGTCTCCGCGTACACCCGGTCCACCAGCTTGCGCCGCAGCGGCTCGCCGCCGAACACGACCGTGCGCAGGTTCGGCGGCAGCCCGCCGGCGTCCAGGAGGGCGTTCGTCACCGACGGGATGGCGTGCAGCAGGGTGACCTTGCCGGCGTGCGGGCTCTCGGGCAGATGGACGGTGCTCTCCACGAGCACGAGGGCGCCGCCCCGGCCCAGCGCGGGGAAGATCTCCATCACGGACATGTCGAAGCAGATCGAGCTGGCCGCGCAGACCCCGCCGAGGTCGCGGTCGCCGAGGACCTGGTCCCAGGCGGACAGCATGGCCGCGCAGCCGCTGTGCCGGATCGGCACGCCCTTGGGCGTTCCCGTGGAGCCCGAGGTGTAGATCACATAGGCGGTGTCGGCGGGTACGACCGGTACGGGCCGCTCCCCGGGCTCGGTCGTCACGGCCCCGTCCAGCACCATCAGGGTCGGGCCCGCCGGGCAGTTCTCCCGGGACGCGGGCGTGGTCAGCAGCAGGTGCGTGCCGCTGTCCCGGACCATGAACTCCAGCCGCTCGGCCGGGTACCTCGGGTCCAGCGGCACATAGCAGGAGCCGGCGCGCAGGACGGCCAGGATCGCGACGAGCAGGCCGGGCGCGCGCTCGACGCAGACGCCGACCGGGACCCCGGGTCCGGCGCCCTCGGCAATGAGCCGCCGGGCCAACTCCCGGGATCGCTCGTCCAGTTCGCGGTAGGTCAGCGCCCCGGCGTCGGAGTGGACCGCGATGGCGTCCGGGGTCTTCCCGGCCTGTTCGATGAATCTGGCGTGCAGGGTCTGGGTCACTGGTCCGTCTCCTTGGCCCGGCCGGCCGGCGCGACGGTGTCGAGTGCCAGGTCGGGGTGGGCGATCGAGTCGAAGAGCACGGTGCGGTAGAGCGCGAGCAGTGCCGTCACGGTCCGCTTCTCCAGATAGCTCGGTTTGTACTGGACATGGCCGACGACCTCGCCGCCGATCTCCGCCATCGAGATCTCCAGATCGAACTTGGCGAGGTGCCTGCGTACGGGCAGCGGTTCCAGGGGCAGCGCGCCCTCGGGCGCGATGGTGTCGCCGATGCCGTGGAAGAGCTTCACGGAGCGCGGAAAGGCGTCCGAGGAAAGCCAGTTGAGGACGACGTCGAACCAGGGCGAGCGGCCCTCGGCCCGCGGGGGCTTCAGTTCGGCCGCCAGCAGGTCGAGCGGATAGTTCATGTGCTCCAGCAGGCCGAGCGAGAACGCGTGCACCTCGCGCAGCAGCTCCCGGAAGCCACGGTCACCGGCCGGTTTCGCCCGCACCAGGACCGTGTTCAGGTAGTAGCCGATGGCGGACTCCCAGCCGGGTTCGGCGCGTTGGGCGATGGCGGTGGCAAGGACGGAGTCCTCGACGCCGGCCGCGCGGTTGAGCGTCGCGAAGAAACCGGCCAGCACCACGGTGCTGATCGACACCCCCTCGCGCACCGCGAACTCCCGCAGCGCCCGCGTCTCTTCGGCGCTCCAGCGGAAGGTGAGGTCGCGGCCCTCGTAGGTGACGCCGGGCGGGCGCTCGACGGGGGACAGATCGAGATGGGCGGGCGGGTCGGCGAGCCGCCGTGACCACCAGTCCAGTGCCGCCTCGGCCGCAGGACCGGCCAGCCACTGCCGCTCCCACTCCACGAACTCCGTGTAGGGAGCGACCGGTTCAGCGGTCGCCGGATCAACGCCCTCGTAGAACGCCTGGAGTTCGCGGATCATCACATCGGCCGACGCGGCGTCCGAGGCGATGTGGTGCACGAGGACCAGCAGATAGTGGTCGGCCGGCCCGCGCGTCATCAGGACGACCCGCACCAGCGGCCCGTTGTCCAGGTCCAGCGGCATATGGCCGTACACGGCGAGTTCCTCGCGGGCCTGCTCGTCGTCCAGATGGGTGCTGTCCGTGACCAGGAACTCGTACTCCGGCTCGTCGAGGATGACCTGGTACGGGCTGCCGCCCGCCTCCACGAAGATCGTGCGCAGCGCGGGATGCCGCCGCAGCACGGCCGCCACGGCACGCTCCAGGGCCGGTGCGTCGACCTCGGCCCGGACCCGGGCGGCCACCATGAAGTTGTACGGCACGGCGTC
>NZ_MUNF01000297.1 GCF_002154555.1 Streptomyces murinus
CGGTGCCGGTGCCGGTGCCGGTGCTGATGCTGATGCTGGTGGTGGCGGGTTCGGTGGGGGCGGTCCCTTCGTCGCTCCCGAGCGTGCGGCCGGGCCCGGGGCCGGGCCCGCCTCCGATCTGTGGTCGCTCGGCGCCCTGCTGCGCGCCGCCCTCGGCGACACGGACCCCGGCCCGCTCGGCCCCCTCCTGGACCGGCTGAACGCCGAGCGGCCCGAGGCCCGGCCGGATGCGGAGCGGGTGGCGGCGGAGCTGCGCGCGTACCTGGGCGTGCCGGACGTACCCGAACCGGCCGCCGTACGGGACGGGCACGGGCTCGGCGATGTACGGGACGGGTACGCGCTCGGTGTCGTACCGGACGAGCGCGGCCTCGGCGTCGTACCGGACGAGCGGCCGCGGCCGGACGCACGGGCGCAGGCGGACCCCGAGTCGCGGCCCGCACCCCGTCGCCGCACCCCCTTCACCACCCTCACCCTCTTCCTGGCGAAAAAACCCGCAGGCGACTGATCGGGCGGGTGTTCGAACCGGCAACCCGCTGATCAGGCCGTTCATTGCCAGTGATCACTGGCGTGGTGTGAGTACTCCGTGAATCCCCGTTACCGACGGGTACACAAAGCGTTCGCCGCGGCATACCCTGCGCCTCATGACGGACACGCAGGCCCCGGACACGCAGGCGCCGGACATCGCCGGTACCAACCCCCTCGCGCCCTCCCCCGAGGGCGTCCGCACCGCCGCCGACGTGGTCACCCCGGAACTGGTGGCCCGGCTGACCAAGGGCGTCACCGGTTCCGGCCGGACCGCCAACCACACGCCGTTCACCGGCGAGAAGCTGGCCGACCTGCCCGAGTCCAGCCCCGAGGACGTGCTCAAGGCCTTCGAGGCGGCCCGTGCCGCGCAGGCCGTCTGGGAGCGCACCCCGGTACGGCAGCGCGCCGCCGTCCTGCTCCGCTTCCATGACCTGATCCTCGAACGCCAGGCCGAGGTCCTCGACCTGGTGCAGCTGGAGACCGGCAAGGCCCGGCTGCACGCGCACGAGGAGGTGCTGGCCGTCGCCATCGCGGCCCGCCACTACGGCCGCAAGGCCCCCGCCTATCTGCGCGCGAAGCGGCACACCGGCGCCGTGCCGACCCTGACGAAGGTCACCGAACTGCGCCACCCGCGTGGGGTGGTGGGCCAGATCGCGCCCTGGAACTACCCCCTGGAGCTGTCCGTCGGCGACGCGCTGCCCGCCTTCGTCGCGGGCAACGCGGTCGTGATGAAGCCGGACACCGAGACCTGCCTGACCGCCCTGTGGGCCCGCGACCTGCTGATCGAGGCCGGGCTGCCCGAGGGCGTCTTCCAGGTCGTCCTCGGCGAAGGACCGGTCGTAGGGCCCGAGTTGGTCAAGCACGCCGACTACGTCTCCTTCACCGGCTCCACCCGCACCGGCCGCGAGGTCGCCCAGGGCGCCGCCGCCCGGCTGATCGGCGTCTCCCTCGAACTCGGCGGCAAGAACGCCATGCTGGTGCTGGACGACGCCGACATCGAGAAGGCCGCCGCCGGTGCCGTACGCGCCTGCTTCTCCTCCGCCGGCCAACTCTGCATCTCCATCGAGCGGTTGTACGTCCACGAGTCGATCGCCGACGCCTTCCTGGAGCGCTTCGCCGCCCGCACCAGGGCCATGCGGCTCGGCAACTCCCTCGCTTACGGCGCCGAGATGGGCTCCCTGGTCGGCGAACGCCAGCTGAAGACCGTGGAACGGCATGTGCGCGAGGCCGTCGACAAGGGCGCCACGGTGCTCGCGGGCGGCGCGGCCCGGCCCGACGTCGGCCCCTACTTCTTCGAGCCCACCATCCTCGACGGCGTCGAGGGCTCCATGGCGGTCTGCGAGGAGGAGACCTTCGGCCCGGTCGTCTCCGTCTACCGCTTCTCGGACGTGGACGACGCCGTCGAGCGCGCCAACGCGACGCCGTACGGCCTCAACGCCTCGGTCTGGACGACCAGTTCGAGCCGCGGCCGGGACATCGCCGCCCGGCTGCGCACCGGCACGGTCAACATCAACGAGGGCTACGCCCCCGCCTACGGCAGCGTCCAGTCGCCGATGGGCGGCATGAAGGACTCCGGCCTCGGCCGCCGCCACGGCTCCGAGGGCATCCTCAAGTACACCGAGGCCCAGACGGTCGCCCAGCAGCGGCTGCTGCCGATGGCGCCCTCGCTGGGCATGTCGGAGGAGGGCTACGCCCGCTTCATGACCACGAGCCTGCGCGTGCTGAAGGCGCTCCGATTCAAATAAGCCGCTTGGGGGCGCGGGGAACCGCGCGAGAGACCACGGACGGCCCGCACCCGAAACACGACGAGGAGAGACCCGTGCCCCAGGACTCCTACGACTACGACGTCCTCGTGGTCGGCTCCGGCTTCGGCGGCTCCGTGTCCGCCCTGCGCCTGACCGAGAAGGGCTACCGGGTCGGCGTCCTCGAAGCCGGGCGCCGCTTCACCCGTCAGTCCCTGCCGAAGAACTCCTGGGACCTGAAGAACTACCTCTGGGCCCCCAAGCTCGGCATGTACGGCATCCAGCGCATCCATCTGCTGGGCAATGTGATGGTGCTGGCCGGCGCGGGCGTCGGCGGCGGCTCGCTCAACTACGCCAACACCCTTTACGTACCGCCGAAGGCGTTCTTCGAGGACCCCCAGTGGAAGGACATCACCGACTGGCAGGAGGAGTTGAAGCCGTACTACGACCAGGCCAAGCGCATGCTCGGCGTGCGGCTCAACCCGACGATGACCCCCTCGGACGTCCATCTGAAGGCGGCCGCCGAGCGGATGGGCGTCGGCGACACCTTCCACTTCGCGCCGGTCGGCGTCTTCTTCGGCGACGGCAAGGACGCGGACGGCGCCGCGAAGGCGTCCCCCGGACAGCCGGTGCCCGACCCGTACTTCGGCGGTGCCGGTCCCGAGCGCAACGCCTGCACCGAGTGCGGCGAGTGCATGACCGGCTGCCGGCACGGCGCCAAGAACACGCTGAACGAGAACTACCTCCATCTCGCCGAGAAGGCGGGCGCGGTGGTCCACCCCATGACCACGGTGGTCTCCGTCACCGACGACTCGCGCGGCGGATACGCGGTGGCCACACTGCCGACCGACCGCAAGAAGAAGGGCGCGGGACGGCTGTTCACCGCGCGCCGGGTCGTGATCGCCGCCGGTACGTACGGCACCCAGACCCTGCTGCACCGCATGAAGGCGAACGGCCAACTTCCGTACCTCTCGCCCCTGTTGGGTGTGCTGACCCGTACCAACTCGGAGGCGCTGGTCGGCGCGCAGACCGACAACCACCGCTATCGCAAGGCGCACGGCACCCCGCGGGCCGACTTCACCCGGGGTGTCGCGATCACCTCCTCGATCCACCCGGACGAGAACACCCACATCGAGCCGGTCCGCTACGGCAAGGGCTCCAACGCGATGGGCGGTCTGTCCATCCTCCAGGTGCCGTACACCGAGGGCTCCTCGCGGGCGCTGGCCTGGCTGGCGAACGCGGCCCGGCACCCCACCCTGGTGCTGCGCTCCCTGTCCAACCGCCGCTGGTCCGAGCGGAGCATCATCGGTCTGGTGATGCAGTCCCTGGACAACTCGCTGACGACGTATCTGAAGCCGGACGGCGTCGGCAAGGGCCTGCTCACCGCGCGGCAGGGGCACGGCGCGCCCAACCCCAAGCAGATCAGGGCGGCTTCGGAGGCCGCCGCCGCGCTCGCCGCCGAGATCAACGGCTTCCCGGGCAGCAACGTCGGCGAGCTGATGGGCACCCCGCTCACCGCGCACTTCCTGGGCGGCTGCCCCATCGGCGACTCGGCGGAGACCGGGGTGATCGACCCGTACCACCGGCTGTACGGCCACCCAGGCATCTCGGTCGTGGATGGCGCCGCGGTCTCGGCGAACCTGGGCGTCAACCCCTCGCTGACGATCACCGCGCAGGCCGAGCGGGCCATGTCGTTCTGGCCGAACAAGGGCGAGGCGGATCCCCGGCCGGCGCCGGGGGCGTCGTACGAGCGGCTGAAGCCGGTGGAGCCGCAGACGCCCGCGGTTCCGGCGGAGGCGTTCGGCGCGCTGCGGCTGCCGTTCCTGGGGATGCCGACGGTGCCGCCGAAGGCCGAGTAGCCCGCCGCGGCGATACGACCCGGGTGATGTGACCCGGATCACTCAAAAATCCCGGATCCCGGCACAACCCTCCTCCGCCGTCGCCGATCAAACCTGCTACCGGATCAAGAAGTCGGTGGAGAGGGACCTGCCTTCGGAGGGGGATGCAGGTCCCTCTTCTCATGCCGTGGTCTGCGCGGGGACGGGGACCGGTGTTCCGTCGGTCGGCTCCGGGCGTCCCCGGAGCCGACCGTTCTTTTGGTGACCGGGCTGCTGTCCCCTGCCGTCCGGTCACTTCCCTGGAGCGAGGTCCCACGGCGTACGGCACGACCCGTACACCTCATCGCCCCAGCGAGCCACGCGTGGTTCTGTCGGGCCCGCCCCTGGCTGGCACGGACACCCCGCTAACGAAGGCTTCCGCGCGGCGGTCACGCGCCGTACGGGTGAGACGGGGACCGAACTCACGTCGGATAATCAGCCGAGTCAGATACGGCCCCGGCACAGCTCCAGCAGGGTCATGGCGAGCGAGGTGCCGGGCTTGCCCAGCGCCTCGCGGTAGTGGCCGAGGATCTCCATCTCGCGGGAGAGGCTGACCCGCCGCCCGCCGGAGGAGATACGGGTCTGCTGGACCACGGCGGAGACGGCCGTCCGCTCCTGGATGAGGCCGATGATCCGGTCGTCGATCGCGTCGATGCGCTCCCGCGCGGCGGCGATGGTCGCCTCCGGCGTCGCGGCGGTCTCTTCGGGGGTGGTGGTGCTCATGGCGGGGGCTCCTGATCGTTCGTACTGACGCGGATGCCCTGGAACGGCGTGACCCGGAGAAACGACAGGCGCCCCGGGCCTTGTCGGCCCGGGGCGCCTGGGGTGTCGCTTAAGCGTTCGGCTAAGCAGCACGACCATGGCAACCGGCGGGCCGGATGCCATAGGTAAAGACGAAGGTCGCGTGCTGAAGCATGGGGCCAGTATGCCACGGTGCCGGTACGGCGGGGCCCGCGGACGGGACGACGGTCCGCCCGGGCTCGGTACGACGGGGCCCTGGTCCGGTGCACCGGCCTCGCGCGCGGCCGGTGCGGCGGCCCCTCCGCGCGGGCCTTCGGCTCGGCGGAGGGCTTTGCGCCCGCACCGCTAGACTCGTAGTACAGACCCCCGCCCGGACCACCAGAAGGCACCCCGTGTCATCAGCGACTCCCACTGCCCCCGACACCGTCCTGGTCGTCGACTTCGGTGCGCAGTACGCCCAGCTCATCGCCCGACGCGTCCGCGAGGCGCGGGTCTACAGCGAGATCGTGCCGAGCACCATGCCGGTCCAGGAGATGCTCGCCAAGAAGCCCGCGGCGATCATCCTCTCCGGCGGCCCCTCGTCGGTGTACGAGGAGGGCGCGCCCCGCCTCGACCGCGAGCTCTTCGAGGCCGGCGTCCCCGTCTTCGGCATGTGCTACGGCTTCCAGCTGATGGCGCTCACCCTCGGCGGCTCCGTCGACAACAACGGCGCCCGTGAGTACGGCCGCACCGACCTGCACGTCTCCAAGTCCTCCTCCACCCTCTTCGAGGGCACCCCGGACGAGCAGCAGGTCTGGATGTCGCACGGCGACGCCTGCTCCGCCGCCCCCGAGGGCTTCTCGGTCACCGCGTCCACCGACCTGGTCCCGGTCGCCGCGTTCGAGAACGACGAGAAGAAGCTCTACGGCGTCCAGCACCACCCCGAGGTCATGCACTCCACGCACGGCCAGCAGGTGCTCGAGCACTTCCTGTACCGCGGCGCGGGCCTGGAGCCGACCTGGACCACGGGCAATGTGATCGAGGAGCAGGTCGAGGCCATCCGCGAGCTGGTCGGCGACAAGCGCGCGATCTGCGGCCTGTCCGGCGGCGTGGACTCCGCCGTGGCCGCCGCCCTGGTGCAGAAGGCCATCGGCTCCCAGCTGACCTGCGTCTACGTCGACCACGGTCTGATGCGCAAGGGTGAGACCGAGCAGGTCGAGAAGGACTTCGTCGCGGCCACCGGCGTCCAGCTGAAGGTCGTCGACGCCGAGGAGCGCTTCCTGAACGCCCTCGCCGGGGTCAGCGACCCCGAGGAGAAGCGCAAGATCATCGGCCGTGAGTTCATCCGCGTCTTCGAGCAGGCGCAGGCCGAGATCATCGCCGACGCGGGCCCGGCCGTGGAGTTCCTGGTCCAGGGCACCCTCTACCCGGACGTGGTCGAGTCCGGCGGCGGCACCGGCACCGCCAACATCAAGTCGCACCACAACGTCGGCGGCCTGCCCGAGGACCTCGAGTTCAAGCTGATCGAGCCGCTGCGCAAGCTGTTCAAGGACGAGGTCCGGATGGTCGGCCAGGAGCTGGGCCTGCCGGACGAGATCGTCCAGCGCCAGCCGTTCCCGGGTCCGGGCCTCGGCATCCGCATCGTCGGCGAGGTCACCAAGGAGCGCCTGGACCTGCTGCGCGAGGCCGACGCCATCGCCCGCGAGGAGCTGACCGCGGCCGGCCTCGACCGCGAGATCTGGCAGTGCCCGGTGGTCCTGCTCGCCGATGTCCGCAGCGTGGGCGTCCAGGGCGACGGCCGCACCTACGGTCACCCGATCGTGCTGCGCCCCGTCTCCTCCGAGGACGCCATGACCGCCGACTGGTCCCGGCTGCCCTACGACGTCCTCGCCCGCATCTCGACCCGCATCACCAACGAGGTCCGGGACGTCAACCGCGTCGTCGTCGACGTCACCTCCAAGCCGCCGGGCACCATCGAGTGGGAGTAGGTCTCGCCCTCGCCCTCGCCTGAGGCTCAGGTCCGCCTGAGAGTCCGCACCGGCTCTCCCGGCTTCCAGACCCGGACGACCAGATAGCGGTCGTCCTCGACACAGGTCCGCACGACCTCCGTCAACTCGGTGCGAAAGAGGTGGAACGGCTCCGGCGGTTCCACCTCTTTCACATACCCGGCCTTCGCCGCCCCCTCCCCGACCTCGTGGGCCCGCCCGCCGATCCGTACGTCCCCGCCGGCCATCGCGGTGCCCTCGCCCGGATTGGCCTGGAGCGCGAACCGCGGATCGCGCAGCAGATCGCGGGCCTTCAGCGAGCCCGGCATCATGCCGAGCCACAGCTCGCCGCCGAGGAAGCGCACCTCCAGCCCGGAGGGACGGGGCGAGCCGTCCCGGCGGAGGGTGACGAGGACGTGGTGCCGGAAGGCGCCGAAGCGCCGCTCGACGGCCGCCGCGAAGTCCGGCTCGGCCGCGGTGAAGTCTGCCCAGTTCATACCGGCCGAGTGTGCTCGCCCAACCCGACACCTTCTGTCGCCTTTCCCTTCCGATCTCCATCTGCGCGCCATCTTTACGGCACAGCCCTGCCCTTTTGGGCTGGCCGGCGGTAACTTCCGGCCCGTACCGCCCTACCAGCGCTGGAGGACCTATGTCCGGGCCCACCCCGCCGCTGCCGCTGTCCACCGACCAGCTGCAGTTCGCCATGCCGCCGATGCACGACTCGGTCGAGGACGAGCGCCGGCACCGCAAGGAACGGCTCGCCGGAGCCCTGCGGATCTTCGGGCGGAACGGCTTCGAGGACGGCGTCTCCGGCCACATCACCGCCCGGGACCCGGAGTTCAGCGACTGCTTCTGGGTCAACCCCTTCGGCATGCCCTTCCGGCACGTCACCGTCAGCGACCTCGTCCTCGTCAACCAGGACGGCCAGGTCATCGAGGGCCGCTACCACGTCAACCAGGCCGCCTTCACCGTGCATGCCCAGGTCCACGCCGCCCGCCCGGACGTCGTCGCCGTCGCCCACTGCCACTCCGTGCACGGCCGCGCCCTCGCCGCCCTCGGCGACCTCATCGACCCCCTCACCCAGGAGAGCTGCGCCTTCTACGAGGACGCCGCCCTCTACGACGCCTACACCGGTGTCACCGTCGACGCCGAGGAGGGTCGCCGCATCGCCGCCGCGCTCGGCTCCCGCAAGGCGCTGGTGCTGCGCAACCACGGGCTGCTCACCGTCGGCGGCTCCGTGGACGCCGCCGCCTGGTGGTTCCTGTCCATGGACCGCTCCTGCCAGGTGCAGCTGCTGGCGCGCGCGGCCGGCCGCCCGGTCCTCATCGAGCACAAACTCGCCGTCGCCACCCGCGAACAACTCGGCGGCGACCTCGTGGCCTGGATCAACTACCAGCCCCTCTGGCGGGAGGTCACCCGCAGCGAACCCGGCCTGCTCGGCTGAGCCGCGGGGCGACGGGAAGCGGCCCCGTCAACACACTGCTCGACAGTTCACCCTCCAGGATCATGTCGGTGGGCCCCGGCGGGTCCCGGTAGGGCACAATTCGCTGTTGACGTACGGGAGTTGCACGGCGGCGGGACGGCTCACCGAGAGGCCGTCGGCCGTGCCGCGAGGTCGCGGGGAAGGCGGGCGTCGGACGTGGCGGTGCAGGAGGCCAGAGAGGGCGCGGACGCCGAGGGTGTCCATGAGGGCGGCTGCGGCTGCGGGGACTGTCCGCACGGCGCCCGCGAGGGACACCGGCGGGCCGTCGCCGCGTTTCTGCGACGCCGCGACGAGTTCGCCGCCGGCCAGGGCCTGCCCGCCGCCGTGGCCTACTCTCCCTCGGCCTCCCGCCAGTGGGTCTCCGAGGAGCTGACTCAGCGCGCGGAGGCCGTCGCCGAACGCGGCCGTGCCGAGGGCGAGATGTGGCTCACCCGCCTGTGGCTGCGCACCCTGTGCACGGTGTGGGGCGCGGTGCTCGCCCTGCTGCTCGGCGAGGCGCTGACCGCGATCGGCGCCGGCTGGACCACCGCCCGCACCGCGGCCCTGCTCGCCGCCGTCGTCGTGGCCGGTACGCTGACCGCCGCCTGCTGGTTCCACCGGGCGCGGGGCGGCGCTCTCGCCCCGGTGATCGGCGAGGACCATCGCATGTCCACCTCCCGTGCCGTCGCCGTCTGCTGGGTCCTGTTCATCGGCTACGCCGTCCTGCTGCTCGCCGCCCGCCTGGCCGCCGCCTCCGACCACGCCGAACGCGACGCGCTCATCTCGGGCCTCGACCTCGCCCGCGGCGCCGGCGTGGTGACCGTCCTCGCCGTGGTGTGCGGGATCGCCGTCCTGGTCCGCCGGGTGGTGGGCCTGCGCATCCTCGCCCAGCGGCTACAGAAGGTCCCGGCCCACCGCCCACGCGCCGCCGACCTGCTCACCGACGACTCCGGCCGGGGCGCCTTCACCGACATCCAGTACGTCGCCATCAGCGCCGTCGCCCTGGCCTTCGCCGCCGTCCGGCTCGCCCGCCGCCCCGACCAGCTGCCCGACCTGCCCTGGGGGCTCGCGGTCGTCGTCCTGATCTCGGCCGCCACCTATCTGGCGGGCAAGTACGCGGAGGGCGGCCGCGCGGTCATCCTCTCCGTGGTCCGTGCCCGCGAACCCGGCGACCTGGACGGCCCGATCCGCACCGGCGACGACATCGAGATCCGCGGCACCGGCTTCGTCCCGCCCGGCGCCCGCACCGCCGAACGGCTCTCCCGCATGGTCGTCCGCATCGGCGCCGTCGATGTCCATGTCCCGCTGGTCCCGGTCACCGGCGGCTTCCGCAACCCCACGGACACCGTTCTGACCGTCCCCGTCCCGGCCGACGTCGAGCCCGGCTCGGTGGATGTCCAGGTGGTGACCGCGGCCGGAGTGCCGACCAACCGCTACACGGTCCAGATCACCGAG
Organism: Streptomyces murinus; assembly: GCF_002154555.1. Classification (GTDB taxonomy): domain Bacteria; phylum Actinomycetota; class Actinomycetes; order Streptomycetales; family Streptomycetaceae; genus Streptomyces; species Streptomyces murinus. The sequence goes on from NZ_MUNF01000297.1 coordinate 9,767, forward strand.
TGAGCTTCCGCCACTCGCGATCCTCCTCTCATACGAACGCCTGAAATCCGGAAAAACCCCTGGGCGATGATTGAGCGTCCCCTCCTTGTCATACATATGGTCGGGAGAACGGGCAGGTACGGCAGGGACAGCGGGCGAGAGGCGGCAGGCAGGATGACCGGTATTCGGATGGACACGCGCACCCCCCGGCTGAACAGCCGCAACGGCTGGCGGGACACCGCCGCCCACTACGCCCTGCTACCTCTGCGCGTCTTCCTCGGCGTCACCTTCCTCTACGCGGGACTGGACAAGCTCACCGACAGCGCCTTCATGAAGGCCGCCGGCGCCGGCTCGATCGGCGACACCATGCACGCGGCCCGCGGCACCGCCGCCCTACCCGCCCTGATCGACCTCGCCCTGAAGAGCCCGGTCGGCTTCGGCTACGCCATCGCCCTCGGCGAACTGGCCGTCGGCATCGCCACCCTCCTCGGACTGCTCGGCCGCCTCGCCGCCCTGGGCGGTGCGCTGATCTCCCTCAGCCTGTGGCTGACCATGAGCTGGGCGACGACCCCGTACTACTACGGCAACGACCTCGCCTACCTGATGGCCTGGCTGCCCCTGATCCTCGCCGGAGCCCCGTATCTCTCGCTGGACGCGGCATGGCGCGCACGGGGGCGGCAGCGGTCGCTCGGTTATCTGTAGGGCGGTTGAGGGGGAGG
>NZ_MUNF01000298.1 GCF_002154555.1 Streptomyces murinus
CCGGATGACCGACCAGCCCCGAAGGATCCCATGTCCGCACATCGTGTCCCCCGCCCGCTCCGCGCCCGCAAGCTGCGCACCGTCCTGGGGGTCTCCGCGCTGGGCGCGGCACTCGCCGTCACCGGCACCGTGGCCGCGCAGGCCGCGCAGTCCGACCACCACGCCGCGGCGACGCCGAAGCCGGTGCCGTCGACCCCGACGCGTACGGCCACGCCGAGCCCCGTCCCGTCGGTCCCGGGCGGTACGGCGACCCCGAGCCCCGTCCCCTCGGTCCCGGGCGGTACGGCGACCCCGAGCCCCGTCCCGTCGGTGCCGGGCGGTACGGCGACTCCGCGTCCCGTGCCGTCGGTGCCGGGCGGTACGGCGACCCCGTCGCCCGTGCCCGCGCCGCCGCACTCCGCGTCCCCGTCGCCGGTGCCGTCGACGCCCGCACACCCGCACGGCCCGGCCGTTCCGGCGCCGGTTCCGCCGCAGCACTGAGGTAGGGCGGGTGCGGGGAGCCGTCGCAGGACGGTTCCCCGCACCCGGTCCCGGGAGATCCATGACGACAGCCACACCACCGGCGCCCCTGCCCTGGGAACGGGCCGGAACCGCCCGGCTCCCCTCCTTGCGGCGGCGATTCGCCCGACTGCTCGCCCGCGTCAACATGGACGCGGACACCGTGTCCGGGCCGCGTCCCCCGACCGCGGGGACGGCCACCCCCGAACCCCCGCCCGGGATCGAGGAGTTGTACCACCACCGCCGGCTGCCCCTGGTGCGCCTGGCGGTGCTGCTGGTGGACGATCTGCCCACGGCCGAGGACGTCGTACAGGACGCGTTCACCGCGCTGTTCCGGCGGCACGGTCATCGGCTCGCCGCGCTGGACGACCCGGAGGCGTATCTGCGGACCAGTGTGGTCAACACGGCCCGCTCGGTGCTGCGTCGGCGCAGGACCGTACGGGCGCATCCCCCGGTGCCGGAGGGGCACGCGCCCGCGCCGGAGGAGGACGTGCTCATCCATGAGGACCACCGGGAGGTGCTGGCGGCGCTGGGCACCCTGACCCGGCGCCAACGGGAGGTACTGGTGCTGCGCTACTGGTCGCATCTGACGGAGGCCGAGATCGCGGCGACGCTCGGTCTGTCGAGAGGGGCCGTCAAGTCCACGGCCAGCCGGGCCCTGGACGCGCTCGGCCGACGACTGGAGGGTCTGCGATGAACCACTCCCCCGTCGACGGATCCGTCCGGGAACCCGTCGAGGAACGGCTGCGCGCCGCCCTGGCCGCCCGCGCGAACGCCGTCGGACCGGCCGAGCTGCGCCCTCTGCGCCCGCCGACCGACGCGCTCAGGGCCCGTCGGCTGTCGCTGCGCGGCACCGTGGTGGGGCTGCTTGCCCTGGCGGCGGTGGCGGCCCTCGTCCTGTTCACCCTCCACGACGGCACGAGCCGCCCGGCGCCGCCGGCCCATCCCCCGCGTCCGAGCGTCGGCACTCCCTCACCGGTGCCGAGTTCCGCGTGGCCCACGCCCGTGGCGAGCCCGTCCGCACCCGAGCCGGACGCGCGGTGAGGACGATGAGCGCGGTGAACGCGATGGCGAATTGCACCCGTCGGCGCTCACCGGTCCGGCATCGGCACCGCTAAGTTGGGCTGCATGAGCAACCTTGACCGCGCGCCCGAGCCGACCGTCTGCGGTGGCCGTGGATTCGTCGTCGCCGAACCCGTCCGCGAGCTGCTGAGCCCCCGCCGCGTCAAGCTGGGGGAATCGACCGAGGTGCGCAGGCTGCTGCCGAACCTCGGCCGCCGCATGATCGGCGCGTGGGCCTTCGTCGACCACTACGGTCCGGACGACATCGCCGACGAGCCCGGCATGCAGGTCCCGCCGCACCCCCACATCGGGTTGCAGACGGTCAGCTGGCTGCACGAGGGCGAGGTGCTGCACCGCGACTCCACCGGCAGCCTCCAGACGATCCGGCCCCGGCAGCTGGGCCTGATGACCGCGGGGCGCGCGATCAGCCACTCCGAGGAGAGCCCCCGTCCGCACGCCCGTCTGCTGCACGGCGCGCAGCTGTGGGTGGCGCTGCCCGACGCGCACCGGTACACGGAACCGAAGTTCGAGTTCCACGCCGAACTGCCGACGGTCACCGCGCCGGGCCTGACCGCCACGGTGCTCCTCGGCGACCTCGACGGCTCCGTCTCCCCCGGCACGGCCTACACCCCGATCGTCGGCGCCGACCTCGCCCTCACCCGGGGCGCCGATGTACGGCTGCCCCTGGACCCCGACTTCGAGTACGGCGTCCTCGCGATGTCCGGCGAGGTGCGGGTGGACGGCGTGCCGGTGCTGCCCGGTTCGATGCTCTACCTCGGCTGCGGCCGCTCCGAACTCCCCCTGCGCGCCGAGTCCGACGCCGGAGTCATGCTCCTGGGCGGCGAGCCCTTCGCCGAGGAGCTCATCATGTGGTGGAACTTCGTGGCCCGCACCCAGTCCGAGATCGAGCAGGCCCGCGAGGACTGGTCCCGGGGCACCCGCTTCGGCGAGGTGAAGGGCTACGACGGTGCCCCGCTGCACGCCCCGAAGCTGCCGGAGGTACCGCTGAAGCCACGGGGCAGGGTGCGCTGACCTGCCGGAAGTGCTCCGGTGAAGCGTCGGACGACGTCTGCCCGGTTCGAGGCCATGGTGAAAGTCGAGTGCGGGACTTCGGGTCCATGGCCATGATGGTGATCATGACTGGTTGCATCGACGTTCCTGCCCGGCTGGGTGAGAGTGCGCTGTCCGACGGGCGGTTGCTCGGCTGGGCGGAGTGGGGGCCGTCGGACGGGACGCCCGTCCTGCTGTGTCCTGGTGCGGCCACGAGCCGGTGGCTCGGATTCGGCGCAGGCGTTGTCGAGGCGCTCGGAGTGCGTCTCATCTCCGTGGATCGTCCGGGTCTCGGTGTCTCGACGCCCGCCCCCGGGCGGACCTTCTCCGACTTCGCCGGAGATGTGCGCCAACTCTGTGTGCGGCGGGGGCTGGAGCGACCCGCCGTGGTCGGGAATTCGCAAGGTGCGCCCTTCGCTCTCGCCTGCGCCGCGGAGGGGGTCGCCTCGGCACTGGCTGTCGTCTCCGGTGCGGACGAGGTCGCCATGCCGCAGTTCGCTTCCGTTCTGAACGCGGACCTGCGTGGTCTCGTGGAGCGGACCGCGTGCGATCCGGCCGGCACCGAGGAGTTCTTCGCGGGCTTCACCGCGGATGCGATGTGGGACATGGTCATGGCCGGGAGCCCGGCGTGTGACCTTGCCGTGTACCAGGATCCTGACTTCGCGGCCGGTTACCGCAGGGCCTTGGCCGAGGCATTTGCCCAAGGTCCCGCCGGCTACGCCCGGGACACGGTCCTCGCCATGGGGCGGTGGCCGTTCGCCCTTGACGAGATCGCTGTCCCCGTCGACATCTGGTACGGCGAGCAGGACACCAGCCACTCCCCCGACAACGGAGCACTGCTTGCCGCCCGTGTGCCCGGTGCTCGTCGTCATGTCGTGCCGGGGATCGGCGGTGCCCTGCTGTGGACTCATGCCGAGCCGATCCTCACCCGCCTCCTTGAAAAGGCCGTCACCGGCCGGCAGACGAGGGGTTCATGACCGCGCCGTTCAGCAACGTGGCTGTCGTCACGTGGGAGGAAGAGCAGACGTGGATGTGTATGAAGCCGTGGACAGTCGCCGGGCGGTGCGGGCGTTCAGCGAGGAGCCGGTGTCCAGAGAGATACTCGAACGCGTGCTGGCCGCGGCGACGCGGGCTCCGTCGAGTGGGAACCTCCAGCCGTGGCATGTGTATGCCGTGACCGGCGAGCCCCTGGCCGAGCTCAAGAGGCGCGCGACAGCCAGGGCACTGGCCGGGGACCCGGGGGACGAGCGGGAGTACCCGATGTACCCGGCCGAACTGACCTCGCCGTACGTGGACCGCTTTTCCGCCGCGGCCGCTCAGCGGTACGAGGCACGGGGAATCGAGCGCGACGACCCCGACCGGCCCCTGAAGATCGCCGCCCTGAACTCGCAGGCGTTCGGCGCCCCGGTCGTGCTGTTCTGCTACCTGGATCCGGCGATGGGGCCAGGGCAGTGGGGGGACGCGGGGATGTACTTGCAGACGGTCATGCTGTTGCTGAGGGCGGAGGGGCTGCACAGCTGCCCTCAGGTGATGTGGACGATGTATCGCGAGAGCGTCGGCCAGGTCGTCGGAGCAGATGACGGGCTCGTACTGTTCTGCGGTGTCGCGGTGGGGTTCGCGAAGGAGGGCGTGCCACGGCTGCGTACCGGGCGGGCGGACATGACGGAAACCGTGAGCTTCATCGGAGTGTGACCGGCCGTGCCGGCCCGGCATCGGCCTCGACGTCACCGCGCCTTCGGGGGCGGCCTGCTGAGCCTGCCGCTCGTGGATTCCCCGCCGGGTTCGCCATGCCCTTCCAGCTGCCCCCTCGGCTGCCCTTCCGGCCCTTGCGGGGGCCGTACCGAGAGCCTAGCGTCGGCCCCTCCGAGCCGATATCGGCCTGAGTGACCGGAGGGCTGGGCAGCACGTGCGAGACAGAGTGACATCCCCGGTGCCGGAGGCGCCCGCGGCGGCGCGGAGGAGGCAGATACCGGGCCCGGCCCCGCAGTTCGCCGCCGGGCGGGCGCCGCAGCCCGCCGGGCTCGCCGCCCTCCAGCGGACCGTGGGCAACGCGGCCGTCACCCGTTATGTGCAACGTGTGCAGGGCCAGGGGGATCCCGGTGTCAGGGAGGAGGCGCGGCGCCATGCCGCCGATCCCACCGCGCACGGCGAGTGGGACACCTTCCGCGACATGATGGAGAAGGTGGGCTTCCCGCAGGACGTCACGGACGCCGCCTGGCAGCTGATCCTGGGCGGCATCGCCGAACAGGGACAGCTCAACGACGAGGCGCTGGCGATGTTCACCGAGCGCCAGCAGCAGCGCGACCATCGCGCGTCGAACAGCTGGTACCAGGAGTTGGTGCGGCTCGTCGGTGACTATCTGGAGATCGACCGGCCGACGATGGCCCTGTGGTCCGGCGGCATCGACACCAGCGTCTACGCCCGTTCCAAGGGCCATACGCCCCTGGAGTCCACTCCTTTCGGCAGTGTGGTCAACGAACTCCAGCTGACCATGGACTGGATGCTCAAGACGCCGATGTGGAACGTCCTGTCCAAGGCGTTCGTGACCCGCGCCCGCGGTCCCGTCCACATCTTCCTGCGGGCGTACAACCCGGACAGCGTCCTGATCGCGCAGGAGGTCCCGCAGTTGCGCGTGGTCATGGCGCTCAACCCGGCGGTGGAACTCGTCTGGCACCCCGTCTACACCACGGCCGACGGGAAGCTGATGGAGGTCACCGAGGACCTCGAACTGGTCTCGGACGCGACGTACCGCACCCGGGATCTGTGCGTGCGGGCCCTGTACGACTACCTCCGGCTCAAGCATGACCAGGCCAACAGCCGGTCCGAGCGCGCCAACGCGGAGATGGGCGCCCGGCTCGCCTCCAACGGCAACCAGCCGTGACCCCGAGACGGCGGGATCACGGTTCCGGACCGGGTGTCAGGAGTGATCGAACAACTTGGCCACGCTCTGCGGTGCTTCCCGGCCGAAGAACACCTCCAGGTTCTTCGCCGAGCGGTCGGCGGCATCGCGGCTCCGCGGGAACAGCCGCTCCTCGTAGGCGGTGAGCGCGGCCTCGACGTCGGGTTCCTCGACCAACTTGCCCGCCAGGTCGGCGCCGTCGTACATGGCAAGGTTCGCGCCCTCGCCGGCGAAGGGCGACATCAGATGCGCGGCGTCGCCGACGAGCGTCACTCCGGGCAGCCTGTCCCATTCGAGGCCGACGGGCAGGGCGTGGATGGGCCGGAGCCGGGGTTCGGCGTCGCTGCGGGTCACGAAGGCGGTGAGCAGCGGCGACCAGCCGGCGAACTCGTCGGCGAGTCGGCGAAGGCCCGCGGACGGGTCGCCGAAGTCGATCGGCCTCAGCCACTCCTCGGGCTTGTTCAGCGCCACGTATCCGCGCACCTGCCCGTCGGCGCAGCGATGGGCGATGATGCCTCGGCCCGGCGCGACCGCCATCAGCGTGCCACCGCCGATCGCGGCCACGCTCGCCCGGGACTCCCGGCCGCCCGGTGCGAGGGCGATCTCGACGAAGCAGGTTCCGGTGTAGTCAGGCTTGGCGGGGGTGAGCAGCGGACGCACCTTCGACCAGGCGCCGTCCGCGCCGATGACCAGGTCGGCGCGTGTGGTGGAACCTTCCGCGAAGGCGAGTTCGCAGCCGCCCTCCCCGCGGTGCCGGACCGAGGCGAGCTTGTGGCCCCACTTGATCGTCCCGGGTGCCAGCGAGTCGATGAGCAGGCGCCTGAGTTCGCCGCGATCCACCTCGGGACGGGCCGACGCGGGGTCCGCGGGCCGGTCGAACAGGATCGTGCCGTGGCGGTCGACCACGCGCTTGGCGTCCTCGCCCGGGCGGACCAGGGTGCGAAACGCGTCGTACAGACCGGCTGCGCGAAGCGCGACCTGTCCGGTTTCCTCGTGGATGTCGAGCAGGCCGCCTTGCGCACGGGTCGTCGCCGTGGCCTCGCTCTCGTAGATCGTCGCGGCGATGCCGTGGGTCTGGAGCACGCGTGCGAGCGTCAGCCCGCCCGGTCCGGCTCCGACGATGGCGATGGTCTTCCGCATGGTGCGCCCCTCTGTCGCGCCGACACGCGTCGGCGGTGGTCAGCGCCGGAAGCGGGCGGGATGCCCGGTCTCGGCAAGGAGACGCTCATCGATCAGAACCCTCTGCGTCGATGTATGCGCGATGCCCGGCGGACGGAACCCGCACGGAACATCGTTTTTCGCGACCGTGTGACTATAACGTCTCTCGCGGGAAGGGCGCGTCGAGGTTCGGGGACCCGCCCCGGCCCGGGACGATCGCCCGGGCCGGAGCAATGGAGGGAAGTGGGGCCGGTCCGTCAGGGGTGGGTGGTGAGGTAGCCGCCCATGGCCGTGAAGTACTCGGTCGCGGGCAGTTCGCGGCCGTCGTCGGTGCGGACGCGGGTGATGGCCAGGCCGTGGTTGCGGCCGGTGCGGGCGTCGGCGCCGGCGACGATCACCACACCCTCGCCCTCGCGGTAGAAGATGCGGCCCGGTGTGCCGCCGTAGCGGTTCTGGGAGACGACGGCGCCGAGGATTTCGAGGCGCTTGCCCCGGTGGTGGGTGAAGGCGGCCGGGTAGGGGGCGGACTGGGCCCGGACCAGGCGCTCCAGGTCCTCGGCGGGCCAGTTCCAGTCGATCCGGATGTCGTCCTCGGCGCGCTTGTGGAAGAAGGTGGCCTGGGACCGGTCCTGCCGGGTGAACTCGGTCTGTCCGGAGGCGATGAGGTCGAGCGCGCCGATGGTGACCGGGGCGATCAGGTCGACGGTCTTGTGGAACAGGTCGGTCGCCGTGTCCGAGGGGCCCACGGGCACCGCTCGCTGGGCGACGATGTCACCGGCGTCCAGTTCCTCGTTCATCATGTGGGCGGTGACGCCGACCTCCTTCTCCCCGTTGATGAGGGCCCAGATGAGGGGGGAGAAACCGGCGTACTTCGGCAGCAGCGAGTCATGGACGTTGAGCGTGCCGCGGCGCGGCAGGGAGTAGACGCGCGGCGGGATCCAGGTGCGCCAGTTGTTGGCGACGATGATGTCCGGGTCCGCCTCCTTGAGCAGCGTGAGCAGTTCCTCGTCGTCGGGCCGGTTGCGGATGACGACCGGGACGCCGTGCTCCGCCGCCAGGTCTGCCACGGAGTCGCTCCAGATCTTCTCGTAGGCGTGCTCGCTCCTGGGGTGCGTGACCACCATGACCACCTCGTGGTCGGAGTCGAGGAGCGCTTGCAAGGTCCGGTGACCCCAGGTCTGGTAACCGAACATGACGACTCGCATGGAGATTCCTCCTTGGAACAGGGGTTGCGGGAATAACTTAGGTAAGGCTTACCTAATTAGCAAATGAGTGGGGGTCAGGCGTGCGTGCCGCGGCGGCGGTTGACGGCCCGCGCCAGCAGGTCGAGCAGGGGGAGGGTGCGGGACCAGCCCAGACAGGCGTCGGTGACGCTGACATCCCGGCGCAGCACGGTCGCCGCGAGGTCCTGCCGGCCGTCGGAGAGATACGACTCGATCATCACTCCGGCCAGGCCCGGCTCCCCGTCGCCGATCCGCCCGGCGAGGTCGGCGACGACCTCCGGCTGACGGTTGTGGTCCTTGCCGCTGTTGCCGTGCGAGGCGTCCACGACGAGAGACGGCGGCAGACCGGCCGCCGCCAGCCGCGACCGGGCGTGTTCGGTGCCGGCGGCGTCGTAGTTGGGCACCCGGCCGCCCCGCAGCACCAGATGCGCGTGGGAGTTGCCGACGGTGTGCGTCACGGTGAGCCGGCCGTCCGGTGCCAGCACGGGCAGGGCGTGCGGGTGGGAGGCGACCTGGACGGCGTCCACGGCGGAGGCCAGGTCGCCGGAGACGCAGTTCTTCATGCCGACCGGCATCGGGAGCCAGGAGGCCAGGTGCCGGTGCGGCTGGCTGGCCACCGTCCGGGCGCCGATCGCGGCCCAGGAGACCGTGTCGGCCAGGTAGGGCGCGAGGAGGGGGTCGACGAACTCGTAGGCGAGGGGCAGTCCCAGGGCGGCGGCCTCGGTGAGGAAGGCGCGGCCGGTGCGCAGACCGCTCGCCAGGTCGCTCTTGCCGTCGAGGGCGGGGTAGTTGAGCAGCCCGGTCCAGCCCAGCGCCGTGCGCGGCTTCTCCAGGTAGGCCCGCAGCACGACGACCAGGTCGTCCGAGAAGCGGCGCGCGGCGGCGGCGAGCAGGCTCGCGTACTCCAGGGCGGCGGCGGGATCGTGGACCGAGCAGGGACCGGCTATCACGAGCAGCCGGGGGTCCCTGCCGTCGAGAACGGCGGCGACGGTGTCGCGGTGCTCTGCGACGGCCCGGGCCGTCGCCGTGGACAGCGGAAGGGCCGTGGTGAGATCGGCGGGGGCGGGCAGTGTGTGCATCATCAGGCTCTCCTGAGGGCGCGGGTCCGGGGCAGTCTCGTCGTCCCGGCCGCGGCCAGCAGCCCGAGTCCGACGACCCACCAGAAGGTGTCGGCGAACGCCGCGGGGACGTCCTGGTGCCGGGCGCCGAGCCGGTCCTGGAGGACCACGGCGAGGGCCGCGGTTCCCAGCGAACCGCCGACGGTGTTGAGGAGGTTGAGCGCTCCGGAGGCGCGGGCGATCTGCTGGGGTTCGATCCGGCTGTAGACGATGTTCATCACGGGGGCGCCGATCATGGCCATCCCGAAGCCGCGCACCAGGAGCGCCAGGGCGATCGCGATGTCCGGCAGTCCGTGGTCGAGCTGGGTGAAGGGGACCGTGCCGGCCAGGACCAGGGTGACGCCGGTGATCACCAGGGTCCGCGGGGCCACCTTGTCGATGGTGCGGTTGACCAGCACGGATCCGGCCGCCGCGCCGAGCCCCTGGGGGGCCAGCAGCAGTCCGGTCCCCCAGGCGGACAGTCCGCGCCCGCTCTGGAAGTACAGCGGCAGCAGGAACGTCGTACCGAACACGGACGCGCCGAGGACCAGCAGGGCCAGGGCCGCCGCGCCGAGCGGTGGCCGGGTGAACAGCCGCGGGTCGATCAGCGGGGTGCCCCGGGTGCGCAGGCCGTGCACGACGAAGCCCGCCAGCATGAGCAGGCCCGCGCTCACTCCCACGGTCGCCGCGGGCGTGTTGCCGTGGGCGACCTCAGTCAGGCCGTACACCAGGACGGCGAGGCCGGGTGACAGCAGCACGGCTCCCCGCACATCGAACGGGGCCCGCCGGGACGTCGGTTCCAGCACCGGCACATGGCGGCGGGCGAGCAGGATCGCGGCGGCGCCGACCGGCAGGTTGACCAGGAACAGCCAGGGCCAGGAGGCCGCCCCGAGCAGGGCGCCGCCGGCCAGCGGGCCGAGCACCGGTGACAGCAGCGGGACGACCGCGACGACGCTGATCACCCGTCCGGTGCGGGCGGGTCCGGCGATCCGGGCGAGCAACGCCTGCCCGGTCGGCGGCAGCACCCCGGCGCCCAGGCCCTGGAGCACCCGGAAGACGATCAGGCTGGTCACGGACCAGGACAGGGCGCACAGTGCCGATCCGCACAGGAAGACACCCACGGCGACCAGCCAGACCCGCCGGCCGCCGAGGCGGTCGGCGAGCCAGCCGGAGGCGGGTACGGCGGTGACGACGGCCAGCAGATAGGCGGTGCTGACCCACTGGATCTCGGCCAGCGAGGCATGGAACTCGTTTGCCAGGGTGTCGATGCCGACGCTGACGATCGTGGCGTCGATGGACGCCATGAACGTGCCGAGGACCAGGATGAACGCGATGCGCAGCAGCGGTCCGTCGACCTTCTCGGCCGGTGCGGCGGTCTTCTGCGTCATCGTCGCTCCAGCAGGGTGCGGACGTCGCGGTCGAGGTGGTCCTCCAAGTCGCGGAGCAGATCGAGGAGTTCCTCGGCGAGTCCGTCGGCGGCGGCCGCGGACCGGTGGGCGAGCACGCCGGTCCAGGTGTCGCCGTCCGGCATGACGGTCAGGGTCACCGGGTGGTGGGTGGCCTCGCGGAAGCGGGTTCCGGTGAGGGTGAGCCCGGGGGCGGGCTCGCGCAGCCGGTCCCGGTCCACCGGGTAGTTCTCGAACACCACGAGGCTGTCGAAGAGCCTGCGCCGCCCGGTGACGCGTTCCAGGTCGGACAGGGCCACATGATGGTGTTCGACCAGGGTCCGCTGGCGCGTCTGGAGCGCGGTGAGGGTGTCGGCGAGGGTGCCCGTCAGCCGGGCCCGTACCGGCACGGTGTTGGCGAGCAGTCCGACGATCTCCTCGACACCCTCCAGCTCCGGGGGCCGGCAGGCGACCATGGCGCCGAAGCAGACGTCCTGGTGTCCGGAGCGCCGGGCGAGCAGCACCGCCCACGCGCCCTGCACCAGGGTGCTGCGGGTCAGACCGCGGCGGGCCGCGAGCCGGGTGAGCCGGTCCACCAGCGACGCGTCGAAGGTGATCACCTCGGGTTCCTGCCAGGCGGGTCCCGGTTCGCCGGCGCCCAGGTAGTCCCCTTCGGGCAGACCCGCCAGTTCGTCGGCCCAGACGCCGAGGCCGGGTTCGTGGGCGGCGCGCCAGGCGAGGTAGTCGCCGAACGGCACGGGAGCGGGCAGGTCCGCCTCCTCGCCGCGCAGCCGTGCCGTGTAGAGGGCGAACAGCTCGGTGAGGATGCGGGGCGCCGACCAGCCGTCGGAGAGCACATGATGGCTGGTCAGGACCAGGTCGAAGCGCCCGGGGTCGTGGCGGATCACGGTCAGCCGGATCAGCGGGCCCGCGCTCAGGTCGAACGGTTCCGCCAGGTCGGCGGCGAGGACCTCCTCGGCCGGTCCGTCGCAGACGCGGAAGTCCGGTTCCGGGGACTTCGGTACGAGCGCGAGGTCCGCCGGGAACACGGCGCCCAGGTTCGGGTGCCGGGCCAGCAGGTCGGCGCCGGCGCCGCGCAGCGCCTCGATGTCCAGTGACCCGGTGAGGGAGAAGGCCGACTGCACGGTGTAGGGGTCGGGTCGCTCGGTGCGCGAGTGCCGCAGCATCACCTCCTGCAACGGGGTCAGCGGCTGCACCTCGGCGATCGGCCGGCCGGCGTCCAGCGCGCCGATCTCCAGCGCGCCGATCTCCGGCGCGGCGGCGACATCGAGCAGCGCGGTCCGCAGGTGTGCGGCCAGCCGCTCGATCTCGGCACCGGTGAACAGCGCGCCGGGCCAGGTCAGCCGGATCCCGAGCCGGTCCTCGCGGACCAGCGCGTTGACCATCAGCGCGTGCGGCAGCGGCATGGCGTCGGTGCCGCCGGAGCCGAGCGGGTCCGCGTCCGGCGGTGCCTGCCAGGCGGTCTCGGTGTCCGGGGCGCCCGGGTAGCGGCCGAGGTAGTTCCAGGCGACCTCGGGTGCGACCGGGTCCAGCAGGCCGGCCGTGGTGAGGATGCCGTGGCCCAGGCCGTCGCCCTGGGCGCGCAGCCGTTCGGCGACCGCCTTCGGGTCGTCGTCGGCGTCGAGCAGCATCGGGTGGACGGCGGTGAACCAGCCGACGGTCTGGGAGAGGTCCGCGTCGGCCGGGCGGCCGTGGCTCTCCAGCGCGACGAGCAGCCTGGGGGTACCGCGCCAGGCGCGTACGGCCCGGGCGAGCGCCGTGAGCAGGGGCGCGTCCGGTGTGCTGCGCAGGGCGGCGGGCAGGGCGGTGATCAGGGCCCGGGTGGTGTCGGCGTCGAGGGTGATCTCGTGGTGCGCGGCGGTGGCCACGGTGTCCCGGGCGGGGTCCAGCGGCCGGGCCGCCAGTGCCTCCGTGGCCGTCATCCCTTGCCAGTGCGGCAGTTCGGCGCCGCGGTCGGCCTCGCGCAGGGTGCGCGCCCAGGCCAGGAAGGACAGTCCGTGCCTTGCCGGGGTGCCGCCTTCGTACGCGTGCCGTACGTCGTCCAGCAGGATGCGCCAGGAGACGCCGTCCACGAGGAGGTGATGGGCGATCAGGACGAGCCGGCCGGGCCTCGCGGGTCCGGCGTCGAGCCAGACCGCGCGCAGCAGCGGTCCGGTGCGCGGGTCCAGCGCGGCGCGGGTCTCGGCGGTCCACTCGTCGGCCAGGGCGCGCAGGCCCTCGGCCGTGAGGTCCGGCGCCACCGGCACCCGGATCAGCACATCGGCTCCGGTCACCGCGGCGGCCGGGGGGATCCGCAGCGCGTCCGCGACCAGATGGGCGCGCAGCACGTCATGGCGGGCCAGCACCTTGTCGAACGCGGTCCGCCAGGTGTGCTCGTCACCGCCGGGCGGTACGCAGATCTCCGTCCACTGGCAGAAGCCGTCGGCGGCGGTGCCCGCGCGGCGCAGCAGGTCCCGCATGAGGGGGGTCAGCGGGGCGTCGCCGACCGCCGGGGCCCGGTCCTCGGTGAGGGCCCGGGCACGGGCGGCGATCCCGGCGACCGTGGCGCCCTCGAACACGTCCCGCGCGGTCAGGCCGAGGCCGTGCCGTCGGGCGCGGGAGACCACCTGGAGGGAGACGATGCTGTCCCCGCCGATCGCGAAGAAGTCGTCGTCGGGTCCGATGTCGTCGCTGCCGAGGATGTCCCGGAAGACCCCGAGCAGCACCGCCTCGGCGGGGGTGGCGGCCTCGCGCCGGTCGGCGACCGCGATGTCGGGGGCGGGCAGGGCGGCGGTGTCGAGCTTGCCGCCGGGGCCCAGCGGCAGCCGGTCGAGCACCACCAGCGCGGTGGGCACCATGTGGTCCGGCAGCCCGGCGGCCAGATGCTCGCGGAGCCGGGCGGTGTCGCACTCGGCGCCGTCGACCGGGATGACGTAGCCGACGAGCCGTCCCTCGCGCAGGACCACCGCGCAGGCGCGCACCTCGGGGTGGCGGGTCAGCGCGGACTCGATCTCGCCCAGCTCGACCCGGAAGCCGCGGATCTTGATCTGGTGGTCGGCGCGGCCGAGGAACACCAGTTGTCCGTCGGCCCGCCAGCGCACCAGGTCGCCGGTGCGGTACATGCGTTCGCCGGGCGGTCCGAAGGGGTCGGCCACGAACGCGGCGGCGGTCAGGTCGGGCCGGCCGAGATAGCCGCGCGCCAGGCTCGGTCCGGCGAGGTACAGCTCGCCGGTCACGCCGGTGCCCACGGGGTGCAGACCGCGGTCCAGGACGTAGGCGCGGACATTGGGGTCGGGGCGGCCGATCGGCAGCGGGCCGGGATCGGCCGGATCGTACTTCCAGGTGACGGAGTTGATGGTGACCTCGGTGGGGCCGTAGGCGTTGAACAGCGCCCGCCGGCCCTCGCCCCAGCGCCGGGCCAGTTCGGGATCGAGGCGTTCGGCGCCGACGACGAAGAACACCTCGGGGTCGACGGTGCGGTCGTCGGGCATCGCCGCCAGGAACGACGGCAGCAGGTTCACGCCGGTCACCCGGTGCTCGACGATGTAGTCCAGCAGTTCGTCCCCGGGAACGCGTACCTCCTCGGGGGCGATCACGGAGGTGCCGCCGGACAGCAGCGGCACCATGGTCTGCCAGAACGCCACGTCGAATCCGGTCGAGGCGAAGTGCAGATAGCGGTCGTGCTCGGTGACCTGGACGACGTCCTCCTGGAGGGCGATCAGGTCGGGTACGCCGCGGTGGGTGACGCCGACGCCCTTGGGCCGTCCGGTGGTGCCGGAGGTGTAGATGACGTAGGCGAGCGCGTCCTCGGTGAGGCCGGTGCGGGCCTCGGCCGGGTCGGTGCCGGGCAGCCCGGCGAGGGTGGCCGGGTCGTCGAGGCGCAGCACCGGCAGGTCGCGGGTGGTGGGCAGTTCGGCGCCCGTGGTGACGGCGGCGGCCGGTGCGAGGTCGTCCAGCATGTACGCCAGCCGGTCCCGGGGGTAGCTCGCGTCCATCGGCACGTACACCGCGCCCGCCTTGGCCACGGCGAACAGCGCCACCGTCATCTCGATGTCCCGGCCGAGGAACACCGCGACCGGGTCCTGCGGGCGCACGCCGCGCCGGATCAGCGCGTGCGCGAGCCGGTTGGCCTCCCGGTCCAGTTCCGCGTAGGTCAGGGCGCGGTCGCGGCAGACGAGGGCCTCGGCGTCGGGCTTGCGGCGCACCCAGGAGGCGAACTCTTCCAGCCAGGGGCCGCGTGCACGGACCGGGCGGGCCCCGGTGCCGGTGTGCAGCATCCGCTCCCGCTCGTCCTCGTCGAGCAGGGGCAGGGCGAGCACCGGCCGTGCGGGATCGGCGACGATCTCGCGCAGCAGGTGGTGCAGTCGGCGCCCGTAGTCGCGCACCGTCGGCTCGTCGAAGGCGCTCGGCTGGTAGCCGAGTCCGATGGTGAGGGTGTCCCCGGGGAGCACGATCACGGTGAGCGCGTAGTGGGTGGCGTCGGTGATGTCCACCGCGGCGAGGTCGAGTCCGGGGGCGAGCGGGGTGCGGGCGCGGTCGGAGAGCGGGAAGTTCTCCATCACCAGCATGGTGTCGAACAGTTCGCCCGCGCCCGCGATCCGCTGGATCCCGGGCAGGCCGACGTAGTGGTGGTCGGCCAGTGCGACGCTCTCGCTGTGCACCTGTGCCAGCAGGTCCCGGGCGGTCGTGTCCTGGGTGTGCCGCACCCGTACGGGGATGGTGGTGCCGAGCTGGCCGATCATGCCGGCCACTCCGTCCACCTCGGCGGGCCGGCCGGAGACCGGGCAGCCGAACACCACGTCGTCGCGGCCGGTGAGCCTGCCCAGGAGCAGGCCCCACGCGGTCTGGAGCACCGTGGTCAGGGTGATGCCCCGGTCGCGGGCGAAGGCGCGCAGCCGTTCGCTGAAGTCCGGGCCGAGGTCGAGCGTGACCCGGCCGGGCCGCTCGACCGAGGTGCCGACGGTCGCCGGTGCCAGCCGGGTGGCGCCGTCGACCCCGTCGAGTGCCTCGCGCCAGGCGGCGAGGGACGCCTCGCGGTCCCGGCCGGCCAGCCAGCGGTAGTACTCGCGGACATCGGCGGCGGGGGGCACCTCGGGTCCGCCGCCCAGTTCGGCGTAGATGCCGAGCAGGGTCCGGCCGACCAGCGGCATGGACCAGCCGTCCAGCAGCGCGTGGTGGTTGGTGATCACCAGTTTGTGCTCGGCGGGGCCGACGCGGGAGAGCAGAAAGCGGATCAGCGGTGGCACGGACGGGTCGAAGGGGCGCGCCAGTTCGGCCCGGACGGCCCGCTCGAAGTCGTCGTCCCGGCGCCATTCGAGGGTGGCCTCGGCGGGCACCACCTGCACCACCTCGTCGCCGGTCTGCGCCAGGTGCACGCGCAACGACGGGTTGCGGTGCAGCAGTTCGCGCGCGGCCGACGCCAGGCGCTCGGGGTCGAGTTCGCCTTCCAGGGTGGTCACGGCCTGGACGACGTACACATCGGTGTCCGGGTCGTCGCGGACCAGGGTGTGGAAGGACAGTCCGACCTGGAGCGGGGTGGCGGGCCACACGTCCTCGACGGGTCCTGAGCGCTCCAGTGCCCGGATGGTGTCCTGGTCGAGGTCGACCAGCGGGAGGTCGGACGGGGTCAGGCCGCCGGTGGCGTGCCGGGCGTGGTCGGCCAGCAGGTCCAGGGCCCGGTCCCACGCCGTGTGCAGGGCGGCCACCGTGTCGGCGCCGATGACGCCGGTGGCGGCCGTCCACTCGACGGCGAGCCGGGGCGTGTCCCCTTCGTGCACGAAGCAGTTGAGGGCCAGCACCTGTTCCAGTGCCTTGGCGCCGGGTTCGAGCACCGAGAAGGCGTCCTCCTCGGGCAGTTGCCATCCGGTGCCGGTCAACGGCGCGAATCGGCCGAGGTAGTTGAGCAGCACGTCCGGCGGCGGTACGGCCGCGAGTTCGGCGCCCGCCGGGTCCAGGTGGCGGAGCACGCCGTAGCCGAGTCCCCCTCCGGGGACGCCGCGCTTGGCCTCCTTGGCCGCCCGCAGCACCTCCCCCGCGTCGCCGGCCGCCGGTACCCGCACCGGGTACTCGCTGGTGAACCAGCCGACGGTACGGGCGAGATCGAGGTGTTCGCGGCCGTGGCCCTCCAGGGTGACGGTCACCGCGTCCCCGTCGGCGCCCCACTCCCGCAGTGCCAGGACGAGGGCCGCGAGCAGGACCTCGTCGACCCCGGCGCGATAGGCGGCGGGCAGCGTGGTCAGCAGGGCCTCGGTGACGGCCGGGGAGGCCACGGTGACCGACCGGTGGGCGGTCGAGACCGTGTCCTTCGTCCGGTCCAGGGGCCGGGCGCCGAGACGGGTCGCACCGGCGAGGGCGGCGCGCCAGTGACCGAGTTCTTCCCGGCGGGTTCCGGCGGCGCCCTGTTCGGCGAGGACGGTGGCGTGCCGCCGCCAGGAGGTGCCGGTCGGCCGCGCGGTGTCTCCCGTGCAGGCCGCGTGGAGATCGGGGATGACGATCCGCCAGGAGACGCCGTCCATGGCGAGGTGGTGCACGACGAGGACCAGCTCGTCCGGGGTGGCCTCGCCGGTGCGGATCAGGGCCGCCCGCAGCAGATCGCCCCGGCGCGGGTCCAGTTCGCCCGCCAGCCGCCCGGCGACCGTGGCGGCGTCCTCGCCATGGACCTCGGTGACGATCGCGGGCACCGCGCCCTTGGGCAGGATCTCCAGGCCGTCGTCGCCGACGCGCAGCCGGAGCGCGTCATGCCGGTCGAGGATCGCCCGTACGCCCATGAGGGCGGTGTCGAGGGCGAGTTCGGGGACGCGCAGGGCGGTCCACTGGGCGTATCCGGCGACCGTGTCGAGGTCCGGGTGGGCGTCGAGCAGTTCGCGCACGATGGGCGGCGCGGTGACGGGCCCGGTCGGCTCGTCGGCCGGTTCGTCGCTCTTCTCGGCGCGTACGGCGGAGGCGGCGAGGGAGGCGAAGCTGCGGCGGGCCAGCAGGTCCCGGGGCCGCAGTTCGAGGCCCAGCGCGCGCAGCCTGCCGCTGACGGTGATCGCCGTGATGCTGTCCCCGCCGAGGGTGAAGAAGTCGTCGTCCACACCGACCCGTTCGACCTCGAACACCTCGGCGAGCGCCGCGCACAGCAGGCGTTCCGGCTCGGTGCGGGGCTCCCGGCCGCCGCCCGCGGCGACGGGCGCGGGCAGGGCGGCGCGGTCGAGCTTGCCGTTGGGGGTGAGGGGCAGCGCGTCGAGCACCACCACGGCGGAGGGTACGAGGTGTTCGGGCAGCGACTCGGCCAGCCGGGCGCGTACCGCCTCGGCGGTGACGGTGGCGGACACGACGTATCCGACGAGCCGGGCGGAGCGTACGGCGGCGGCAGCGGCGGTGACTCCGGGCAGCGCGGCCAGCGCGGCCTCGACCTCGCCGGTCTCCACCCGGTGGCCGCGCACCTTCACCTGGCCGTCGGCACGGCCCAGGTAGTCCAGGCCGCGGCCCGGGACCCAGCGCGCCAGGTCGCCGGTGCGGTACATCCGCTCGCCGGGCGTCCCGTACGGGTCGGCGACGAAGCGCTCCGCACTCGTACCGGGCATGCCGAGATAGCCGCGGGCCAGGTGCGGGCCCGCCAGGTACAGCTCGCCCACCGCGCCCGGCGGCACCGGGTGCAGGGCGTGGTCCAGGACGTAGGCACGGGTGCCCGCGAGCGGCCGGCCGATGGTGGGGGTGTCCCCGGTGACGGGCGCGGTGGTGCTGTCCACGGTGGCCTCGGTCGGCCCGTACATGTTGCGGGCGGTGACACCCGAGGCCACGATCCGCTGCCACAGCGCCGGGGGTGTGGCCTCGCCGCCGAGGACGAGCAGGGCCGGACGCAGGTCCAGCAGTCCCCCGTCGACCAGGGCCGCCGCCATCGACGGTGTGGTGTCGACGACATCGATGCCGTCGCGGGCGTACGCCGCGAGCAGCGCGTCGGCGTCGCGGACCGTCTCGGCGTCGTAGACGTGGAGTTCGTGTCCGCACAGCAGCCATACGAGGTGGTCGAAGGCCGAGTCGAAGGCGAACGAGTAGGTGTGGGCCACGCGCAGTCGCCGGCCCGTGGCGCGCTCCGTCTCGGCGACGACGGTGGCGCGCTGGTGGTGCAGCAGCGCGGCCAGGCCGCCCGCCCGGCCGAGCACGCCCTTGGGGCGGCCGGCGGAGCCGGAGGTGTGGATGACGTAGGCCAGGTGCTCCGGGTGGCGGGGCGCGGCCAGTTCGGCCGGTGCCAGCGGTGCGGCGGACAGCGGTTCGGCCTCGGCGAGCAGGGTGTCCCAGGGGAGGCCGTCGACCGCGCCGGAGGTGACCACCAGGGCCGGGCGGGCGTCCTCGACGAGGGCGCGCAGCCGCTGCGGCGGATAGGCGGTGTCCAGGGGGAGGAAGGCCGCGCCCGCGTCCAGGACCGCGAGCAGGGCGGTGACCAGGTCGGCGGAGCGGGGCAGTGCGAGGGCCACGACATCGTCGGGTCCGATGCCGCGGGCCCGCAGCGCGCGGGCCAACCGGTGCACCCGGCCCGCCAGTTCACCGGCGGAGTGGCGGTCCGTGCCGCAGACGAGGGCGGTGTCCTCGGCGGCCGCCGCGGCCAGGGCGTCGAGCGCGTCCGGCACGAGGAGCGGTGTGCCGGGCAGGGCCGCCGGGGTCCAGGGGGCCGGGACCTCGCCGTCGGCGCCGCCCATCGGGACGCGGGCCACGGTCCGTCCGTCCAGCAGGCCGTTCAACAGCGCGCGGAATCCGGCCAGTTTGCCGTCGACGCTCTCCTGGTCGTGGTCCCGGGCGTCCACCTCGAAACCGAGGTGCAGTCCGCCGTCGGGGGTGGGCAGCACCGCCAGGCCCATGTCCTCGGGCGGGCCGCCCGCGACATTGCGCATCAGGCCCGTCGCGCCGGCGAAGTCCAGGGCCAGGTCGAACGCCTTGAGGTTGATCCCGCGGCCGTGCAGCAGCGCGCCCGCGCCGGGCACCCCGAGGTCGCGGGGCAGGTCCTCGCCCCGGTAGCGCTGGTGCCTGCGCGTCTCGCGCAGCGTGGCGGCGACCCGGCGGGTCAGCTCGCCGAAGTCGTCCCCGCCATGCACGTCCACCCGCAGCGGCAGCACATTGACGGCCATCACCGGGGTGCGCAGTTCGGCGGCGGCGGTACGGCACATCAGCGGCAGCGCGAAGACCACGTCCGTGCGGCCCAGCACGCGGTGCAGGAAGGCGGCGTAGCAGGCGATCAGCGCCTCGCCCCAGGTGGCCTTCTCCCGGTCGGCGAACTCGCGCAGTCGGGCGGTCTGTTCGGGGGTGAGCCGGGTGCGGGCGCTCAGCGAGCGGCCGGAGGGCCCGGCGGGGGCGCGCACGTCGTCCAGGTCGGGCAGCGGGGTGAACCGGTCCACCCAGTAGGCGCGGTCGGCCGCCGCGCGTTCGCTCTCCCGGTAGGCGCGGTCGGCGTCGACGACGTCCGCGAGTGTCCCGAAGGTGCCGCGGGGCGGTTCGGTGCCCCG
>NZ_MUNF01000299.1 GCF_002154555.1 Streptomyces murinus
GATCTACCGGTTGTCGCCCGCGCACGAGGAGGCGGGGGAGCTGCGGACGGCGCCGTCGGCGCACGCGGACGCGCGGGTGTTCGCGGCGTCGACACTGCGCTTCTCCGGGGACGAGGGCGGGCATGTGCGGGCGCTCGAACTGGTGGAGGTGGACGAACGGCGGCAGCCGGTGCCGGGGACCGAGCAGACGATCCCGGCGGACATGGTGCTGCTCGCGCTCGGGTTCTCGGGGCCGGACCGGGAGGACGGGCTGGTCGAGCAGTTGGGGCTGGTGCTCGACGAGCGGGGCACGATCGCCCGGGACATCGGTTTCGCGACCAATGTTCCGGGGGTGTTCGCGGCCGGGGATGCGGCGCGCGGGCAGTCGTTGATCGTCTGGGCGATCGCGGAGGGGCGGGCGGTGGCGGCGGCCGTCGACCGGTATCTGACGGGCAGTTCGCAGTTGCCCGCGCCGATATCCCCTGGGGACAAGCCGATGCGGGTGTGAGGGGGCCGGCGCGGATAAGAGCGGGGGTGGCGTCCCGCCCGTGGACGTACGCCACCCCCGTCGCGGTTGCGGCCTATTTGCTCACGACCTGCCGCATACCGCTCACCACCTGCCGCTTACCACCTATCGCCTACCGCTTGAGGGCCACCGCGCCGTACCCGGGGATCACCCCGTCGTCCTGGCCCGGCACCGGTTCGCCGAGTTCCGGGTGCCACTTGTGGACGATCTCGACGCCGGGGTCGACGAGTTCGAGTCCGTCGAAGAAACGGGTGAACTCGTCGCGGGAGCGCAGGGCGATGGTGATGCCGGCGCCCTTGAGCTTGTCGGTGGCGGTGACGGAGTCCTCGGGGGTGAAGTCCGAGGTGGCGTGGGTCATCATCAGGTAGCTGCCGGAGGGCAGTTCGGACAGCAGCCGGCCGACGAGCTCATGGGCGCCGTCCGCGTCCGTGATGAAGTGCAGCAGGGCGATCAAGGAGAGGGCGACCGGCTGCTTCAGGTCGAGGACCTCGCGGGCGCCGGCGATGATCGCGTCCGGGTCGCGCACATCGGCCTGGAGGTATTCGGTGGCCCCCTGGGGCGTGCTGCGCAGCAGGGCGGCCGCGTGGGCGAGGACGATCGGGTCGTTGTCGCAGTAGACGACCCGGGCGTCGGGCGCGACCTCCTGGGCGACCTGGTGCAGGTTCGGCTCGGTCGGTATGCCGGTGCCGATGTCGAGGAACTGGCGTACACCCTGCTGGGCCAGCCACCTGGTGGCGCGGTGCATGAAGGCGCGGTTGACCCGGGCCATGACCGGGACGCGGGGTTCGAGCGCCAGCATCTGGCGGCCCATTTCCTCGTCGACGGGGTAGTTGTCCTTGCCGCCGAGGTACCAGTCGTACATCCGTGCGGGATGCGGTTTGCTGGTGTCGATCTCTACGGCCGTCGGGTCCTGCCCGCTCATGCGGCACTCCGTAAGCGTCTGTGGTGATGGGTAGTCAAGTCTGTTGTCAATACGAGAAGTCGAGCAAGTAGCAACACAAGCGACACGTGTCAGGAGAGCAGGAAGTCGGCCTCCCCCGCCTTGGCTCCTTCTATGAAGGCGGTCATCTCGTCCGTGGTGTAGATCAGGGCCGGTCCGTCGGGGTCGGTGGACTGGCGTACGGCGATCCGGCCGTCGGCCAGTTTCATCGCTTCCAGGCAGTTGCCGCCGTTGCCGCCGCTCCAGGGCTTGTGCCAGCCCTCGCTGCCCAGCTCTCGTGCGGGCATGCCGTTGTAGACGCGGGCGCGCGGCTTGATGTGTTTCATTCACAGCTCCTTGCAGAGATCCCGGAGGATCTCTTTCGTGCGTTGTGCCGTGGCGGCCTGCGCCGCCATGCGGTCCATGACCTCGAGGTGGGTCGCCACCTCTGAGCGCGCGTCGAGGTAGACGGCGCCGGTCAGGTACTCGCTGTAGACCATGTCCGGCAGTTCTGACATGGCGAATCGGAACAGCACGAAGGGCCCGTACGTCCCCGGGTGCGGCCCGTTCTCGAACGGGGCGACCTGGAGCGTCACGTTCGGCAGGCTCGCGGCCTCGATGAGCCGTTCGAGCTGGGCGCGCATCACCTCGGGGCCGCCGACGGGGCGGCGCAGGGCGGTCTCGTCCATCACGGCCCAGAACCGGGGTGCATCGGAGCGGTGGAGGAGTTCCTGGCGCCGCATGCGCAGCGCTACATGGCGCTCGATGTCGTCCGGGCTGGTCTCGCCGATCGCCCCCGACCTGAGCACTCCGCGCGCGTAGTCCTCGGTCTGGAGGAGTCCGGGGACGAAGTGCGGCTCGTAGGAGCGGATGAGGCTCGCGGCGCCCTCCAGGCTGACGTACATGGAGAACCAGCCCGGCAGGATGTCGTGGAAACGCTGCCACCATCCGGGGCGGTTGGCCTCTTCGGCCAGCTGGACGAAGGCTTCGGCCTCCTCGTCGGGGACGCCGTACGCCTTCAGCAGCAGCTGGAGGTACGGAATCTTGAGGGCTACCTCGGCCATCTCCATGCGGCGGACGGTCGCGGGGGCGACGCGCAGTACCCGGGCGGCGTCCTCGCGCTTCAGTCCGGCGCGTTCCCGCAGGTCCAGCAGGCGTCGTCCGAGGACCACCTGACCCACCGTCGGCGCGGACCGCGGTTCGCTCACGCTCCCACCTCCACCGAAAGCCTTCTCCCAAAGGAACCCTGACAGCCGTGCGGCGCCGTTCGAAGACTCACTCGGAGATCGGGTCGGACCTCCGATGGACCCAATTGGCGCCGCTCGACGTGCTGTTGCGAGCAGTGTGCCACGGCGCCTGACCGAGTCACACCGCACTCTGCAATTTTCAGAGTGACCCTTGCCAAGTGTCCGCGGCGGGGCGATAGTGGCAGGCGTGATTCCGTCCGCGCCTTTAGGAACAGACGCCGCCGCAGACCGTCCCGGTCGCGGCGCCGCAGCGGCGGCGGCCCCTCGGGGTGTCGCCGCCGTCGAGCGCCGGTTCCGCTTCGAGCTGGCCGCGCATCCGGGTTCCGTGGCCCGGGCACGGCGCCTGGCGCATGCCCGGCTGACCGGCTGGTCGGTGTGCGCGGACACCTGTGACAGCGCGGCTCTGGTGATATCGGAGCTGGTCACCAACGCGATCGTGCACACCGCGAGCACACGGGTGGTGTGCGAGCTGCACGACCGCGACGACCTGGTGCGCATCGCCGTGCGCGACGAGGGCTGCGCCCCCGGCGAGCCCCACCCGTCCCCACAGCGCCCCGACGAGGAGCACGGGAGGGGGTTGCTCCTCGTCGAGGCGCTGTGCCGGTCCTGGGGCGCGCAGGAGCACGGTTCCGGGCTGCTGGTCTGGGCGGAGCTGGCTCGCCGGGGCGAGACGCCTCCGGGATGTGCCGAGCCGCGCGACGACCTGGGCTGGGGTGCGGCCCGCCCCAAGCCGGAACGGCCGGACGGCTCCGACGGCGACGAACCGGCCGAGGGCCCCGGGATGGAACACGGCTCGGGCCGCGGTCCGGGCCATGGCCTGGATCTCGGTCCGGGGCTCGGTTCAGGTATCGGTTCGGATCACGACAAGGGCCACGGCCCGGACCACGGTATGGACGGTGACATGGGTACCGACCGACTCTGGGGCACTCTCGAACAGCCCGCGCACCGGGTGCCGGCGCAGCATCCTCCGTACGAGGGGTCCGGCCGGGCTCCGCTGCGGACCCCGGATCACCGGTGGCACGGGGCGCAGGAGCGCTACGGCGTACCGGACCGCCGTTCGCACAGAGCGCCCGAGCCGCGGCTCTGGGAGCGGCCGTGACCGGCGCGACGGGCCGGGGGCGGCACGACGCCCGGGGTTCCGGCAGACGTCTCGACGTCCGTTCCGAGGCCGCCGGGTCCGAGCGGGCGATGGGGATGGACACGCTGGTACGGCTCCAGCGCCGCCGTCCGGCCACGCAGCCGCTCCACCGGCTCCAGGTGCCGGAGGGCATGACGGTGCCGCTGGGCTGTGACGCCGTGGGCGTACCCGACCGGCTCGGGCCGCTCGTCGTGTCGCGGCTGCCGCGGCTGGGATGTGTGTACGCCGACGATGCCTACTGGTGGTGGATCGTCCCGTCGGACTCCGACTACGCCCTGCCGTGGCCTGCGCCCGCCCAGTACGCTCCGGGCGCCCTGGTCAGGGGTACCGCGCGGCTGATCCACCGGCCAGGGGGTACGGCGCCGTACACCCCGCCGATCCCCCTCTATCTCGCGCTGTGCCGGGCGACGGGCACGACTCCGGACTGGTCGCGCACCATCACCGCGTAGGGCTCACCATCACCGCGCAGGGTCCTGCCCTCAGGTAAGGCCGGCCAGGACCCGTCGTCGCGCGGGCCTCACTCGATCGCTCCGCTCCCCCGCACGATCACCAGGAACGTGTCCGTCGCGAGGTCCATGACGACCTCCGCGGGCAGGCCCTCCAGACGTCGCGCGTGCGCGAACTCCTCCGCGGGCCACGATCCGCGCGGGCCGCCGGCGGGAAAGCGTTCGAGCACTGTTCGCCCGTTCACCATCGCGCACCTCCACAAAGCGTCGTCCTGTTTGGAGTTAACGCGCTGGAGGGGCCGAACGCCTCGCCCGGTGACCCGACTGAGACATGGCTGACACGATTCCGGCACAGATCGTGATGATTCGGTCACCGATCGACACGAAATGTGCCGTCCGGGTCAGAAGTCGTATTCGTCGTGCAGACGGAGCCCCTCGCTGCCGGCGGGGCGGCGGCCGAGGGCGGTCAGGTCGAGGAGGGCGGCGGTGGTTCCCAGTTCGTCCAGGTCCGCGTCGTACACCGAGTAGGTGTGGAAGACCCGGTCGCGGTCGCGCAGGAAGCAGCTCAGGCCCGGTCGGTCGACCGGTTTCCCGCCGTTCCGTACGGTCGCCTCGAAGTCGTCGTTGAAGTCGCCCGGCGCCGAGGAGTACCAGGGCACCGTCCAGCCCATCCGCGCCTTGAACGGCAGGATGCGGGTGAACGGCGCCCGGGAGACCGCGGCGAACGAGGTGTCGCGGGCGCGCAGATGGGCGAGGTGGCCGACCTGGTCCAGAAAGGCGGCGCAGCACGGGCAGCCGGTCACCCATTCGGGGGCGAACATGAAGTGGTGGACGACGAGTTGGGAACGCCCCTCGAACAGGTCGAGCAGAGTGGCCTTGCCGTCGCCGCCCTCGAAGAGGTACTCGGGGTCGACCTCGACCATGGGCAGCCGCCGCCGCTCGGCGCCGAGTGCCTCGCGCTCCCGCCTGGCCGACTCCTCCCGGCGCCGCAACTCCTCGCGCGCGGCGCGCCATTGCTCGCGCGAGACGATCTCCGGTAGCGACATGGGTCCTCCTGTCCGACGGTCGGTTCGGGGTGGTGACCGGCGGCGGACACGGAATTCATCGCCCAGGCGTGGATTTTCTCCGGTGGGTTTACGGCGGCGCTGTTCACCAAGTCGGCGGCAGTGCTCCGGCGATGATCTCCTCGGCCCTGGTGACGGCCGCGACCAGGGCGTCGGGGGTGGTCCGCAGCCGGCCCGTCACCTCGTCGAACTCCCGCAGTCCGGCCTGCTCCAGCAGCCGCTTCTCGTTGGTGACCCACTCGCCGCGGGCCGCGAGGACCGCGTGGGCCGTCTGGGCCGCGGCGGTGGCGAGGGCACCGGCGGTCTCGGTGAGGCGGCCCCGGGGCGCGTGGTTGGCCCTGGCATAGCCGAGGGTGGCGCGGGCGGTGCCGCCCCAGTGCTCGGCGGCGGTACGGCGCAGCGGCTCCGGGTAGCCGGCCGGGCGGGGCAGGTCGCCGCGGAGCACCTGGTTGAGGGCGAGCTCGGCGACGATCAGATAGGTGGGGATGCCGGCGAGATGGAACAGCAGCGGCTCCACCCGGAACCGTCCCTGCTCCGCCTCGGTCAACTCGTGTTCCACGACGTCCAGATCGCGGTAGTGCACATCGACGCGGCGCCCGTCGGCGGTCAGCCAGGCGCCGCCGTTGAAGACGCCGCCGCCCCAGCCGCCGACCTCGCTCACCTCGCCGGGCCAGCCGAGGGCGCGCAGGTCGGCGGGGTCGAAGGGGCCGCGGTAGTAGACCGCCAGGTCCCAGTCGCTGTCCGGTCGGTGGGTGCCCTGGGCGCGGGAGCCGCCGAGGGCCACCGCGCGGACGGTGGGGAGCGCGGCCAGCCGGTCGGCGATGGCGGAGAGGAAGTCGGCGTCGGGGAAGCGGTCGGGGTCGGGGCG
>NZ_MUNF01000003.1 GCF_002154555.1 Streptomyces murinus
CCCGGGACCGGGTGTACGCGCTGACCGGCGCCGATCTCGCGGTGGCGGCCGGTGAGACGGTGGGGGTCGTCGGCGAGTCGGGGTGCGGGAAGTCGACGCTGGCGAAGGTGCTGGTCGGGGTGGAGCGGCCGGTCGCGGGGACGGTGGCGTTCCGGGGGCGGGACCTGTGGGCGATGCCGGGCGCCGAGCGGCGGGCCGCGGTCGGCGCGGGCACCGGCATGATCTTCCAGGACCCCGCGACCGCCCTGAACCGGCGGCTCACCGTCCGCCGCGTCCTGCGCGATCCGCTGGATGTGCACGCGCGCGGCACCCGGGCCCAACGAGAGGCACGAGTACGGGAGTTGATGAGCCTGGTCGGGCTGCCACGGGGGCTCGCGGAGGCGCTGCCCGGGCAGTTGTCCGGCGGGCAGCGGCAGCGCGTCGCCATCGCCCGCGCGCTCGCCCTGGACCCCGCGCTGGTCGTCGCCGACGAACCGACCAGCGCACTGGACGTGTCGGTGCGGGCCCAGATCCTCAATCTGCTGCTCGATCTGAAGGACCGGCTCGGGCTCGCGCTGGTGTTCGTCTCGCACGACATCCAGACGGTACGGCGAATGAGCGACCGCGTGGTCACCATGTATCTGGGCCGGATCGTGGAGGAGACCCCGGCGGACCGGGTGACCGACCGGGCCCGGCACCCGTACACCCGCGCCCTGTTCTCGGCCACCCCCGGACTGCTGCACCCCATCGACCCGATCCCGCTGACCGGCCCGGTGCCCTCGGCCACCCGCCCGCCGAGCGGCTGCCCCTTCCGCACCCGGTGCCGGCAGGCGGACGCGGTGTGCGCACAGGTGATGCCGGACTTCTCGGCCGCGTCGCACCCGGCACATCGCTACCGCTGTCACCATCCTGTGGAGGAGGACCTGTCGACCCGCGACCTCACCCGCAGGAGCCGTGAATGACCTTCCCCGCCCCGCTCACCGGAGTCGTCCCGCCCCTCTGCACGCCCTTGACGCCCGAGCGCGAGGTCGATGTGCCCTCGCTGCTGCGGCTGGTGGACCATCTCGTGGGCGCGGGGGTGCACGGACTGTTCGTGCTCGGCTCGACCTCGGAGGCGGCCTTTCTCACGGACGCCCAGCGGCGCCGGGTGGTGGAGGCGGTCGCGGGGCATGTCGGCGGCCAACTGCCGGTGCTGGCCGGGGTGATCGACATGACGACGCCGAGGGTCCTGGACCATGTCCGGGCGGTCACGGCGGCGGGCGCGGAGGCGGTCGTGGTCACCGCGCCGTTCTACGCCCGCACCCACCCCTCGGAGATCGTCCACCACTACCGCCGGATCGCGGCCCTGAGTCCGGTGCCGGTGATCGCCTACGACATCCCGGTCGCCGTGCACACCAAGCTGCTCCCCGAGCTGGTGCTGGGGCTCGCCGGGGACGGGGTGCTGGCCGGGGTGAAGGACTCCAGCGGGGATCTGGCGGCCTTCCGCGAGCTGGTCACCGGGGCCCGCGCCCACCCCGGTTTCGCCGTGCTGACCGGCTCCGAGCTGATCGCCGACGCCGCGCTCGCGCTGGGCGCGGACGGGGCGGTGCCGGGGCTGGCCAACGTCGATCCGCACGGGTACGTACGGCTCTACCGGCAGTGCCGGGCGGGCGACTGGGAGGGGGCGCGGGCCGAACAGGACCGGCTGTGCGCGCTGTTCGGGCTGACCGGGGCGGGTGATCCGGCGCGGATGGGCGGCAGCTCCTCGGCGCTGGGCGCGTTCAAGGCGGCCCTGTATCTGCGGGGCGTGATCGACTGTCCGGTCACCGCGGAGCCGCAGGTGCCGCTGTCGGGCGAGGAGACGGAGAAGGTCGCCAAGTTCCTCGCCTCGGCGGGGCTGTTGTAGCCGACCCGCGCCGGGATCGGTCCGGGGTCGGACCCGCACCCGCCCGGTCCGGCTCAGTCCCGCATCCGCCCGGTCCGGCTCGGTCCGGTTCCGACCCGCACCCGCCCGGTCCCGCTCAGTCCGGTTCCGGTCCTCCGGTGACGCGGGTCTCCGCCCAGCTGAGCAGCTCCGGTTCGTGCAGCGTCGGCAGCCACAGGTCGGCCCGCTTCGCGCCGTCCCCGGCGGGGCGGGGGCCCACCCCGAGCACCCGCAGTCCGGCGCGGTGGGCGGACTCCACCCCGGTCAGGGAGTCCTCGACGGCGAGCGCCTTGAGCGGGGGCACACCGCACAGCCGGGCCGCCAGGAGGTACACGTCAGGCCAGGGCTTGGGGCGTACGGAATCCCCGGTCTCGGGGACGACGATGTGCTGGAAGTGGGTGCGCAGCCCGGCCCGTTCGAGGCTGCCCTCGACCACCACCATCGGGCAGTTGGAGGCCACCGCCAGCGGCAGCCGCCCGGACAGGGTCCGTACGAGCTGGACGGCGCCCGGCATGGTGACCGGGTCGTCGGTGACCAGCTCCAGGAAGTGGTCGAGGAGCGCTCCGGTGAGGCCGGCCGCCAGCTCGGGTTTGTGCACCGAGTCCGCCATCAGGCGGCCGCACTCCTCGTAGTGCATGCCCTTGGCCTGCTCGGCGAACCCGGGCGGCGCCTGGAGGCCGAACTCTCGGAAGGCCAGGGTGCGGGCCTCCACCCAATGGCGTTCGCTGTCCATCAGGGTGCCGTCGCAGTCGAAGACGACGGCCTCGGGCGACCAGTCGAGCAGAGGGCGGGCATGAGGGGTCACAATGGCCTCCTAGGGTGGCAGGGACGGGGGGTGGCGTGCGGCGCACGCGGCTTTGAAATGCGTCATTCCCGACGTTCCACAGGAAACGGAAAGATAGCGACGACTACGATATTTTCGCGGCGGCAAATCAGGCAATAACTCCATGGAGGGACTGGACCGCGGCGCTGTCCGGGTGTATGGGACAGAGAGAACACGCCCCTTACCACCCGCTCGCATTCCCCTTCGAAAGAAATACGTAATTACCGCGCGAGTGTGATCCCTGGTTGCTCCCGGCGTACGCGGGCGCACTACATTCTTGGCCGTCGGAAATGCCGAGCGAGGGCAGGCGGAACGTTGCAGGAACGGGCCAGGACAACCCGCAGATCACTTCTGGAAGCGGCCGCCCAGCTCTTCGCCGAACAGGGATACGTGGGCACGAGCGTCAACGACATAAGCGCCCGGTCCGGCCGGACCAGCGGCGCCGTCTACTTCCACTACGCCAGCAAGGAGGGCATCGCCCTCGCCGTCGTCCAGGACCGCTTCGCCACCTGGCCCCAGCTCACCGCGCGCTACGCGGACGCGGCCGTCCCCCCGGTCCAGCGGCTGGTGGCCCTCAGCTACGACATCGCCCGGGCCCTCGCCGAGGATCCGCTGACGCGCGCGGGCGCACGCCTGTGGGCCGAGCGCGCCACCATCGACGCCCCCCTGCCCGACCCCTTCGCGCTGTGGACCGCCGCCGCGACCCGGCTGCTCGCCGAGGCCCGTAACGCCGGTGACCTGGCCAGACACGTACGCCCCGCGCCCACCGCCCGGACCCTGGTGCGCGCCTTCTTCGGGCTGTGCTCCCTCACCGAGGCGCTGGAGGGCGCGGCAACCGTCGCCGACCGGCTCACCGACTGGTGGCAGCTGACCCTGCCCTCGCTCGGTGCCGCCCCGGGAATTCACCCGTGGGACGGCGCCCCGGCGGGTGAGTGGGCGCCGATCCCGGTGAGCCG
The DNA here is from genome assembly GCF_002154555.1 of Streptomyces murinus. Classification (GTDB taxonomy): domain Bacteria; phylum Actinomycetota; class Actinomycetes; order Streptomycetales; family Streptomycetaceae; genus Streptomyces; species Streptomyces murinus. The sequence goes on from NZ_MUNF01000003.1 coordinate 3,662, forward strand.
GCGGAAGGACAGGCCGTCGTAGGAGCCCGTCTCGTACAGCACCCCCACCGTGCCGGCGGCGAGCTGGACCAGGTCGGAGTATGCGGCCGGGCCGTCGTCCAGGGTGGTCAGACGGGAGAAGCTGCGGCCGGCGTCGATGCTTGACCACACGGCCATGGCGCGCCGGGCGGTCGGCACGGAGGGCGCGGAGAACAGCAACGGGGCGTGGGCGCCCTGGAGTTGGAGCACGCTGCCCTGGACCACCGGGACGTCCTTGAGGGTGTCCTGGGCGGCGTAGGGGCGGTCGAGGGTGGCGCCGCCGTCGGAGGAGTAGGCGTCGACGCGGTTGCCCGGGGCGCTGCCGTACTGGTCGCGGGCGCTGAAGTAGACCCGTCCGTCGGGGAGTTGGGTGGCGCTGGTCTCGTTGACATTGACCACCCCGCTGGGCCCGGTGGCGGTGAGGCCGAGGTGCCAGGTGCGGCCGCCGTCGTCGCTGTAGAGGGTGTGGCCGGCGTAGTAGCGGGACTCGCGGCCGGTGTCCTTGGAGCCCTTGGGCGGGGCGGTGGAGTGGTTGGCGGGGACCAGGATGCGCCCGGTGTGCGGGCCCCGGGTGAGGGCGACGGCGTGGCCGGGACCGGTGGCGTACCAGCGCCAGTCGGGCCGTTTCACCGCGGTGGTGATGTCCTGGGGCGCGGTGAAGGTGCGGCCGTCGTCCGAGCTGCGCTGCACATAGACCCGGCGCCCCCGGGCGGCCGTGACCTGGCCTCGCATGATCTGGTCCTCGGTCACATCTCCCGCGTTTCCGCAGGTCACGAGGATGATGGTGCCGGTGCGCGGGTCGACGGCGGGGGCCGGGTTGCCCCGGGTGTTCCCGTCGCCCGCGGCCACCACGGAGAGCGGGCCCCACGTACAGCCGCCGTCGATGGAGCGGCGCAGCACCACGTCGATGTCGCCGCTGTCGCCCGAGCCGTGGCGCCGGCCCTCGGCGAAGGCGAGCACGGTGCCGCGCAGGGTGCGGACCACGGCGGGGATGCGGTAGGCGGCGTACCCGCCCTGCCCGGAGACGTACGGCCGTGAAGAGGCGCAGCCGGGCGCGGAGTCGAGCGGTCGCGCGGCGGCGGGCAGCGGGGCCGTCGCGAGGGCGGCGAGGAGGGTGAGGCTGGTGAGTACGGTGCGTCGCAGCGGAGTCACGCCGTGATGCTGCCCCGATACGGGCGCACGCCACTACTCCGTTCGAGTTAATCGATGGGAGCCGACGGGACGGCTGCCGGGGTCAGGACGGGGTGCGGGCGGCCGCCAGGAGGCGGGTCACGTCCTCGGCCGGGAGCGTCAGGGCCGCGCCGACCGTGGTGAGGGCGTCGCGTTCGGCGGGGGTGTAGGGGCCGTCGGCGAGGGCGATGTGGGCGCCCTGGAGGAGCAGGGCCTCGCGCCCGGCCGGGGCGAGGTGCGGGGCGAGCGGGTCCAGCGCCTCGTGCAGCTCTATCGTCAGGCTGGCCCCGCAGGGCTCGCCCAGGACCCGCCCGGTGTCGGCGGCCAGGGCGTCGACCAGGGCGGCGAGTTGGTCCTCGGTACAGTCCTCGACGCCGCCCGCGCGGACCGCGGCGCAGGCCGTCTCCAGGGGCGCGCGGGAGCCGGTGCCGCCCGCGGCGAGGACGGCGAGGGCGACGGTGTGCACGCCGTCGCGGAGCATCGCGGAGAAGCGCCGGGTGGTGGGGTGGTCCAGGACGTCGGTGCCGTAGTGGTGGCCGCAGGCGGCGCACTCCACGACGGGCCCGGTGGTGCCGCGCGGCAGTACCGGCACCCCGAGCAGGGTGAGTCGGCGGCGTCCGGTGAGCCGCTGGTAGTTGCGGTCGCCCCCGCAGCCGGGGCAGTAGAACTCGCCGTCGCCGACGGGTGTCCACGCGGTGCGCGTGCCCAGGACGCACAGGGCCCTGGTGGCACGGTCGTCTCGTCCCCTTACCGGCAGCACGTCGCACCTCCCTAGAGCACGGCACCATCGCCGCGCTGGCGTGATGTTAGCCACATCACGGAGGCTGAGTCAGTACCCCGGACGAGACCGATCTGTGACCTGTCCGGCCCTATGGCCGAGAAGCGACGAGGCTCCGGCCGCCGTATGCGGCGGCCGGAGCCTCGAAACCCCCGGTGGGGGTGGGTCAGCGGGTGGCGCGGTTGACGGCGGAGACGACCGCCTTCAGCGAGGCACGCGTCGTGTTCGCGTCGATGCCGATGCCCCACAGGACCTGGCCGCCGATCGCGCACTCGATGTACGAGGCGGCCTGCGCGGAGGCGCCCTCGCTCATCGTGTGCTCCTGGTAGTCCAGCAGGCGCACATCGATGCCGACGGCCTGGAGGGCGTCGAAGAAGGCCGAGATCGGACCGTTGCCGGAGCCGGTCAGCACGCGGTCCTCGCCGTCCACGGTGGCCTCGACGGTCAGCGTGTCCACGCCGTCGTTGTCCGTGGTCGACTGGCCGTTCCTGACCTGGATACGGCCCCACGGGTTGCCGGAGTTGGGCAGGTACTCGTCCTGGAAGGCCGCCCAGATGTCCTTCGGGGTGATCTCGCCGCCCTCGGCGTCCGTCCTGGCCTGGATGATCTTCGAGAACTCGATCTGCATCCGGCGCGGCAGGTCCAGCTTGTGGTCGTTCTTCAGGACGTACGAGATGCCGCCCTTGCCGGACTGCGAGTTGACGCGGATGACGGCCTCGTAGGAGCGGCCGACGTCCTTGGGGTCGATGGGCAGGTACGGCACCGCCCACTCCAGGTCGTCGACCGTGACGCCCTTGGCCAGCGCGTCGGCCTCCATCGCGTCGAAGCCCTTCTTGATGGCGTCCTGGTGGGAGCCGGAGAAGGACGTGTAGACCAGGTCGCCCACGTACGGGTGGCGCGGGTGGACCTCCATCTGGTTGCAGTACTCCCACGTGCGACGGATCTCGTCGATGTCGGAGAAGTCGATCTGCGGGTCGACGCCCTGGGAGAACAGGTTCATGCCCAGGGTGACCAGGTCGACGTTGCCGGTGCGCTCGCCCTGGCCGAACAGGCAGCCCTCGACGCGGTCGGCGCCGGCCATCACGGCCAGCTCGGCCGCCGCCACCGCCGTACCGCGGTCGTTGTGCGGGTGCACGGACAGGCATACGTGCTCGCGGCGGGACAGGTTGCGGTGCATCCACTCGAAGCGGTCCGCGTGCGTGGAGGGCGCCGAACGCTCCACCGTGGCGGGCAGGTTGAGGATGATCTCGCGGCCCGGGCCCGGCTGGTAGACGTCCATGACCGCCTCGCAGACCTCCAGGGCGAAGTCCAGCTCGGTGTCCGTGAAGATCTCGGGGCTGTACTGGTAGCCGAATTCGGTCTCCGGGCCCAGCAGCTTCTCCGCGTACTCCATCACCAGGCGGGTGCCGTCGACGGCGATCTGCTTGATGTCGTCCTTGGAGCCGCGGAAGACGACCCGGCGGAAGACCGGGGCGGTGGCGTTGTACAGGTGGACGGTGGCGCGGCGGGCGCCCTTCAGGGACTCCACGGTCCGCTCGATCAGGTCCTCGCGGGCCTGGGTCAGGACGGAGATCGTCACGTCCTCGGGGATCGCGCCCTCTTCCTCGATGATCGAGCGCACGAAGTCGAAGTCGGTCTGGCCGGAGGCGGGGAAACCGACCTCGATCTCCTTGTAGCCCATCTTGACCAGCTGGTCGAACATCCGGCGCTTGCGCTCGGGCGACATCGGGTCGATCAGGGCCTGGTTGCCGTCGCGCAGGTCGGTGGAGAGCCAGCGGGGGGCTACCGTGATCCGCTCGCCGGGCCAGGTGCGGTCCGGGATGTCCACCTGCTCGTAGCGGCCGTACTTGTGGATCGGCATGGAACTGGGCTGCTGGCGGTTGGCCATGGTGCGTGGCTCCTCAAGGGGGTCCGGATGTCCGAGTGGACGGCCGACGACGCAACGCCAAGCTCCGCGGGGAGGGAGTCGGCCTCGACTACAGACCCTCGCCGCGGCAGCTAAGAAGAAGCAGCACGAAACGCATGATGCAGCGCAGCCTAGCCGAGCGGTTCAGGATGTGGGGACACGGTCCAGTATGCGGGACCGGTAGGACAAATAGGGCGAAAAAGTGCGGCAGACCACAGGAGTGCCGCACAGCCGACCCACAGGGGGCGCGCCGCCGTAGCACAGTGTCACGCTCCGTCGCGCCCCCTGTCCCGGTATTTCACCAATCATGGTTGCGAGTAGTGACTTTGACGTCACTCAGTGCGATGGTCGATGACATGACGACGAGGAACGGGGCCCTCGAGCCCGTCTTCTGCACCATCGTGCCGCCGCACGTCCTCGACCAGCTCTCCCGGGCCGGGGACCCCGATGTGTCGGCACCCGCCCGCCGCTCCCTGGAACACGACGCCTACCAGCGCACCCGGCGCCGGCTCACCACGGTCATCGGCGCGCGTGCCGCCGCCGCGCCCGAGGGTGCCGCCGCCGACCAGCCGCACCGCACCATCTACGACACCCACCACTCCCAGGACCTGCCCGGCGACAAGGTCCGCGAGGAGGGCTCGGACCCCGGCTCCGACGCCTCCGTCAACCGCGCCTACGCCGGCCTCGGCGCCACCTTCGAGCTGTATCTGAAGGTCTACGGCCGCCACTCCATCGACGGCAGCGGACTCCCGCTCGACGCCACCGTGCACTTCGGGGAGGGCTACGACAACGCCTTCTGGAACGGCGAGCAGATGGTGTTCGGCGACGGCGACGGAAAGGTCTTCCTCGACTTCACCATCCCGGTCGACGTCATCGGCCACGAGCTGACCCACGGCGTCACCCAGCACACCGCCAACCTGGAGTACTTCGGCCAGTCCGGTGCGCTGAACGAATCGGTCTCCGATGTCTTCGGCTCGCTGATCAAGCAGTACGCGCTGGGCCAGACCGCCGCCGAGGCCGACTGGCTGATCGGCGCGGGACTCCTCGCCCCGGGCGTGCACGGCACCGCGCTGCGCTCGATGAAGGCCCCGGGCACGGCGTACGACGACCCGAACCTCGGCAAGGACCCGCAGCCCGCGACCATGGAGCACTATGTGCGCACCGGCCGCGACAACGGCGGGGTGCACATCAACTCCGGCATCCCCAACCATGCCTTCTACCTCGCCGCCAAGGCCCTCGGCGGCCATGCCTGGGAGAAGGCGGGGCAGGTCTGGTACGACGCGCTGACCGGCGGCGACCTCAAGTCGGACGCGCAGTTCGCCGACTTCGCCACGCTCACCGCGAAGGCGGCCCGCGAGCGGTTCGGCGCCGACGAACTGGAGGCCGTGCAGAAGGCGTGGGAACAGGTCGGGGTGCATACGCGGTAGTACGCGTCCGGTAGTCCGCCCACGGGACCGCCCGCGCTGCGACACTGGACCCATGCGGATTCAGGTGAGGCGCACGGGCGGTTTCGCGGGCATCGAGCGCCGGGCCGAGGTGGACACCTCGACCCGGCCCGACGCCGAGGAGTGGCAGGCACTGGCCGGACGCGCCCTCGCGTCCGGCCAGGCCACCCCGCCGGCCGGTGTGCCGGACGGCTTCAGCTACGAGATCTCGGTGGACGGCCGCACGGTGTACGCGGCCGACCCCCGACTGACCGAGGACCAGCGGGAGTTGGTCTCCCGGGTGCTCAAGGAAGGCGCTTAGCCGCGGCCCTCGCCTCAGCAGTAGCCCTTCTGGAGGAAGCCGCGCTGGTTCGGGTTGCCGAGGTCCAGCGGGATGTCGACATGGCTCGGCAGCTCCCCGAAGGACGCGTTCGGCAGCACGAACTCCCGGCCGGTGTACCGCTGTCGTACGGTCTGGGCGGCGGCGGACTTGCACACGAACGGGTTGGCGTACGTGTTGTAGCCGAGGCCCACGCCGGTGTTGAGGAACCCGGCGTCCTGGCACTGGTACAGCACCCCGCGCAGGGCGGCGGCGTTGCGCGGCCCGGTGTAGCCGGACTGGAAGTTGGCGAAGCAGGCCAGCGAGGACGCGCCGTCGTACGGGGAGGGTCCCGCAGCGGCCAGCGCGTCCAGGAAGTCGCGGCTGCACCCGATCGCCGCGGAGGGCGCCGCCCCCTTGAGCAGTTGGCCGCGCCTGCACCCGGTCACGTCCTGGAAGGCGCCGACGACGTCCTCGCCCTTGCCGAGGCGTGAGTAGGCGAGCACGAGGTCGCGCTGGGCGGCGAGCGGGTAGGCGTCCGTGTGGCCGAACTTCTCGTCCAGCAGCCGGAACCAGGTCTCGAACGCCGGGACCTGGGCGCGGGTCCCGGCCGGCAGGGTGTAGACGGCGAGATCGGTCGGGGTGTCCCAGCTGTCGAGCCCCGGGTAGCCGACGAAGGACAGGACGCCGATGCCGGTCTTCGGGGGCTGGTCGCCGTACCGGCTGCGCAGCTGGAGGTACCGCTCCAGATTGGTGTTCGAGCCCGCCCACGCGTACCAGAAGCCGCTCGGGTAGAGGGTGGTGTCGCCCCGGGTGTGGGTGGTGCCGAACAGGGACGGGGACACGCAGCGCACCTGGCGGGCGTCCCAGGCGGCCTTGTACGCGGCCGGAGTGGAGATGCAGTCGGTGGACGCCGGGTCGCGGCGGGTGTCGGCGAGCGCGCCGGGCACGCCGCCCAGCAGGACGAACAGACATGCCGCGAGCACGGTGAGCAGCCGGGTGCGCGGCCTGGTGATCAGCTGATGGACTGTCATACGGTTCAGTTTCGGAACTATCGGGCCCCGATTGCCAGTCGATTGGGCCATGCGGCCCACATCCGGTGAACGCTGGAACCGTTGTCCGCACGGGCGTTGACCCGCGCACGGGCGTTGACTTCGTTACCGGCGGTACGGATGATCCGGCCATGGCGACTGACGCAGGCAATCCGCTCCCTCGGTTCCCGGCCGGCTTCCTGTGGGGCGTGTCGACATCCGCCCATCAGATCGAGGGGGCGGTGGACGAGCGCGGGCCCTCGGTGTGGGACGTGTTCACCGCCGAGCCGGGCCGGGTGAAGGACGGTTCGACGGCGGCGGTGGCCTGCGACCACTACCACCGCTACCCCGAGGACGTGGCGCTTCTGGCCGGTCTCGGGGTGGACGCCTATCGCTTCTCCGTCTCCTGGCCCCGTGTCGGCTCCCCGGGCGGCCTGGACTTCTACGACCGGCTGGTGGACGAGCTGTGCGCGGCGGGGGTCCGGCCGGTCCCCACCCTCTTCCACTGGGATCTGCCCGCGTCCCTCGACTGGCTGGAGCGGGACACGGCGTCCCGGTTCGCCGACCAGGTGTCCGTGGTCGCCGAACGCCTGACCGACCGGGTCGGCAAGTGGATCACCCTCAACGAGCCCGCCGAGCACACCCTGCTCGGCCACGCCCTCGGCGTCCACGCCCCCGGCCGGCGGCTGCTGTTCGACGCCCTCCCGGTGGCCCATCACCAGCTCCTCGCCCACGGTCTCGCGGTACGGGCGCTGCGCGCGGCCGGCGCGGCCGACATCGGCATCGCCAACTCCCACGGCCCGACATGGCCGGCCTCGGCCGACCCGGCGGACACGGAGGCGGCGGACTTCTACGACACCCTGCTCAACCGCCTCTTCGCGGACCCGATCCTGCTCGGCGAATACCCGGCCGGCCTGGGCGAGTTGATGCCCGCGGCCGACCTCTCGGCGGACCTGAAGGTGATCGCGGAGCCCCTCGACTGGTACGGCGTCAACTACTACGCGCCGACACTGGTGGGCGCTCCGCTCGGCACGGAGACGGAGTTCGGCGGCGTGCCCATACCCGCCGAACTCCCCTTCTCTGTACGGGAGATCGAGGGACGGCCGCGGACCGACTTCGGCTGGCCGGTGGTCCCGGAGGGGCTGACCGAGCTGCTGTGCGGGTTCCGGGAGCGGTACGGCGACCGGCTCCCGCCGATCGTCATCACCGAGAACGGCTGCTCGTACGAGGGCCTCGACGACCAGGACCGCATCGCCTACCTGGACGCCCATCTGCGCGCCCTGCACGACGCGTTGACGGCCGGGGTGGATGTGCGCGGCTACTTCGTGTGGTCCCTCCTGGACAACTTCGAGTGGGCCGAGGGCTATGCGCGGCGCTTCGGTCTGGTGCACGTGGACTACGCGACGCTGGAGCGGGTGCCGAAGGCGTCGTACCACTGGTTCCGGGAAGTGCTGCGGGCGCAGAGATGACCACCGGCCGCCCGTCGGCCGCGCTCGCCGAGCCGGCCGAGGCGGTGGGGCGAGGCTGGACGGCGGCCCTCTCGCTGGCCAACGGGGCGATCTGGGTGGGCTGGTTCGGCCCGCTCCAGATCCTGCTGGCCGCCCAGGCGAAGGATCTCGCGCCCGGCACCGGGATGTCCAAGGAGACCCTGCTGGCCTGGGTGACCGGCACGGGCGCGGTGGTGTCCCTGCTCGCGAACCCGTTCTTCGGCGCGCTGTCCGACCGTACGACCGCTCGGGCGGGCCGCCGGACGCCGTGGATCGTGGCCGGGGCGGCGGGCGGGGCGCTGTCCCTGCTGCTGCTCGCGGGCGCGGGCGGGCCGTGGTCGATGGTGCTGGGCTGGTGCCTCGTCCAGTTCACCCTGAACGCGGCCTTCGCGGCGGTGACGGCGGCGGTCCCGGACCGGGTGCCCAGGCGTCAACGGGGTGTGGTGGGCGGCTGGCTGGGCGCGGCGCAGATCCTGGGCGTGGTCGCGGGCACCGGGCTGGCGACGGCGGCGGGCGGCATCGGCGCGGGATACATGGCCTGCGCGGTGTGCACGGCGGCGGGCGTCCTCCCGTACCTCCTCCTCTTCCGCGACCTCCCCCTCCCGCCCCAGGACCGGCCCGCGTGGTCCTGGCGGGGTTTCCTGGCGGGCTTCTGGCTGAGCCCGCGCCGGTATCCCGACCTGGGCTGGGCCTGGCTGACCCGCTTCCTGATCAACCTCAGCAACTCGCTGGTGCTGCTGTACCTGCTCTACTACCTCCGCGACCGCGTCCACTACCCCGACCCCGGCCGGGGTGTCCTGATCCTGACCGCGGTGAACGGCGTGACGCTGCTGGCGACGGTGGTGATCGGCGGCGCATGGTCCGACCGCACCGGCCGCCGCAAGCCGTTCGTGGTCTGGTCGGGCGTGCTGATGGCGGTGGCGACGGCGGCGCTGGCCGGCTGGGGGACCTGGCCGGGCGCGGTGACCGCGGCCGCCGTCCTGGGCATCGGCTTCGGCGTCTTCACCTCCGTCGACTTCGCCCTGATGACCGACGTCCTCCCGCACGCCGCGGGCCGCGGCAAGGACCTGGGTCTCATCAACATCGCCAACGCCCTCCCCCAGGCGGCCGCCCCGGCTCTGGCGGCCCCGCTGGTGACGTATCTGGGCGGATACCGGGTGCTGTTCCTGGTGTCGGCGGCGATCGGCTTGGCGGGGGCGGTACTGGTGGGGCGGATCAGGGGGGTCGACTGAAGGGGAGGTCAGAAGCCGAGCTTGCGGAGCTGCTTCGGGTCGCGCTGCCAGTCCTTGGCGACCTTGACATGGAGGTCGAGGAAGACCGGCGTGCCCAGCAGGGCCTCGATCTGCTTGCGGGACTTGATGCCGACTTCCTTGAGGCGCTTGCCCTTGGGGCCGATGATGATCCCCTTCTGGCTGGGGCGCTCGATGTAGACGTTCGCGTGGATGTCGAGCAGCGGACGCTCCGCCGGCCGGTCCTCGCGCGGCAGCATCTCCTCCACGACCACCGCGATGGAGTGCGGCAGCTCGTCGCGCACGCCCTCCAGCGCCGCCTCGCGGATCAGCTCGGCGACCATCACCTGCTCGGGCTCGTCCGTGAGGTCGCCCTCGGGGTAGAGCGCGGGCCCCTCGGGCAGCAGTGGCACCAGCAGGTCGGCCAGCAGCTCCACCTGCTGGTCGCCGACCGCGGACACCGGCACGATCTCCGCCCACTCGAAGCCCAGCTCCTTGGCGAGCTGATCGATGGCGATCAGCTGCTCGGCGAGGGTCTTGGAGTCCACGAGGTCGGTCTTGGTGACGACGGCGACCTTGGGCGTCTTCTTGATCCCGGCCAGTTCCTTCGCGATGAACCGGTCACCGGGGCCGAGCTTCTGGTCGGCCGGCAGACAGAACCCGATCACGTCGACCTCGGCCCACGTGGTGCGCACGACGTCGTTCAGCCGCTCGCCCAGCAGTGTGCGCGGCTTGTGCAGCCCGGGGGTGTCGACCAGGATCAGCTGGGCGTCCGGGCGGTGCACGATGCCCCGCACCGTGTGCCGGGTGGTCTGCGGCCGGTTCGAGGTGATCGCCACCTTCTGCCCGACCAGAGCGTTCGTGAGGGTGGACTTGCCCGCGTTGGGGCGGCCCACGAAGCAGGCGAAGCCGGCGCGGTGGACGGTTTCCGCCGGCTGCTCGGATGACTGGGTGCGAACGCTCATGCCGTTCATTGTCCCTGATCCCGGAGCCCCCGCCGCACCGCGAATCGACGGTCACGCCACGTGGCCGTCCCTTCACCGGAACGTGACCGCATCCGCCACACGATCACCACCGCCACCACCACGAGCACCAGCACCACCAGCGGGGGCCACGGCACCGCGTAGAACGACGCCCCCGCCGACGCCGACGCCCCCCGCGCCCGCGCGCTCACCGTGATCGCCGCCCGGTCGAGCACCGGTGTGCCGCGCCAGGTCTCGGTGAGCCGTACCGACTGCCCGGGCAGCAGCTCGGCGGGCACCCGGGCCGCCCGGCGCTCCAGCAGCGTACGGCCGAACAGTCCGCGCGCCGTCAGCTGCGCGCTCGGCCGCAGCGTGACATTGCCCGTGTTGCGCAGGGTGTACGACACGGTCGCCGTACCCATGCCGAAGAGCAGCGGCCGGTGACGGCCGACGCTCAGCCGGGACACCGCCAGCGCGGGCAGCGCCGGGCCGCTCACCCGCAGATACACCCGCGCGCCGACCGCCCGCCGGATGCCCAGCGCCAGCTTCCCGCCGCCCGGCTCGGTCCGCTCGTCCAGCGCGACGATCGCCCCGGGATGGTCGCCGGGTTCCGCGCCCGCCGGCACCCGCAGCGTGAACGGTACGGTCACGGTCCGATGGCCCGGCACCGTGATCCGGGTCCTGGCGAGCCGCGCCCACGCGCCCACCCCGCGCATCGTCTCGTCCGCCGTGCGCACGGCGAAGCCGCCGTCCCGGGGCGTGTTGTAGGCGTCGGCCGCGTACAGCCGGAACGTGAGCGGCTCGCCGGTCCTGTTCTGGACGACGACCTTGTCGGTGAGCGTCTGGCCGGGGTCGGCGGAGAGGTAGAAGTAGGGCCGGGCCGCGGCCCGGGCGGCGACCGGGTACACGGACCAGCTGCCGTTGTCGGCGGCCCGCGCGGGCACCACCGGCAGTACGGCCAGCAGCAGGCTCACCACGACGACGTGCGCCTTGCGCATGGGTGCGGACCCCCGCGGCCGGGGGCGGCCCGGGGCACGGGCGGGTGCGGGCGCCCGTACGCTCATGACAGCGTCAGCGTGAGCACGCCGGAGTACCCGCCCGGAGGCGTGAACGCCGGTACGTCCAGGGAGAGTCCGGCGTCGACGGTGAACTCGCCGCCGGTCAGCGTCCCGTCCGGCGTCCCCGCGAGGGTGGCCCCCGAGGAGCCCACCGTGCCCGCCGAACCCGCCGTACAGGTACTGGGACTGCCCGCCTTGCTCACACACGACGGCGTCCAGCTCAGCCGGTCCGCGCCGATCCTGCCGCCGGGCCCGGTGAAGTCGGTGACCCTGCCGGTCAGCGACCAGCCCGCCGGTCCGCCGCGGAAGTCCTTGACCGTCACCGTCCGGAGCGCGCCGGTCGAGGCGCCGCCCTGGCCGAAGTCGACCCCCGACAGCGCGACCGAGTCCCCGGCCTGGGTCATGGCGAGCGTGCCCGCCGTGACGCTCGTGGTGAGCTTCTGACTGCCGGGCGGCACCGGCGCGTCGACGACGTAGGCCGCGGGGCCCGCGCCGGTGTCGGCGTTCCAGGAGTCACCCTCGTACGCGACGATCCCGGTGGTCGAGGTGTCGCTCACGACGAGGGAACCGCTGAAGGAGCCCTGCCCGTCCGCGGACACGCTCGCGGTGTCCCCGGTCTGGCTGGTCCCGGAGCGTCCGGCCAGGGTGACGGCGGCGCCCGGGGTGAAGCCCGTACCGCTGACCTTGACGCTCGCGCCCGGCTCTCCGGTGGCCGAACCCAGCGTGATCGCCCGGGTGTTGGCCGGAGTCCCCGCCGTCGCCGTGAGGGTCTCGGACGCCGGTGCGGGCGGGTTCGTGACCGTGCAGGGGGTGTCCAGTTCCATGATGTAGCTGGTGTGGATGTTGTAGTCGCCCGGCGCGAGGGTGATCTTCCCGGCCTTGGTGACGGTGAACGTGCCCGTCATGGAGAAGGACGGGAAGGCGGCCTTCCCCGGTACCGGGGGGTTCTTCTTCGGTCCGGCGACCGTGATGTCACCGCTCTGGGCGCCGCCCAGTGTGACCTTGCCGGTCGGGGTCATGATGTCGGCCGGCAGCGCCAGATCGGTGGGGTTGCTCGCGGCGGCCCCGACCACGGTGTAGGTGACGGTGACGGTGTCGCCGACCTTCGGGCTGGTGTTGTCCGCCGACACGGTGGCGGTCGTGGTGCCGTCGATCGGCGGCAGGCCCGCGATGGCGGGCGGGATGCAGTGCGTGGCGAAGTCCACGTCGGCGCCGGCGGCGCCGGCCGGGCAGGCCAGCGCGCCGCCCGCGGAGACCGCGAGCGCGGTCGCGCCGAGCAGTGACGCCCAGCGCCACCGTCCGGATCTTCGGGTGGTGAGACCCATGGGCCCCCTCCTGAGGGTGGTGGGCGCGGCCGAACGGGCGCCCCGACAGGGGGCATTGGCGGGGCGGCGAGGTGAGAAGTCAAGGGAGATGCCGCAGAATCCTGACTACTCGTCAGATCCTGCGGCATCCAGGGGAGAACCGGAACGGACCGGTCGGCCGGGGCGGGCTCAGAACACGAACGGACCCGGCGACTGCGGACCGCTCGCGGTACACGTCACGGTGATGCCGAAGATCACCATCTTCAGCGAACCGCCGTACGCGTCCAGGCTGTACCCGGAGGCGACGGTCCCGGCGAGCGGGCCGACGCTGACCGGGTCGCCCGGGTTCATGACCGGGTTCTTCGTGCCGCTGAACACGACGCTGCCGCCGCCCGCCTTGGCCATGGTGAGCGTGGAGGTGATCGAGTCCGCGGCCACCGTGACGGGGGCGCTGATCGCGGTGGAGGTGAGGCTCAGGGTGGCCGAGGTGCCGCTCTGGGTGGCGGTGAGCGTGGCCGAGCCACCGCCGAAGATGCCGCAGCTCGCGGTGATGGTCGCCGACTGGGGAGTGACGGCGGCCGCGGAGGGTGCGAGGGCGAGACCGGTGACCGCGAGGGCCCCGGCCACCAGGGCCGCACCTGTTGCCGTGCGCTTGGCTCTCATGGGGATCCGCTTTCCTTCCTGCTGGGCACGCCGGACGTGCCGTGTGGGGTGATCGGAAGGTGCGCCGACGAACGGCAGGCCGGTCGGGCGGGTGCGGACGCGCCGGACGGCGGTGCGGATCTGACGGGTCGTCGGGACGTACGCGTTCATTGACGCGCGCGCCCCGCGACCCAGCAAGGTTGAATTCCAGCCGACCTTTCGGTCGGTATTCTTCGGCCGGCCCGCGGTTTCGCGCGCGAGCGGTCAGCTCTCTGCGCGGCCCGCGGCCACGGTCGTACGGACCGTGCCGTCCACCCCCGCGAGCAGCACCGGCGTGTCCGCGCCCCCGAGGTCGGCCACCGCGGCCAGGTCCTCGGCCGGCACCGACTCCGCCTCGCCGACCACCGCCGCCGCCTCCAGCGACGCGGCCCCGGACGCCACCGCCATGGCGACGGCGGTGCGCAGCGCGCTGAGCTTCAGCGAGGCCAGGTCCACCGTGCCGGCGACATAGGTGCGCCCGGTGTCGTCCCGTACGGCCGCCCCCTCGGGCACTGCGTTGCGGGCCCGCGCGGAACGGGCCAGGGTCACGATCTTGCGGTCCTCGGGGTCAAGCGCGCTGCTCTCGGTCATGCCCCCGAGCATACGAAGGCACCGGAGGCGCTACGACGCTCACCCCGCCACGGGGTACATCGCGCCCCGCCGGCCCTCCGGGGAGGCCAGCCACTCCAGCTTCTCCGCGGTGTTCGCCTCGTCCAGCGGTGTGTGCAGCACGATCATCAGGTCGGGTCGGGCGGGGATCTTCAGGACTGTCGACTCCACGACCAGCAGCCCGGCCAGCGGATGCGACAGCTCCTTGCGCACCTGCCCCTGGTCCTCGATGTCCCGCTCCGCCCACAGCGCCGCGAACTCCTCGCTGGCGGCGCTCACCTCGGCCAGCACCTCCCGGAACCCCTCGTCGTCGGGGCGCGCCGCGCAGGCGGCCCGGAACTGCGCCACCACGGTGCGCGCGTTGCGCTCCCAGCTGTGGCTGCGCTCGCGGTACAGCGGGTCGGTGAAGAAGTCGATCAGGCAGTTCTGGGTGATGCCGGGGCGCATGCCCAGCACGATCGCGGCCGCGTCGTTGTACTGCACGCAGTTGTAGTAGAGGTCCATGATGTGCGCCGGGTACGGCATCCAGGTGTCGATGAGCCGCCGCAGCCCGTCGCACATGTCCTTCCTGCCGGGCACCACCTGGGGCGTCGGCGGGTTCAGCCCGGCCAGCAGATACAGGTGCCGGCGCTCGGCGTCGCTGAGCCGCAGCACCCGGGCGACCGCGTCCAGCACCTGCGGGGAGACCGAGATGTCCCGCCCCTGCTCCAGCCACTGGTACCACGAGGCGCCCACCCCGGCGAGCACGGCGACCTCCTCGCGGCGCAGTCCGGGCGTACGGCGTCTGCCGCCGCCGGCGGGCAGCCCGGCCTCCTCGGGACTGACCCGGGCGCGCCGGCTCATCAGGAACTCCCGCAGTTCGTCACGCCGATGACTGCGCGTCGCCTCAGCAGCAGGCATGTGCCGCCCCTCCCCCGTCGGTCCTGTCCAGTGGTCGCTCCGGTGACCTCTCTGGTGGTGCCACCACCACCATAAGTTCCGACTCCCCACCGGTATTCCGTACGCCCGAAGCTCTTCCCATGGCGATCGACACCACCACCCAGACCTCCCCCGCAGCGGACACCGCGGCGCCCGGCATCCCCCGGTTGTCGACGCGTGACAAGCTGGTCCTGTTCGTCCTGTGCGCGGCCCAGTTCATGGTCGCGCTGGACTTCTCCGTGCTGAACGTGGCGCTGCCCGACCTCGGCCGCGACCTCGGCATGAGCACGTCCGCGCTCCAGTGGGCCGTCACCGCGTTCGCGCTGCCCTCCGGCGGCTTCCTGCTGCTGTTCGGCCGCGTCGGCGACCTGTTCGGGCGCCGCAGACTCTTCCTCGCCGGTCTCGCCCTGTTCGGCGCGGCCTCGCTGCTGTCCACCCTGGCCTGGGACCCGGCCTCGTTCCTCGCCGGGCGGGCCCTCCAGGGGCTCGGCGCGGCGGCGATCGTACCGACCGGCATGTCCCTGCTGACCACCACCTTCCCGGAGGGCCCGGCCCGCGACCGCGCCCTCGGCATCTCCGGCACCCTGCTGTCGCTGGGCTTCACCATCGGCATGGTTGCGGGCGGCACCCTCACCGACACCTTCGGCTGGCGCTCCACGATGGCCCTGCTGACCCTGTTCGCGCTGATCGTGCTGCCGCTGGCGCCCGGCCTGCTGCCGGAGTCGCTCCCCCATAGCCCTAAAGGCATGGGAGGTACCCCCATCCCGGACCGGCCGCGCCTGGACGTGCCCGGCGCCGTCACCGTCACCACCGGACTGCTCTCGCTGATCTACGCCCTGTCCACCGCCGCCGACCACGGCTTCGGCCGCGCCGATGTCCTCGCGGCCCTGGCCGCCGGGCTCCTGCTGCTGGCCGCGTTCGTGCTGGTGGAGTCCCGCTCGGCGGCGCCCCTGGTCTCGCTGCCGATGCTGCGCCGGCGCACGGTGGCCTGGGGCAACATCGGCGGTCTGGTCACCTTCTCGATGATGTCCACGATCGTGTTCGTGCTGACCCTGTACCTCCAGGAGATCCTGGGCCTGTCCGCCTTCGAGACCGGACTGGTCTTCGGCTTCCAGGGCGTGCTGTCCGTGGTCGCCGGCACCCTCGCCCCGAAGGTCATCGGCCGCCTCGGCGCCCGCCGCGCCCTGGTCGCCTCGCTGGCCGGCCAGGGCGCGCTGACCGCGTCGCTGCTCCTGCTGAACACCCACGTCTGGTCGGCGTGGCTGGCCACGGCCGCGGTGGCGCTGGCCAGCATGTGCCACCTGGGCGCGATCATCTCGTACGGCGTGACGGTCACCTCCGGTGTCCCGGACGCGGAACAGGGCCTGGCCACCGGCCTGGTGACGTCCACCCAGCAGGTCGGCATCACGGTCGGCATCCCGCTGCTCGGCGTGCTGGCCACCACCTCGGGCGACCTGCTGAGCGGTGTGCACACGGTGATCGCCCTGGACGCGGCGATCGTGCTCGGCGCCGCGCTCCTGACCGGCCTCGGCCTGCGCCGCTCCCGGTCCTGAACCAGGGCCCGGGGCCTCAGTCCAGGGTCTGGGTGATCTCGCTTCGCGCGGCCGTGTGCACCACACGGCCGCGCGCGCCGTTGACCAGCGGGAGGTACGGCGCCACATGCCCGCACTCGACGTCGGCGAGGATCGGCACGCCCAGCGGTCCGAGGGCGTCGAGGACGGCCGCGTCCTGGGTGAGGGTGGGCGCGTCGGGGGCGTGGGTGCGGCCGACGAGCACGGCGGCGGCCCGGTCGAAGAAGCCGGCCAGCCGCATGCCGTGCAGCTGGCGGGCGATGATCAGCGCGTTGTCCTCGCATGCCTCGACGTAGACGAGCAGCGGTTCCGCGCCCGCGAAGTGCCTCGTGTCGAGGTAGCGGCTCCCGGCGAGCGGGGCGACGGTCTCGATACAGCCGCCGATCAGCCGCCCCTCGACCTCCACGTCCCCCTCGCCGTCGAGCCGCCGCCAGCCGCCCGCGCCGTCCAGGGTGAACTCGCTGATCCCCGGGTCGCGGGTCCAGTCGTCCCAGCCGCCGGTGCGGTGCCGGCCGGGCGGGGTCTGGGTGAACGGCTCGCCCTGCGGCGCGGCCACGATGTCCAGCCAGGACACCAGCCCCTCGGGCACCCGGCACGGGGTGTCCATGAGGTTGTTGCCGTGCACGGTCGCCACCCCGGTCAGCAGGGTCAGCGGGGCGAGCAGGGTCGACATGTCCGAGTAGCCGACCAGCCAGGTGGGTTCGGCCCGGCCGATCGCCTCGAAGTCCAGGTGGGGCATCAGATCGATGGCCATCTCGCCACCCCACGGGGGGGATCACGGCCCGGACGGCGGGGTCGGTGAGCATCTGCGTCAGCTCGGCGGCGCGTTCGGCGGCCGGGGCGCTGATGTGGGTGGTGCCGTCCATGCACCGGCCGACGACCACCTCGTAACCGCGCCGCTCGATCTCCTTGACCGCGACGTCGAGGCGCGCCCTGAGGGGTTCGGCCACGCCCGCGGAGGGAGAGGTCACACCGACACGGTCACCGGGGCGCAGGGGGCGCGGGTATCGAATGGTCATACGGGATGCTCTCGAAGTCCCGGGCCCCGGGCGACGCGATTACGGGCGGTCCAGCCGCAGCCGCTCCGCTCTCGGCAGCCCCGCGACGACCAGGTCGTACGAGTCCTCGATCAGCTCGCGCAGCAGCGGGTCCGGGAGACCGCCGTCGACGGTGACGGTGTTCCAGTGCCGCTTGTTCATGTGCCAGCCGGGGACGATCAGGCCCTCGTGGTCGGCGCGCAGCCGCACCGCGTCCTCCGGGTCGCACTTGAGATTGACCGTCAGGGGCCGCGCGTCCAGGTTCGTCAGGGCGAACAGCTTGCCCAGCACCTTGAAGACCGAGGTCTCCGGGTTGAACGGGAAGTCCTCCACGGCCGCGTTGAAGGACAGGCAGAAGGCGCGCAGCTCCTCGGGTCTCACTCGGCCTTCGTCTCCTCGGCGGGCTCCACCAGCACGGTGACGATCTTGTTCCGGCGGCCGGCGGAGGACTCCGCGGTGAGCTTCAGCCGCCGCTCGTCGGGGAGTTCGACCTCAGCGGACGCGCCCGCGATGGGCACCCGGCCGAGCGCCTTGGCGAGCAGTCCGCCGACGGTCTCCACGTCCTCGTCGTCGTACTCCTCCAGGCCGTACAGCTCGCCGAGGTCGGTGATGTCCAGGCGGGCGGTGACCCGGAAGCGGCCCTGGCCGAGGTCCACCACGGGCGGCAGTTCCCGGTCGTACTCGTCGGTGATCTCGCCGACGATCTCCTCCAGGATGTCCTCGATGGTGACGATGCCCGCGGTGCCGCCGTACTCGTCGATGACTACGGCGACGTGGTTGCGCTCCTTCTGCATCTCCCGCAGCAGGTCGCCCGCGTTCTTGGTGTCGGGCACGAAGACCGCCGGGCGCATGGCCGTGGAGACCAGGTCGCTCTCCGCGTCCCGGCTGATGTGCGTCTTGCGGACCAGGTCCTTGAGATACACGATCCCGACGATGTCGTCCTCGCTCTCTCCGGTGACCGGTATCCGGGAGAACCCGGAGCGCAGGGCGAGGGTGAGGGCCTGCCGGATGGTCTTGAAGCGCTCGATGGTGACCAGGTCGGTGCGCGGCACCATGACCTCGCGCACCAGCGTGTCGCCCAGCTCGAAGACGGAGTGCACCATACGGCGCTCCTCGTCCTCGATCAGCGACTCCTTCTCGGCGAGGTCGACCAGCGCGCGCAGCTCCGCCTCGGAGGCGAACGGGCCGCGCCGGAAGCCCTTGCCGGGGGTGAGCGCGTTGCCGATGAGGATCAGCAGCGAGGGGATCGGGCCCATCACCCGGGCCAGCGGCACCAGGACGTACGCGGCCACGGTCGCGGTGTTCAGCGGGTGCTGGCGGCCGATGGTGCGCGGGGAGACCCCGACGGCGACGTACGACACCAGGACCATCACGGCGATGGCGACCAGCAGGGCCTGCCAGGTGGCCGAAAAGGCCTCCAGGCAGGCGTAGGTGACCAGGGCCGCGGCCGCCATCTCGCAGGCGACGCGGACCAGCAGGGCCACATTGAGGTAGCGGGTGGGGTCGGCGGCGATCTGCGCCAGCTTCTCGCCGCCGCGCCGCCCGGACTTCACGGCCTCCTCGGCCCGGAAGCTGGAGACCCGGGCGAGGCCCGCCTCCGCGCAGGCGGCGAGCCAGGCGACGACGACCAGCGCGATCGCGCCGATCACGATCTGCGGGGACATCCGGCCGGCTTACGAGACGGTCGGCGCGGGAGACGGGCCGGTCAGGCCCTGCTCGGCCCGCCAGCCGTCCACGATGGCGGCCTGCAACCCGAACATCTCGGCCTTCTCGTCCGGCTCCTCGTGGTCGTAGCCGAGCAGATGCAGCACGCCGTGGACGGTGAGCAGCTGGAGCTCCTCGTCCATGGAGTGCTGCGTCGGGGCGTCGGCCCCCTGCTTGGTCGCGACCTCCGGGCACAGCACGATGTCACCGAGCAGCCCCTGCGGGGGCTCCTCGTCGTCCTTGCCCGGCGGACGCAACTCGTCCATCGGGAAGGACATGACATCGGTGGGCCCGGGCAGGTCCATCCACTGGATGTGCAGCTGCTCCATGGCGTCTTCGTCCACGACGATCACCGAGAGTTCGGAGAGCGGGTGGATGCGCATGCGCGCGAGCGCGTAGCGGGCGATGTCGAGGATCGCCTGCTCGTCGACCTCGGTGCCGGATTCGTTGTTGACGTCGATCGACATGCTCGTGCCGGTCTACTTCCCCTTGGTGCCCTTGGCGCCGGTCCTGCCACGGCCCGGGTGGGAGCCGTTCTCGGTGCCGTTCTTGCTGTCGTACTTCTCGTACGCGTCGACAATACGGCCCACCAGCTTGTGCCGTACGACATCGTGGGACGTCAGCCGGGAGAAGTGCACGTCCTCGACGCCCTCCAGGATCTCCTGGACCTGGCGCAGACCCGACTTCGTGCCGTTCGGCAGGTCGACCTGCGTCACATCACCCGTGATCACGATCTTCGAGTCGAAGCCGAGTCGGGTGAGGAACATCTTCATCTGCTCGGGGCTGGTGTTCTGGGCCTCGTCCAGGATGATGAACGCATCATTGAGGGTACGCCCACGCATGTACGCCAGCGGCGCGACCTCGATGGTCCCGGCGGCCATCAGCTTGGGGATGGAGTCCGGGTCGAGCATGTCGTGCAGCGCGTCGTACAGCGGGCGCAGATAGGGGTCGATCTTCTCGTAGAGCGTGCCGGGCAGGAAGCCCAGCCGCTCGCCGGCCTCGACCGCGGGGCGGGTCAGGATGATCCGGTTGACCTGCTTGGACTGCAAAGCCTGGACGGCCTTGGCCATGGCCAGGTAGGTCTTGCCGGTACCGGCGGGGCCGATGCCGAAGACGATCGTGTGCTTGTCGATGGCGTCGACATAGCGCTTCTGGTTGAGGGTCTTGGGGCGGATGGTGCGGCCGCGCGAGGACAGGATGTTCTGCGTCAGCACCTCGGCCGGGGTCTCCGAGCCTTCGCTCGTACCGTTGTCGCTCGCCTTGAGCATGGCGATCGAGCGCTCCACTGCGTCCTCCGTCATCGGCTGCCCGGTGCGGAGCACCAGCATCATCTCGTCGAACACGCGTGAGATCAGGGCGACGTCGGCGCTCTCGCCGACCGCGCTGATCTCATTGCCCCGGACATGGATGTCGGCCGCCGGGAAGGCCCTCTCGATCACGCGCAGGAGGGAGTCGCCGGAACCCAGAACGGTCACCATGGGGTGCTGGGCGGGGACGGTGAGCTGCGCTCTCGCCTGCTCCTGCGTGGGGGTGTGAGCTGTGGGTGTCTGTGTCATGGGCCGGCGCGAAGGCCTGGTGCTTCCTCCTCCTCGCGACCGCACAACCTAGGGCGGCCTCGTCGCTGTCCAGAGTACGCCGGACGGCTCAGAAGCCCGTAGGACTTTTCCTCCGGCCGGGGGTACGCCGCCACCGCACCGCCGCCCGTCAGCCGGGGCCCCGGAAGCCGATGGTGGGCACGGCCCGGCGCAGCGGCCAGGGGCGGTCCAGCTCCTCCGGGACCAGCCGGTCGAGGAAGGCGTACCGCTGGAGCGCCATGGGGTCCTGGGCCGGCAGGGACTGCACCCGCCGCCACCACGCGCCGATCTCCGACCAGCCGGGCGCCGACAGGGAGCCGCCGAACTCCTGCACGGACAGCGCGGCCGTGAGCCCCGCGAACGCCAGCCGGTCGGCCAGCGGCCAGCCCGCGAGGGAGCCCGTCACGAAGCCGGCGACGAAGACGTCCCCCGCGCCCGTGGGGTCCAGCGCCTCCACCGCGATCGCCGGGACCTCCGCGGCTTCGCCGGTACGGCGGTCCACCGCGTACGCGCCCTCCGAGCCCAGCGTCACCACCGCCACCGGCACGTACTCGGTGAGCGCATGCGCGGCCAGGCGGGGGCAGTCGGCGCCCGTGTACCGCTTCGCCTCCTCGGCGTTGGGCAGGAACGCCTCGCAGTGTTCGAGGTCGGACAGCCCCGCGAGGTCCCAGGCGCCGGTCTCGTCCCAGCCGACGTCGGCGAAGATCCGGGTCCCGCCGCGCGCGGCCTGGGCGATCCAGGGGGCGCGGCGGCCCGGCGTGAGGGAGGCGACGGCGGCCCGGGCGCGCGGCGGGCAGTCGGGGGCCGGCTCCTCCGGCGGCGGCTCGTGCCCGTGCGAGACCATGGTCCGCTCGCCCTCGTACGCCATGGACACGGTCACCGGCGAGTGCCAGCCGGGCACCGTGCGCGACGGGGTGAGGTCGATGCCCTCGCCCTGTGCGAGGGCGTCCCAGCAGTACTCCCCGTAGTGGTCGTCCCCGAACGCGGCCGCGAGCGAGGTCCGCAGCCCGAGCCGGGCCAGCGCGCTGGCCATGTTGGCGACCCCGCCGGGGCTGGAGCCCATGCCACGGGCCCAGGACTCCGTGCCGCGCACGGGCGCCGAGTCAAGGCCGGTGAAGATGATGTCGAGGAAGACGGTGCCCGTGAGATAGACGTCCCAGGGCGGATCCCCGAGGGCGCGCCGCGCGGCGAGCGGATCGACCTGGGCCTGGCGGTGCCCCGCCCGGGTGAGGTGCTCGGGTTCCTCTCCGATGAGGGTGTGCGACGAGGTCACGGTGCGCTCCCTGGTGTGCTGGGTCTGGCCAGTGTGCACCACCGGGGCCGCCGCGTACGGGCATACGGCCGGGGATGCGCACACCTGGACAGGTCCGTGCGCACAGCGCAGAGCCCCGCCCCGCACACGGCGGGACGGGGCTCTGCAATGGAGCGCCGGGCAGGCCTTGCACCTGCATTTCCCCGCAGGAAGCGGGGCGTCTTTCCTTGGACCACCAACGCACTGTCCGGCTACCGGAGTTCCGGCGACCTCGACATGATCAATCATAGCCCATGCCGGGGCCCGTGCCGAACGCGCTTGGAACACGTGTGCGTCTAGAACACGTACGCGTCCACCTCGGCGAGGTACCGGGCCCGGCGCTCCTCGTCGTCCTCCAGGAAGGAGGCGAGGAAGGAGTTGCGGGCCAGTTCGCGCAGCCGGTCCTCGGTCAGCCCGAGACTCTCGCGCACCGCGCGGAAGTTGTCGTCGGCGTACCCGCCGAAGTAGGCCGGGTCGTCGGAGTTGACCGTGCACAGCAGCCCCGCGTCCAGCATGGCCGGCAGCGGGTGGTCGGCCAGGGTGTCCACCGTGCGCAGCCGGACGTTGGACAGCGGGCACAGGGTGAGCGGAACACGCTCGCGCACCAGCCGCTCCACCAGCTCGGGGTCCTCCATGCAGCGCAGCCCGTGGTCGACGCGCTCGATGCCGAGCAGGTCCAGGGACTGGGTGATGTACTCCGGCGGCCCCTCCTCGCCGGCGTGCGCCACCCGGCGCAGCCCGAGCCCGGCGGCGGTCTCGTACACCTGGCGGAACTTCGCCGGCGGGTGCCCGACCTCGGCGGAGTCCAGGCCGATGCCGGTGATCCGGTCGAGGTAGGGCCGGGCGGCCTCCAGGGTCTCCAGCGCGGAGTCGGCGGACTCGTCGCGCAGGAAGCACAGGATGAGCCGGGTGGAGACGCCGTGGTTCTCCTCGCTGCGGCCGAGCGCCCGCCACAGCCCCTCCACGACGGTGCGCATGTCCAGGCCGCGGGCGAGGTGGGCCTGCGGGTCGAAGAAGATCTCCGCGTGCCGTACGCCCTGCGCCGCGGCGCGGGTCAGATAGGCGTTGGCCAGGTCCTCGAAGTCCCGCTCGGTACGCAGGACGGTCATCAGCTCGTAGTACAGGTTCAGAAAGGACTGGAGGTCCTCGAACCGATACGCCTCGCGCAGCTCTTCCGTGTCGGCGTAGCGCAGCTTCACGCCGTTGCGGGCGGCCAGGTCGAAGGCCAGCTCCGGCTCCAGGGTGCCTTCGATGTGGAGGTGCAGTTCTGCTTTGGGGAGGGGCATCAAAGCATCGTACGGCGCACTTACCGTCGTTTCGGAACCGGCACTCGCTGAAGGTCGTACGCCACGGTCAGCTCGCCCTCGAAGCCGGCGGCCCGTGCCTGCCTCTCGAACTCGTCGGGCTCCGAGTACCGCTGGCTGAAGTGGGTGAGCACGAGATGCCGTACCCCCGCCCCGCGCGCCACCGCCCCCGCCTGCCCGGCCGTCAAGTGCCCGTGTTCCACCGCGAGTTCCTCGTCCTCGTCCAGGAAGGTGGACTCGATGACCAGCAGGTCGCAGCCCTCGGCCAGCGTGTACACGCCCTCGCAGAGCCGGGTGTCCATGACGAACGCGAACCGCTGTCCGCGCCGTACCTCGCTGACCTCCTCCAGCGTCACGTCCCCGAGCCGCCCCTCGCGTTGGAGCACCCCCACGTCCGGGCCCTTGATGCCGTGCGCGGCGAGCCGCTCGGGCAGCATCCGGCGGCCGTCCGGCTCGGTCAGCCGGTATCCGTACGACTCCACCGGGTGCGAGAGCCTGCGGGCGTCCAGGGTGTACGACGGCGTCACCGCGAGGGTGCCGTCGGCGGTCACCGGGACCTCGGTGACACCGACGGTCTCCCGGTACGCGGTGGCGTACCGCAGCCGGTCGAAGAAGCGCTGCCCGGAGGCCGGGTAGTGCGCGGTGATCTCGTGCGGCACCCGGTCCAGGTTGATGCGCTGGATGACCCCGGCGACGCCGAGGCTGTGGTCGCCGTGGAAGTGGGTGACGCAGAGGCGGTTCAGGTCGTGCGCGGCGACCCCGGCGCGCAGCATCTGCCGCTGGGTGCCCTCGCCGGGGTCGAAGAGGATGCCCTCGCCGTCCCAGCGCAGCAGATAGCCGTTGTGGTTGCGGTGCCGGGTCGGGACCTGGCTCGCGGTGCCGAGGACGACGAGTTCACGGACGGACACGGCGGACTATCCGGGCGGCCATTCGAGACCGCGGCCGCCGAGCACATGCCCGTGGGCGTGCCAGACGGTCTGACCGGCGCCGGGCCCGGTGTTGAAGACGACGCGGTAGCTGTCCAGCTTCTCCTCGTCGGCCACGGCCTGGGTCTCGCGCAGTACGTCCGCGGCGACCTCGGGGGCGCCGGCGGCGAGCGCGGCGGCGTCCCGGTAGTGGACCTTGGGGATCACCAGGATGTGCGTGGGGGCCTGCGGGTTTATGTCCCGGAAGGCAAGGGTGGTCTCCGTCTCGCGGACGACGGTGGCCGGGATGTGGCCCGCGACGATTTTGCAGAACAGGCAGTCGTCCTGCGGTTCTCCAGCCATTTCGCGTGCGCTCGCTTTCGCCGGGATCGGGGTCGAGAGGATCATCGTAGTCGGTGGGGCGCGGGTGGGTCGTGGTCGTTCGGGCCCCTGGGAAACCCGGCCGCCTATCATCGATGGATGATCTTCATCGTCGTCAAGTTCCCCGTGAAGCCCGAGCACACCGAGGCGTGGCCGCAGCACGTCGAGGCCTTCACCCGGGCCACCCGCGCCGAACCCGGCAATCTGTGGTTCGAGTGGTCCCGCAGCCTGGAGGACCCCGACACCTACGTCCTCGTCGAGGCCTTCCGGGACGGCACCGGCGAGGCGCACGTCCATTCCGACCACTTCCGCGCCGGCCTCGAAGCGATGCGCCCGCTGCTGCGCCGCACCCCCGACATCGTCAGCACCACCATCGAGGGCGCGGACGGCTGGAACGCGATGGGCGAGCTCTCCATCGGCTGACGCGGGAGGGCCCTAGGTGTATTGACCCG
>NZ_MUNF01000030.1 GCF_002154555.1 Streptomyces murinus
GCCTGGGCGGCTCCGACTGCCGAAGCCCCGAAGGCCGACGTCCCGCAGGCCGGGCTCTCGGCGGCCGAAGCCTCGCGGACCGGGCACTCGACGGCACCGACGCGCCCCGGACCGGGCGCTCAGGGGGCCGAAGTCTCCCGGACCGTGCGCTTGAGGCCGAAGTCCCGCGGACCAGGCACTCGGCGGGCCAACGCCCCACGGACCTGGCTCCCGGAGCCGAGGCCCACGGACACAGCGACCCGGGTCCATCGCCCGACGACCGAGGGCCCGGGCCCGGGGTCAAAGCGCCAGGTCGGCCCAGGCCAAGTGCCAGGTCAGCCCGAGCCAAAGGCCAGGTCAGCCAAGGGCCAAGAGGCCAGGTCAGCTCCGGTTCAGCTGCGCTGGGCCGGGGTGTCGGCCGGGTGGTTGTCCGTGCCGGGGTCGGCGGGCTCCTTGAAGTCGACCTTCCGCATGTGCTTGCTCATCGACTTCATGAGGCCCCACACCGCCACCGCCATCACCGCGAACACGATGAAGCCGAGGACACCGGGGGTGACCTTGTTCTGGTCGAGATCGGCGAGGGAGACGAGGTCCGTCGCTGCCAGGCTCACGCTTGCGCTCATGTCAGGCATTGTCCCGGATGCCCGCGAAGAGGTCGTCCTCGGGGAGGGAGGTGTCCACGAGCGACTTCGCCAGCTCGTACTCCTCCGTCGGCCAGACCTCCCGCTGAAGGTCCATCGGCACGCGGAACCAGCCGCCGTCCGGATCGATCTGCGTGGCGTGCGCGATCAGCGCCTTGTCGCGGATCTCGAAGAAGTCCGCGCAGGGAACATGCGTGGTCAGGGTGCGTTCGACCCGCTCGATCTCCTTCCAGCGCTTGAGCCACTCCCCGTACGGCGACTCCAGGCCGCGGTCGAGCATCGCCCGGTGCAGGGCCTCGGTGCGGGGGCGGTTGAAGCCCTGGTTGTAGTAGAGCTTCAGCGGCCGGTGGGCCGGGCCGAACTCGTCCTCGGGGTACTTCTCGGTGTCCGCCGCACCTTCGAACGCCACCATGGAGATCTTGTGGGTCATGATGTGGTCGGGGTGGGGGTAGCCGCCGTTCTCGTCGTAGGTGGTGATCACCTGCGGGCGGAAGGAGCGGATCTGGCGCACCAGCTCGCCGGCCGCCTTGTCGACGTCCTCCAGGGCGAAGCAGCCCTCGGGCAGCGGCGGCAGCGGGTCGCCCTCGGGCAGCCCGGAGTCCACGAAGCCCAGCCACTCCTGCTTGACGCCCAGGATCTCGCGGGCCTCGTCCATCTCCTTGCGGCGCACCTCGTGGATGTTCGCCTCGATGTAGGGGTCGCCCTGGAGCTTGGGGTTGAGGATGGAGCCGCGTTCGCCGCCGGTGCAGGTCACCACCAGCACGTCCACCCCCTCGGACACGTACTTCGCCATGGTGGCCGCGCCCTTGCTCGACTCGTCGTCGGGGTGCGCGTGAACGGCCATCAGTCGCAGCTGGTCAGTCAAGACTCAATCCTCGGTAGGTCGGCGCCCCCAAGGCTCAGGGCGCAATCGAAGGCTTCTATAGTGACCGAATCGGGGGGCGATTAATTCCGCGGAGAGGACGATCATGAGTACGGCGAGCACGGGGCTGCCCACGGGCCGCTACGGCCGCTCCTCTGACGAGCGTGCCGACCGCAAACTCAAGGTCGCCGCCGTGGTGCTCGGCGCCGCCCTGCTGGCCCTGGTCGGCTACTTCGCGTACCACTACATCGCGCAGACGCAGATCAGCGCCCAGGTGATCACCTTCGACTCCACGGACACCACGGTCAAGGCCCACCTGGAGGTCCACAAGGACGCCGGGTCCGACGGCTACTGCACCCTGCGTTCCCAGGCGGCGGACGGTACGGAGGTCGGCCGGGCCGACTTCCACTTCACCGGCTCGGCCACCCGCATCGACAAGGTCGTCACGCTGCGTACGACGGCCCGTGGCACCACGGCCGAGCTGCTGGGCTGCCACAGCGGCTGACCCGCCGGGAGCATCACCGGCCGGGACCCGGTCCGGACAGTGGTCCACCGCGCCGGACGCGCCGCCCCGCCGCTCCTTCACCCGGAATGCGGACGGCCCGACCTGCGTTGATGTGATTCTGATGGCTTATGTCCTCCCCCTTCCGCGGATGAATTGTTAGGCTCGTGGTTTCGCCCATCCAAGAGGGAACATTCTTCTGGGTAGGGCGATGCTTTGTATTCCCAGTACCGACGAGGAGCACCCTGTGACCCAGACCAGCGAGAACGTCACCTGGCTGACCCAGGAGGCGTACAACAAGCTCAAGGTCGAGCTTGAGTACCTTACTGGTCCTGCGCGCACGGAGATCGCCGCCAAGATCGCGGCCGCGCGCGAGGAGGGAGACCTGCGCGAGAACGGCGGGTACCACGCGGCCAAGGAGGAGCAGGGCAAGCAGGAGCTGCGTGTGCGGCAGCTGACCCAGCTCCTGGAGAGCGCCAAGGTGGGCGAGGCCCCGGCCTCCGCCGACGGCGCCGTCGCGCCCGGCATGGTCGTCACGATCGCCTTCGACGGTGACGAGGACGACACGATGACGTTCCTGCTCGCCTCCCGCGAGTACGCGAGCTCGGACGTGGAGACGTACTCGCCGCAGTCGCCGCTGGGGGCCGGTGTCATCGGCCACAAGGTCGGCGAGGACGCGGAGTACGAGCTGCCCAACGGCAAGAAGGCCTCGGTCCGCATCCTCAAGGCCGAGCCCTACAACGGCTGAGCCCCAGAGCTGACCAACCCCGGGACCCCCGGCGTCCGCAGCGGACGCCGGGGGTCCCGTCGTACCTCACGGTCGTACGGCTCGTGGCGAGGCCTCAGGGGATGAGCGGGGCCTCAGGGGATGACCGTGTAGCCCGCGTCGCGCAGGCACTGGCCGACCTCGGCGCAGTGGGCCGGGCCCTTGGTCTCCAGGTGGAGTTCGACCTCCACCTCGCTGAGGCCGAGCCGGGGGTCGGTGCGGACGTGGCTGACGTCGAGGACGTTGGCGTCCACCCCCGACAGCACCCCGAGGAGGGTGGCGAGGGCGCCCGGGCGGTCGGTGAGCCGCAGTCGTACGGCCAGATAGCGGCCCTGCGCGGACATGCCGTGCCGCAGCACCCGCTGGAGCAGCACCGGGTCGACATTGCCGCCGGACAGCACGCAGACGACCGGGCCCTCGAAGGTGTCCGGGGACGCGAGCAGCGCGGCGACCGGACTCGCACCGGCCGGTTCCACGACCAGCTTGGCCCGCTCCAGGCACAGCAGCAGCGCGGCGGACAGCTGGTCCTCGGTGACCGTGCGCATCTCGTCCACCAGCTCGCGGACGATGCCGAACGGCACCACGCCGGGCTTGCCCACCTTGATGCCATCGGCCATCGTGGCCGGGTTCGCGACCGCCACCGGGCGCCCGACGGCCAGCGAGGGCGGGTAGGCGGCGGCGCCCTCGGCCTGGACGCCGATGATCCGTACGTCGGGCCTGATCGCCTTCACCGCGACCGCGATCCCGGCCAGCAGTCCCCCGCCGCCGACCCCGACGAGGATCGTGCGCACCTCCGGGCACTGCTCCAGGATCTCCAGGCCGACCGTGCCCTGGCCGGCGATAATGTCCGGGTGGTCGAAGGGGTGGATGAACACCGCGCCGGTGCGGGCCGCGTAGTCCTGGGCGGCGGCCAGCGTCTCGTCCACCACCTGGCCGGTGAGGCGCACCTCGGCGCCGTACTCCCTGGTCGCGCTGACCTTGGGCAGCGGGGCGCCGTGCGGCATGAACACGGTGGCGTGCACGCCCAGCAGCGAGGAGGCCAGGGCGACGCCCTGCGCGTGGTTGCCGGCGCTCGCGGCCACCACTCCGGCGGCGCGTTCCTCCGGCAGCAGCCCGGCGATGCGCACATAGGCGCCGCGCAGCTTGAACGAGCCGGTGCGCTGGAGGTTCTCGCATTTCAGCTGTACCGGCGCGCCGACCAGCTGGGACAGGTGCCGGCTGCCCTCCATCGCGGTCGTCCGCGCCACGCCCGAGAGCATCTTCTGGGCTCCGCGTACGTCGTCCAGGGTGACGGAACGCAAGGGGTGGGCGGTGCGGTAGTTCATGACTCCAGCATCGCAGCTCACGGTGGTGTACGACGGTGGTGACCAAGGTCCAAGACGGGTTTGCGCAGCGCCGGTACGGCCCGGCGCTGCGCCGCGTACCCTGTCCCCCAACCTTGCAGCCCTTCATGAAGCGAGCCTCCGGCCATGCCCACAACACCTGAAATGTCGATGGACATGACGACCGTCGGTGATCCCGGTCTTCTCGACTCCCTCCAGCACGAGGTGGCGGTGTTCGCCCGCCGCGCCGAACAGACGCGGCTCGGGGGTGTCGGGCAGGCGCGCAACTCCATGGACCGCGCCGCCTATCTGCTGCTCAACCGCCTCGACAAGGAGGGCCCGATGGGCGTCAAGGCGCTCGCCTCGGGCATGGGCATCGACTCCTCCACGGTCACCCGGCAGGTGGCCCCGCTGGTCGACACCGGCCTGGTCAAGCGCACCTCGCACCCGGAGGACGGCCGCGCGGTGGTGCTCCAGCTGTCGCCGCGCGGTGCCGCCCGGCTGGCGGAGGTGCGGTCCTCGCGGCGCCTGCTGATGGCGGAGCTGACCGAGGACTGGTCGCCGCAGGAGCGCGAGCAGTTCTGCGCCCTGCTGACCCGCTTCAACCACGGCCTCTCGGCCCGTACCCAGGGGAAGCATCCCGAGTCTTGACCCGGGGCCCCGGCTGGCCTCATATGAGAGCCGGGTCCTGCGTCGTACGCGATTCATCTGTCCCGTACCGGACAGGGCCCCTGAGGGGGAGGCGTCTTGCGTGAGCGGCGGGTGGCCCAAGGGGCAGGCCGGGCCCAGGAGTTCGAGGCGTTCGTCGCGGGCGCGGCCGGCCGGCTGCTGCTCGCCGCGACGCTGCTCACCGCCGAGGCCCCGGACGCCAACCCCCGTGCGCGGCGCCTGCTGACCCTGGCGCTCGGCCACACCTACGCCCGCTGGCACCGGCTGCGCGGCGAGGACCCGTACGACTGCGCGCGGCAGTACCTCGCGGTCCGCTTCGCGCGCACGATCTGGCACCGGCACCGCCTCCTCGGCCGGGAGCGGCCCACGCCGCGTGGCCCGCTCGCCCGGCTGGACCCGCAGGAGCGGCTGGTCCTGGTGCTGCGGCTGTACGAGGGGGTCGCCGAGGAGCAGACGGCCGCGCTGCTCGGGCTGACCGCGGACCGTGTGCACACCGTCTGCGACCGGGCGACGTCCCTGGTGCTGCACCCGGTCAGGGCGGCCGGTCCGCGCACGGTGAACGCGAAGGTGGCGCCGTCATGAGGACACGGGAGGCGCGGCGCGGGCGGCCGTACGGCGCGGGGAGGCCGAGGTGAACCGGGCCGAGCGCGAGGCCGCCGTACGGCGGGTGATGGCCGCACGTCCGGTGCCGGTGCCGCCGGAGCTGTACCCGGAGGCGGTACGGCGCGGCGAGCGGCTGCTGCGGCGCGGGCGGCTGGTGCGCCGGGTGCTGTGGGTGCTGGTGTGTGTGGCGGCGGTGGTGTTCGGGGTGTGGGCGGCGTACGCCCACCCGTGGGTGGAGCCGCCGTCGGGGACGACTCCACCGGTGGACGGCTGGTGATCCGGACCGTGACCGGCCCGGATCACCGCTTCGGCGACCACCGCGATGTCTGGCCGACGTCTGGCCGTTGTCTAGCCCAGGGCCTGGCGCAGGTCCTCGACCAGGTCGTCGACGTTCTCGATGCCGACGGACAGGCGGACGAGGTCGGCGGGGACCTCCAGGGCCGAGCCGGCCGCGGAGGCGTGGGTCATCCGGCCGGGGTGCTCGATCAGGGACTCGACGCCACCGAGCGACTCGCCGAGGGTGAACACCTTGGCGCGGTTGCACACCTCGACGGCCGCCTCCTCGCCGCCCTCGACGCGGAAGGAGATCATGCCGCCGAAGGCGCGCATCTGCTTGGCGGCGACCTCGTGCCCGGGGTGCTCGGGCAGGCCCGGGTAGAGCACGCTGGTCACCTTGGCGTGCCGGCTGAGCATGTCGGCGACCTTGGTGGCGTTCTCGCTGTGCCGGTCCATGCGCACGGCGAGGGTCTTGGTGCCGCGCAGCACCAGCCAGGAGTCGAAGGGCCCGGCGACGGCGCCCATCGCGTTCTGGTGGTAGGCCAGTTCCTCACCGAGCGTCTGGTCGGAGACGATCAGGGCGCCGCCGACCACGTCGGAGTGGCCGCCCATGTACTTGGTCAGCGAGTGCACGACGACGTCCGCGCCGAGCGACAGCGGCTGCTGGAGGTAGGGCGTGGCGAAGGTGTTGTCGACGACGAGACGGGCGCCCGCGTCGTGGGCGACCTGGGCGACGGCGGCGATGTCGGTGATGCCGAGCAGCGGGTTGGAGGGGGTCTCCACCCAGACGGCCTTGGTCCGCGGGGTGATCGCGGCCCGTACGGCGGCCGGGTCGCTGGTGTCGGCCACGGACCACTCCACGCCCCAGCGGGTGGCGACCTTGGAGAAGAGGCGGAACGTGCCGCCGTAGGCGTCGTTCGGGATGACCACGTGGTCGCCGGGGGTGAGCAGCGTGCGCAGCAGGGTGTCCTCGGCGGCGAGGCCGGAGGCGAACGCGAGGCCGCGGCTGCCGCCCTCCAGCGCGGCGAGGTTCTCCTCGAGGGCGGTACGGGTCGGGTTGGCGCTGCGGCTGTACTCGTAGCCGCCGCGCAGCCCGCCGAC
>NZ_MUNF01000300.1 GCF_002154555.1 Streptomyces murinus
GCAGCCAGCCGGCCGCGGGCGCGCCGCCGTCGACGGCGATCCGGGCGGGCAGCGTGGTGATGAACAGGCCGGTGATGGTGTCGGCGCCGGGCAGATCGGCGGGCCGTCCGGAGACGGTGGTGCCGAAGCACACCTCCGGCTCGCCGCTCCACCGGGCCAGCAGCAGCGCCCAGGCGCCCTGCACCAGGGTGTTCAGGGTGAGCCGGTGCCGGCGGGCGAAGTCCTGGAGCCGGCGGGTCTCCTCGGTGCCGAGCCGCTGCGACAGCCAGGTGCCCGAGCGTGCCGTGGTGCCGGGGGCGGGCCTGCGGTCGTACGGCAGCGGGGTCGGTGTGCGCAGTCCGGACAGGACGCCGCGCCAGTGGTCCTCGGCGGGTCCGGTGCCGCGGGCGGCCAGCCAGGCGGCGTAGTCCGCGAACGGGCGGCGCTCGGGCAGCCGGGGCCGCTCGCCTCGGGCCAGTGCCTCGTGGGCGGCGAGGACGTCGGCCAGGACGTGGAAGACGCTCCAGCCGTCCAGCAGGACGTGGTGGAAGGTCCAGACGACCCGTACCGCGTCCGGTCCGAGCCGGACCAGGGCGAGCCGTAGCAGCGGGGCACGGTCCAGGGCGAGGCCCCGGGCCCGTTCCTCGGCAAGTAGCCGCTCCAGCTCCGCCTCCCGCCGGTCATCAGGCAGCGTGCTCCAGTCGTGCTCGGTGACCGGCAGGACCACGTCCCGGTGGACGATCTGGAGCGGTACGGGCACGCCGTGCAGGGCGACGGAGGTGCGCAGCACGGGGGTGCGGTCGACGACGTGCTGCCAGGCGGCCGCCAGCGTGTCCGGGTCGCGGGCGCCGTCCGCCACGAAGGTGATCTGCTCGACGTACAGGCCGTGTTCGGCCTCGTCCAGGCCGTGCATCACCATGCCGGTCTGGGTGGGTGTGAGCGGGTACACGTCCCCGACGTCCGTCCCGGTGCCGACGAGCCGATCGACAGTGGTCTGGTCCAGTGGCGCGAGCGGGAAGTCGGACGGGGTGCGGCCGCCGGTGCCGGGTTCGGCGCAGTGCCGGACGATCGCGCGCAGTTCGTCGGCCAGTTCGGCCGCCAGCCGGGCGACGGTCTCCGGCCGGTGCACCTCGCGGGAGTACGACCAGGTGAATTCCAGCCGGTCGCCGGTGACCCGGCCGAGGACGTCCAGGAGGTAGGGGCGGTCGGCCGCGCGGTCCATGCCGCCGGTGAGGCCGTCGCCGTGGGGTGCGCCCAGCAGGCCGCCGGGTGCGGGGGTCCGGTCCTGCCGGCCGAGGTAGTTGAAGCACACCTGGGGCAGTCCGGGCAGTGCGGCGCCCGCCGTGGGGTGCAGATGGCGCAGCGCGCCGTGGCCGAGGCCGCCGTTCGGTACGGCCCGCAGGTTCTCCTTGACGGACTTCAGCACGGTGCCGGTGTCCGCGTCCCGGGGCACGTCCAGGGCGACCGGGTACACGGTGGTGAACCAGCCGGTGGTGCGGGCGAGGTCGGTGTCGGCGAAGAGTTCCTCGCGGCCGTGGCCCTCCAGGGTGACCGCCACCCGGTCCCGGCCCGTCCAGCGGGCCAGGACCCGGCCCAGCGCGGTGAGCAGGACGTCGTTGACGCGGGTGCGGTACGCGTCCGGCACGTCCTGGAGCAGGCGGCGGGTCTCCTCGGCGTCGAGTCCGGCGGTCAGGCTCTCCTCGTCGGCGACGGTGTTGGCGCCGCCGGTGTGGTCGGCCGGCAGGGTGGTCCCGGTGTCGATGCCCCGCCAGTGGGCGAGTTCGGCGTCGAAGCCGCCCGCCTCGGTGTGCGCGGCGAGCCGCCTGGCCCACGCCTGGAACGAGGTGCTCTTGGCGCCGAGTTCGGGCCGCGCCCCGTCCCGCAGGGCGCGGTAGGCGCTCTCCAGGTCCTCCAGGATCAGCCGCCAGGACACGGCGTCCACGACGAGGTGGTGGGCGGCGAGCAGCAGCACCGGCCGTGCGGTGCCGCCCGTGCGGCACAGGGCCGCGCGCAGCAGCGGCCCGTGGGCCAGGTCGAACCCGGCGCCGAGGGCGGCGGCCACCTCGCGCGGCTCCGCGTCCCGGTGCACCTCCAGGTGCGGTGCGGTGTCGCCGGGCGCGGTGCCATACTGCCGCCACCGGCCGTCCCCGGCCACCTCGAAGCGGTGCCGCAGCGCGTCGTGGTGCTCCAGTACGGCGGCCAGGGCGGCCCGCAGCACCGACTCCTCGGGGTCCTCGGTCAGTTCGAAGGAGACCGTCTGGCTGAAGTGCGCGGGATCCCCGGTGAGCGTGTCCAGCAGCCAGTGCTGCACGGGGGTGAGCGGGGTCTCGCCGGTCACCGGGCCCTGTTCGGCTCCGGCGGACGCGGCACGGTCCGGCACCTTCTCGGCCGCGGCGGCGAGTTCGGCGAGGGTCTGGTGGGTGAACAGGTGCCGGGGGTTCAGGGCGAGACCGGCGCGGCGGGCCGCCGAGACGATCTGGATGCCGAGGATGGAGTCGCCGCCGAGCATGAAGTAGTTGTCGTCCGCGCCCACTTCGGGCACGCCCAGCACCTCGGACCAGATGGCCGCGAGGGTGTGCTCCGCCTCGGTGTGCGGCGGGCGGCCCGCTCCGGTACCGGCGGCCGGTGCGGCCCGCTCGGGGGCGGGCAGGGCGCGCCGGTCGAGCTTGCCGGTGGCGCCGAGCGGCAGGCGCTCCAGCGGCAGGACGAGGGCGGGGACCAGGTGGTCGGGGAGGCTGCCCGCGAGGAAGGCGCGCAGTTCGGCGGGGTCCGGCAGTCCGGCGGCGCGGGGCACCGCGTAGCCGATGAGCCGGCGGTGCCCGTCCTGCTCCACCACCCGGGCCGCCGCTCCCGCCACGGCCGGGTGGCGGGCCAGCGCGGCCTCCACCTCGCCGAGTTCGATACGGAAGCCGCGCACTTTCACCTGGTCGTCGCCGCGCCCGAGGTAGACCAGCTCGCCGTCGGCCGTCCAGCGGACCCGGTCGCCGGTGCGGTACATACGGCTGCCGGCGGGCCCGAACGGGTCGGGCAGGAAGCGGGTCGCGGTCAGGCCGGGGCGGCGCAGATAGCCGCGGGCCACGCCGGTTCCGGCGAGGAAGAGCTCGCCGGGCGCGCCGACCGGTACCGGGCGCATCCGCTCGTCCAGGACGTAGGCGCGGGCGCCGCCGAGCGGGCGGCCGATCGGCGGGTCGCGGTCGGGGTCGGCCGGGTCGCAGGTGAAGGTGGTGGCGTAGACGGTGGCCTCGGTGGGGCCGTAGATGTTGCGCACCTCGCTGCCGGGGACGGCGTCGCGGACCCGGCGCACGGTCCGTGCGGGCAGCCCCTCCCCCGCGAGGACCACGGTGTCGGCGGTGACCTGTACGGCGTCCTCGGCGAGCAGCCGGTCCAGGGCGGAGGGCACCGCGCTGAGCAGCCCGGCCCGCCAGGGCCCGGGGCGTTCGGCGAGGGCCAGCAGGTCGCGGACGATCTCGACGCAGCCGCCGGAGAGCAGCGGCGAGAAGATCTCGAAGACCGACACGTCGAAGTTGAGCGAGGTGGAGGCGATCACATGGGCGAGGCCCCGGCCGGTGAACTCGGCCGCCGCCCAGTCGGTCAGGGCGAGGACGGAGGCGTGACTGACGACGACGCCCTTGGGGCGGCCGGTCGATCCTGAGGTGTGGATCACATAGGCGGGGTGGCCGGGCAGCAGCGCGGTACGGCGTTCACTGTCGCCGATCGGGGTGTCCGGCACCGGGGGGTCCGGTTCCTCGTCCAGCAGGATGCGCGTGCACGGCCCCTCGGGCAGCCGTCCGGCGGTCGCGGCGGCCGTGATCACGGCGTCGGGCCGTACGTCCTCGAAGAGGAACGCGACGCGCTCGGCCGGGTACTGGGGGTCGACCGGCAGGTATCCGGCGCCGCTCTTGAGCACCGCGAGGAGCGCCACGATCAGGTCGGCGGTGCGGGGCAGGCACAGGGCGACGAAGCGCTCGGGTCCGGCGCCTGCGGCGATGAGCCGCCGGGCCAACCGGTTGGCGCGGGCGTCGAGTTCGGCGTAGGTGAGGCACTGGTCGCCGTGGCGGACGGCGACGGCGTCCGGGGTGCGCTCGGCCTGCCGTCGGAACGCCTCCGGCAGGGTGCCGTGCGGCAGTTCGGCCACGGGTCCGCCCAGGCGGTCCACCAGCGCCCGCGCGTCGGCCGTGTCGAGCAGGGGCAGTTCGGCGAGGGTGCGGCCGGGGTCGTCGGCCATGCCGGTCAGCAGGGTGCGCAGGCTCGCGCCGAGCGCCCGTACCGTCGTGGCGTCGAAGGCGTCCGGGTCGTAGTCCAGGTTCACGGCTAGGGTGTCGCCGGGCGCGACGACCACGCTGAGCGCGTAGTTGGTCGGTTCCAGGTCTCGTTCCTGCTCCATGGACAGGCCGTACCGGGCCAGCGCGTGCTCGTCGAAGGGGTAGTTCTCGAAGACGACGATGGAGTCGAACAGGCCGGTGCCGCCGGGCACTTCGCTCCAGGACTGCAACTGGGCGAGCGAGACGAAGTCATGGCGGCGGGCCTCGGACTGGGCGGCCTGGAGTTCGCGCAGCCAGTCCAGCAGCGGGCGCTCCCCGTCGACGCAGGCCCGGGTGGGCAGGGTGTTGATGAACAGGCCCACCATCGAGGTGACGCCGGGCAGTTCGGCGGGCCGCCCGGAGACGGTGGTGCCGAACACCACGTCGGTGCCGCCGCCGTAGCGGGACAGCAGCAGCGCCCAGGCGCCCTGGAGGATGGTGTTCAGGGTGAGTCCGGAGCGCTGGGCGGTCTCGCGCAGCCGTGCCGAGACGTCCGGGGCGAGGGTCGTCCGCACCGTGTCGCAGGAGGAGGCGCGGTGGGCCTCGGCGGGCCGCCGGTCCCGGGGCAGTTCGGTGGGGGCCTGGAAGCCGGCGAGGGCGGCCCGCCAGTGCCGTTCGGCGCGGTCGGTGTCCTGTGCGGCGAGCCAGCGCAGGTACTCGGCGAACGGCCTGCGTTCGGTCGGTCGCGGGCGGCGCCCGGAGGTGAGCGCGGCATACCGCTCGCAGACCTCGTCGAAGACCTGGGCGGCGCTCCAGCCGTCGAGCAGGACGTGGTGGAACGTCCACACCAGGCGGACCCGGTCGGGCGCGAGCCGGATCAGGGTCAGCCGCATCAGCGGCGCGGTGCCCAGGCCGATGCCCTGTTCCCGGTCCGCGGCGAGCAGGCGTTCCAGGTCGTCCGCGCAGTCGTGGGCGGCCCGGCCGGACCAGTCGTGGTGGGTGACGGGTACGGCGGCGCGGTGCCGGACGACCTGGAGCGGCTGCGGGGTCTCCTCCCACACCAGGTGGGTGCGCAGCACCGGGTTGGCGTCCGCGGTGTGCTGCCACGCCTCGGCGAGCGCCCCCGGGTCGGCGACCCCGTTCAGCACCAGCTGCACCTGGTTGACATAGGTGCGGCCGGCCGGGTCGAGCAGGCTGTGGAAGAGCATCCCGGCCTGCATCGGGGTGAGCGGGTAGATGTCCGCGACGTCCCGGCCGGTGCCGGCGACGCGGTCGACGGCGGTCTGGTCCAGGCGGGCCAGCGGGAAGTCCGAAGGAGTACGGCCGCCCGCCTCGGGGCGGGCGCAGTGCGCGACGATGTCGCCCAGCGCCCGCAGCACGCCCTCGGCGAGCGCGGTGACGGTGTCCTCGTGGTGCCGTCCGGCGCTGTAGTACCAGGTGATCTCCAGCCGGTCGTCCTCGACCCGGGCCACCACGTCCAGCAGGTGCGGGCGTTCGGTGCCGGGTGCCTCGGCGCCGCCCAGGCCGCCGGGCACCGCCCCGACGAGGGTGCCGCCGGCCCCGGACCAGTCGAAGCGGCCCAGGTAGTTGAAGCTGATGGCGGGCTCGGGCGCGCCGGTGAGCCGGGCGTCGCGGACGAGGTGGCGCAGCACGCCGTAGCCGAGGCCCCGGTCGGGTACGGCCCGCAGCTGCTCCTTGACGGTCTTGAGAGCGGTGCCCCAGTCGCCGCCCGGGACGGTGAGGGCGACCGGATAGAGCGAGGTGAACCAGCCGACGGTGCGGGACAGGTCGATGTCCTCGAACAGCTGGTCCTCGCGGCCGTGGCCCTCCAGGCCGACGGCGACGGTGCCGTGTCCGGTCCAGTCGGCGAGGACCCGGCCCAGCGCGGTGAGCAGGACGTCGTCGACGCGGGTGCGGTAGACACCGGGGACGCGGCGCAGCAGGGCGTCGGTGCGGTCGCGGTCCAGCCGGACGGTGACCTCGCGGACGTCGGCCATGGTGTTGCCGCCGGTGCCGTCCACGGGCAGCGGGTCGGCGCAGTGCCGGGCGGCCCGCTCCCAGTGGTCGAGCCGGGCGGCGAAGGTGTCGGCGTGCTCGCGCAGCCTGCGGACCCACGCGTGTGCGGAGGTGGTGCGGGCGGGCAGTCGTACGGGCTCTGCGGTCAGGGCCTGCCGGTAGGCGGTCTCCAGATCCTCCAGCAGGATGCGCCAGGAGACGCCGTCGACCACCAGGTGGTGGGCGACCAGCAGCAGCCGGGCGGGCCGGGTGCCGTCGGCGGTGAACAGGCGGGCGGTGAACAGCGGTCCCGTGTCCAGCCGGAGTCCCGCGTGGGCCGCCGCCGTCACGAACTCCTCGGCGCGCGGGTCGTGGACCTGGAGCAGGTCGGGCGCCGGGGCGTCGGCGGCGGGGACGTCCTGTCGCCAGGTGCCGTCGGCGACGGCGGTGAACCGGGCGCGCAGGGCGTCGTGCCGGGTCCACAGGGCGGTGAGGGCGCGGCGCAGCGCGTCCTCGTCCACCGGTCCTGCCGCCTCGATGAGGACGGACTGGTCGAAGAAGTCGGCGTGCTCAGGGCGCGGGTCGAGGAACCAGTGCTGGATCGGGGTGAGGTCCGCCGCCCCGCTGACCGGTGCGGTGCCGGTGACGGCGGGCGCGGTGGAGCCGTCCGCCGCGGCCAGTTCGGCCACCGTGGGGTGCCGGAAGAGGTCGCGCGGCGTGAGGGTGAGCCCCGCCGCCCGGGCGCGGGAGACGACCTGGATGCTGAGGATCGAGTCGCCGCCCAGCATGAAGAAGTTGTCGTCGACGCCGACCCGTTCCACGCCCAGCAGCTCCGCCCAGATCCCGGCGAGCAGCCGTTCGGTTTCGGTGCTCGGGGCGCGGTGGGCCGACTCGGCTCCGGCCCCCCAGTCGGGTGCGGGCAGCCGGCGCCGGTCGACCTTGCCGTTGACGGTCAGCGGCAGCTCGGACACGGTGACGAACGCGGCGGGCAGCATGTAGTCGGGCAGACCGTCCGCCAGATGGGCGCGCAGCTCGGCGGCGGCCGGGACCTCGGTGCCCGGGGCCGGGACGAGGTGGGCGGCCAGGCGTTTGCGTCCGGCGTCCTGGTAGAGGGAGACGACGGCCTCGGCGACGGCGGGGTGGGCGGTGAGCCGGGCCTCGATCTCGGCGGGTTCGACGCGGAAGCCGCGGATCTTGATCTGGTCGTCCGCGCGGCCGACGAAGTGCAGCTCGCCGTCGGCGCTCCAGCGCACGATGTCACCGGTGCGGTACATCCGTTCCCCGGGCGGCCCGAAGGGGTCGGCGAGATAGCGGGCGGCGGTCGCGCCGGGCCGGCCCGCGTAGCCCCGGGCCAGTCCGGCGCCCGCGATGTACAGCTCACCGGGGATGCCGGGCGGCTGCGGCTGGAGGGCGGCGTCCAGGACGTAGACGCGGGTGTCGTCCAGCGGGCGGCCGATGGGGAGCACGGCGGGCAGCGGGTCGCCGGCGCGGAAGGCGCGGCGGGTGGCGAAGGTGGTCGTCTCGGTGGGGCCGTAGCCGTCCATGACGGTCAGGCCGGGGCAGGCGTCCAGCACCCGGCGCACCACCGCGCCCGGCACCGCCTCGCCGCCCGTCCACACCTCGCGCGCGCCGCGCAGGCAACCGGGGTCCTCCTGGGCGAGGAGCCGGAACAGTCCCGCGGTCAGCCACAGGCAGCTGACCCGCTGTTCCGTGACGGCCCTGCGGACCTGGGCGGTGTCCAGCTCTGCGGGTGGGGCGAGCACGGCGGTGCCGCCGCGCAGCAGCGGCACCCACACCTCGTAGGTGGCGGCGTCGAAGGCGTGCGGTGAGTGGACGAGCACCCGGTCGTGCCCGGCGAAGGCGCGGTCCAGGGCGAGGGCGGCGACGTCCCGCTGGCGCACCGCGACGCCCTTGGGGGTGCCGGTGGAGCCCGAGGTGAACATCAGGTACTGCGCGTTGTCGGGGTGCACGGGCGGCAGGGCTCGGGTAGCTACGGGGGTGTCCGCGTCGGGCGTGTCGTCGGCGCGCAGCACGCCGTCGCCCGGCAGCACCGCACGGGCCGTCTCCGCCCAGGCGGCGTCGGTGAGCAGCAGATCGGCGCCGGCCTCGGCCAGCATCCGGCGCAGCCGTTCGGCGGGCGCCCTGCCGTCCAGCGGCACGTACACCCCGCCGGTGCGCACGAGGGCCAGCTGGGCGACGACCAGGGCCGTGGAGCGGTCCATCAGCACGCCGACCGGGCGTTCGGGCCGTACCCCGAGGCCGGTGAGCCGGGCCGCCAACCGGGCGGCGCGGGCGTCGAGTTCGGCGTAGGTGAGGTGTTCGTCGCCGGCTTCAAGGGCCAGGGCGTCGGGGGTGCGGCGCACCTGCGCGGCGAAGAGGCCCGCGACGGTGGTGGGGGGCCGGTCGGTGGCGGTGTCGTTCCAGGCGGACAGCACCTGCTCGCGGCGGTCCGGGGCGAGCAGCGGGAGCCGGGCGGGCGGCCGCCGGGTGCCGTCGGGCATTCCCGTGAGCAGCACGGTGAGGTATTCGGCCAGCCGCTCGGCGGTCCCCGCGTCGAACAGGTCGGGGTCGTACCCGAGGCGCAGGGTCAGTTCCTGCCCGGGGTAAGCGGTCAGGCTCAGCGGGTAGTTGGTGGTCTCGATGCCCTCCAGGCCGCTCAGGCGCAGTCCGTGGGCGGCGGCGAGGTCGTCGTCCACCGGGTAGTTCTCGAAGACGACGATGCTGTCGAACAGGCCGACCCGCTCCGGCAGTTCGGTGAGGGCGCGCAGCCGGGTGAGCGGCATGTGGTCGAACCGCCGGTCCTCGCTCTGCTCGTGCTGGAGGGCGCGCAGCCAGTCGAGGAGGGTCCCGTGTCCGGGGACGGCGGCCCGGGTCGGCAGGGTGGTGATGAACAGGCCGGTCATGGCGTCGGCGCCGGGCAGCTCGGGCGGGCGGCCGGAGACGGTGGTGCCGAACACCACCTCGTCCCGCCCTGACTGGCGGGCCAGCAGCAGCGCCCAGGCGCCCTGCACCAGGGTGTTGAGGGTCAGCCCGGAGGTCCGCGCCAGCTCCTCCAGCGCCCGGCTCGCCGCCTCGGGCAGGGTGGCCCGTACGGCCTGGGTGGACTCGGCGCGGTGGCTCTCGCGCGGTTCGCGGTCGTACGGCAGCGGGGTGGCCTCGGTCAGCCCGGCCAGCCGGTGCCGCCAGTGCCGTTCGGCCTCCGCGGTGTCACGGGCGCGCAGCCAGCCGACGTAGTCCCGGTACGGCGGGCGGTCGGGGAGGGCGTCAGGGTCGGTGCCGCCGTGCAGGGTGAAGACGTCCGAGAGGACCTGGAAGAGGCTCCAGCCGTCGAGGAGCAGGTGGTGGAAGGACCACACCACGCGCACCGCGGTGTCGGAGACCCGGGCGAGGAGGAGGCGCTGGAGCGGGGCCCGTCCGAGGTCGATGCCCTCGGCGCGGTCGCGGCCCAGGACGTCGTCAAGGCGGGCGCGCCGCTCCTCCTCCGTCAGGTCCCGCCAGTCCAGGTGGGCGACCGGTACGGCCGCGTGCCGCCGGACCACGAGGAGTGGCTCGGGCACGTCCTGCCAGACGACTCGGCCGCGCAGCACCTCGGCGCGGTCGGTCACCCGCTGCCACGCGGCGGCGAGGGCTCCCGGTTCGGGCACGCCGTCCAGGACGAAGGTGAGCTGCTGGAAGTAGACGCCGCGGTCGTCCTGGGACAGGCCGTGGAAGAGCATGCCCGCCTGGGTCGGGGTGAGCGGCAGGATGTCCGCGACGGCCGCCGGGTCCGTGCCGGTGAGGCGGTCCACGGCGTCCTGGTCGAGCCGGGCCAGCGGGAAGTCGGACGGGGTGCGCCCGGCGGCACCCGGGCGGGCGGCGAACCGGGCCAGGTCCGCGAGCGCGTCGGCGAAGCGTCCGGCCAGCTCCCCGACCGTGTCCTCGGCGTGCAGCCGGTCCGAGTAGAACCAGGTGAACTCCAGCTGCTCGTCGACCAGTTGGCCGACGACCTCCAGGGCGTGCGGGCGCTCGGCCGCCGGGTCGGCGTCCAGTTCCAGCGGCCGGACGGTGCCCCGGTACAGCCCGTCGGGCGCGGCCGAAGCCCCCATCCGGCCCAGGTAGTTGAAGCTGATCCAGGCGTCCGGGGTGCCGGGATCGCCGCCGGGTCCGGCCAGGTGGCGCAGCGCGTCATGGCCGAGGCCGTGCCGGGGTATGGCGCGCAACTGCTCCTTGACGCGCTTCAGTACGGCGTCCCAGTCGTCCTCCCCGGGGACGGCGAGGGCGACCGGGTAGCGGGTGGTGAACCAGCCGACCGTGCGGCTGATGTCCAGCTCGGGGAAGAGTTCCTCGCGGCCGTGTCCCTCGACGTCGACCACCACCCGGTCCCGGCCGCTCCAGGCGCACAGGGCGCGGCCGAGGGCGCTGAGCAGGACGTCGTTGATCTGGGTGCGGTAGGTGTCGGGCAGGGTGTGCAGCAGGACCGAGGTGTCCTCGGGGGACAGCCGCAGGGTGAACGCGCGCTGCGCGGCGTAGGTGTTGGCGCCGTGCTCCGGTCCGGCCGCCACCGCCGGTTCGGTGTCCGGGACCGCCCGGGCCCAGTACTCCCGCTCGTCCTCGAAGCCGCCGTCCGCCGCGTGGGCGGCCAGCCGTCGGGCCCACTGGCGCAGCGGCGAGGACTTGGCGGGCAGGGCCGCCGCGCCGTCGGCGCCGGTGCGGCGGGCCCGGTAGGCGCGGTCGAGGTCCTCAAGCAGCACCCGCCAGGACACGCCGTCGACCACCAGGTGGTGGACCGCGAGATGCAGTACGGCGGCCCTGCCGGGGCCGCTGTCGTGCAGCACGGCGCGCAGCAGCGGTCCCCGGGCGAGGTCGAAGGGCCCGAAGTGCGGGGTGTCCGTGTCCGGTCCGGTGTGCCGGGCCAGCCGGATCCGGGGCATCCGCTCGTCGATGAACCACACGGCCTCGCGGCCCCGCCCGCCGGTGTCGGCGAACCGGGAGCGCAGGGCGTCGTGGTGCCCGGCGAGGTCGTTCAGCGCGTCCTCCAGCGCGGCCGCGTCCAGGTCGTCGGGCACCTGGACGGAGAGCGCCTGGGAGAAGTGTCCGGCGTCCCGCACACCGGCGCCGAACAGCCAGTGCTGGATGGGCGTCAGCGGGGCCGTGCCGGTGGCCTCCTCCGGTGCCGGGGCTGCCTCATGGAGCCGTCCCGCGGCGTCGGCGCAGCGGGCCAGGGCGGCGACCGTCTGGTGCTGGTAGACGTCCCGCGAGGTCAGCGCGAGGCCGTCCTGCCGGGCACGGGCCACGACCTGGATGCTGAGGATCGAGTCGCCGCCGAGTTCGAAGAAGTTGTCGTCGACGCCGATGCGTTCCGTGCGCAGCACCTCCGCCCAGATCGCGGCCAGGGTGCGCTCGGTGGGGGTGCGGGGCGCGACATGGCGTACGGCGCGCACGGCGGGGCCCGGGTCGGGGAGGCGGCCGCGGTCGACCTTGCCGTTCGGGCTGAGCGGCAGGCTCGCCAGGACGACGACGGTCGCCGGGACCATGTAGTCGGGCAGGCTGCGGCCGAGTTCCCGGCGTACGGCCTCCGGTTCCACCGGCTCTCCGGCGCCCTGGACGACATAGCCGACCAGGCGCCGGTGGTCCTCGCCCTCGCCGGTGACGGCGGTGGCGGCGGCCTCGGCCACGCCCGCGCAGCCGCGCAACGCCTCCTCCACCTCGCCCAGTTCGATACGGAAGCCGCGCACCTTGACCTGCTGGTCGATCCGGCCCACGTACTCCAGGCTGCCGTCGGCGGCGCGGCGCACCAGATCGCCGGTGCGGTACATGCGCTCCCCGGGCGCGCCGAACGGGTCGGCGACGAACCGGGCCGCGGTCAGCGCGGGACGGCGCAGGTAGCCGCGGGCCAGGCCGCCACCACCGAGGTACAGCTCACCGGTGACGCCGACCGGCTGGGGCCGCAGCCGGCCGTCCAGGACGTAGGCCCGGGTGAGCGCGACCGGTTCGCCGATGGGCGGGGCCTGGTCGGGCAGCCGGTCACCGTCGAACCAGGCGGTGGCGTACACGGTGGCCTCGGTGGGGCCGTAGATGTTGGCGATGCGGGCCGCGGGCATGGCGGCCCGCAGATCGTGCACGGTCTGCGCGGGCAGGGCCTCGCCTGCCAGGACGACGGTGTCCGCGGTCAGCGGCGCCGTACCGCCCGCGAC
Organism: Streptomyces murinus; assembly: GCF_002154555.1. Taxonomy (GTDB): domain Bacteria; phylum Actinomycetota; class Actinomycetes; order Streptomycetales; family Streptomycetaceae; genus Streptomyces; species Streptomyces murinus. The sequence goes on from NZ_MUNF01000300.1 coordinate 12,389, forward strand.
CAGGCGGGAGACGACCGAGGGCACCCCGCTGAGCAGCCCGGCGTGCCGGGGCCCCGAGCCGTCGGCGAGGGCCGGCAGATCGGCGACCACCTCGACGGTGCCGCCGGCCGTCAGGGGGCACAGCAGCTCGAAGACCGAGACGTCGAAGTTGAGGGAGGTGGAGGCGATCACATGGCCGAGCCCGGCGGTGTCGAACCGCTCGCCCGCCCACGCGGCCAGGGCGGCGACACTGCGATGGGTCACCACCACGCCCTTGGGGCGGCCGGTGGAACCCGAGGTGTAGATGACGTACGCGGGATGGTCCGGCAGCAGCGGCCGGAGCCGGTCGGCGTCGGTGAGTTCCCTGTCGGGCCGCGCCGCGTCGTCGAGTTCCGTACCGGCCCGCGCCGCGTCATCGGCCCGCGCCGAGTGATCAATCTGCGCCGCGGCGTCGGCCTGTTCCGCTTCGTCGGCCCACACCGCTTCGTCGCACTCGTCCAGCAGCAGCGGCGCGCAGTCGTCGGGCAGGGCGGCGGCGGTCTCC
>NZ_MUNF01000301.1 GCF_002154555.1 Streptomyces murinus
GGCGCAGTGAGGCGGGGCGGAAGGTTTTCTCCGCCCCGCCTCACTGCGCCTGGAGCACGGGCGACGCGACGCGGAGTCGTACTACGGCGGCTGGCTCGACACCGGCGCCCTGTGGCGAGAGGTGTTCGGCCCGCTCGACCCCGGCGGCAGCGGCCGCGTCCTGCCCGACCTGTGGGACCCGGGCACCGACCGTGCCACCCGCAGCCCGTATGTTCAACTGCCACCCGGTGGCGTCCTGTTGCTCCATGGCCCCCTTCTGCTGCGCCACTGGTTCCCGTTCGATCTGACCGTCCATGTCCTCCTGTCCCCGGCCGCTCTGCGCCGCCGTACTCCCGAAACCGACCACTGGACGCTCCCCGCCTTCGAGCGCTACGAGTCGGAGACCGACCCGGCGGCCACGGCGGACGTCCTCGTCCGCGCCGACGATCCACGCCACCCCGCCTGGCGCGGCTGACCCTCGACAGCCGTCGCACACAGACCCTCTCCGCCGCCCACGCCGCGTGTGCCGCACGCGCCGGACCACCGGCCCCCGTCGCCCGGCATGCCCGCCGCTCCGGGGGACGGTCGGCGCGGCTAAAGCCAGCCGTTGCGGCGGAAGCCCCGGTACAGCGCCAGACAGGCCGCCGCCATCACCGCCATGGCCAGCGGATAGCCGAACCGCCAGTGCAGCTCGGGCATGTGGTCGAAGTTCATGCCGTACACCCCGCACACCATGGTCGGTACGGCGATCACGGCCGCCCATGCCGTGATCTTCCGCATGTCCTCGTTCTGCGCGACCGTCACCTGTGCGAGATGCGCCTGGAGGATGGAGTTGAGTAGTTCGTCGAAGGCGGCTATCTGCTCCTTGGCCCGGGTCAGATGGTCGAGGACATCCCGGAAGTACGCCTGTATGTCCGGGGCGACGACTCGCAGGGGCCGGGTGGCCAGGTCCTCCACGGGGCGGGCCAGCGGCATCACCGCCCGCTTCAGCTCCAGCAGTTCACGCTTCATCTGGTAGATCCGCCCCGGGTCGAGCCGCGCACCCCCTTCCGAGAACACCTCCGTCTCCACCTGGTCGATGTCGGCCTGCACCGCGTCCGTCACGCTGAGGTAGCCGTCGACCACATGGTCAGCCAGTGCGTGCAGCACCGCGGCCGGGCCCTTGGAGAGCTGGTGCGGGTGTGCTTCCAACTCCTCGCGCAGCGGCCCGAGTGAGCCATGCCGGCCGTGTCGCACCGTGATGACGAAGTCCTCGCCGACGAAGACCATGATCTCGCCGGTGTTCACCACCTCGCTGGTCGCCGTCAGCCGTTCGTGCTCGACGTAGCAGACGGTCTTGAACACCGCGAACAGGGTGTTGCCGTAGTGCTCCAGCTTCGGTCGCTGATGGGCCTCGACCGCGTCCTCCACCGCGAGCGGATGCAGGTCGAACAGCTCGGCGACGCCCGCGAACTCGCGGTCCGTCGGCTCATGCAGCCCCAGCCAGACGAAGCCCTCGCCGGTCTTGCGGACCATCCGCACCGATTCCAGCAGATCGGTGCACTGCGGTACCCGTATGCCGTCCTGGTACGTCACGCAGTTGACCACGGAGGAGCCCAGGGGCGAGCGGGCAGGATGGCTCAGGTCCACGCGCGGCCGTCGCCGGGCCAGCTGTGCGACCTTGCGCAGGCCGCCGGCCGTGCCCAGCTTTGTGACCTTCCGCAGGTTCCCTGCCATGGACATCTGGATCTCCTCGCGTGGATCCTCCCCGTGCGACGCTTTCGCGCCCTGGCCCGAAAGTGTGCCAGTCCTGAGCAAAGAGCGGGCAAGCCTGTGGGAACGTGGAGTTCCGCTTTGTTCCCGCCTGTGGAAAACCTCTGCCCGTACGCGAGGAGCCGGCCGGCCGCCCCGGACGAACCGATCAGCCGCGCCCGAGGAGCCGACCACCGCGCCTGCGGAGCCGACCACCCGTACCCGCCCGCCACCTGGGATGATGCGCGGCATGACAGCATCCGACGGGTACCTCCTGGACAACCGGCAGCGCGAGGCGGGTGAGCGCTTCGACGCATTCGCCACCCTGTTCGACCCCACGACGTTCCGGCATATCGAGGCCCTCGGTATCGAGCCGGGCTGGCGCTGCTGGGAGGTCGGGGCAGGCGGCACCTCCGTGGTGTCCTGGCTCGCGCGGAAGGTGGGGCCGGACGGCGCGGTCGTCGCCACTGACATCGACACCTCGCGGCTGGCCCCCGTGGACCACTCGCCGGTGGAGATCCGCACCCACGACGTGGGCGCCGAGGAGCCGCCGGGGGAGGGCTTCGACCTGGTCCACGCCCGGCTCGTCCTCGTCCATGTCCCGGACCGGACACGCGCGTTGAGTTCCATGATCAAGGCGCTGAAGCCCGGCGGCCGACTGCTGATCGAGGACGCCGACCCCGCCCTCCAGCCGCTGACCTGCCCCGATGAGCACGGCCCCGAACAGCGGCTCGCCAACCGGCTCCGCCAGGGCTTCCGCAGCCTGCTCGCCGAACGGGGCGCCGACCTCTCCTACGGCCGCCGACTGCCACGCCTGCTCCGCGAGGCCGGACTGCACGAGGTCGAGGCCGACGGCTTCTTCCCCATGACCTCGCCCGCCTGCACCGCGCTGGAAGCCGCGACCGTGCGCCAGATCCGCGGCCGGCTCCTCGACGCGGGCCTGGCCACCGACGAGGAGATCGACCAGCACCTCGCCAACGTCGAGACCGGCGCCATGGACCTGACCACGGCACCGATGATCTCGGCGTGGGGCCGCAAGGGGTAACACGGGCCGTCAGGCGTAACGCGGGCGGTCAGACGTGACCCGGGCTGCACGGCGTATCCCCCGGCTGCGAGGCGCAGCCCCCGGCGCCACCGCCGCCCTGCCCGACCTCTGAC
>NZ_MUNF01000302.1 GCF_002154555.1 Streptomyces murinus
CGGTCTCCACCCTCCGACCCGGTCCCCATCGTCCCGCCCGGCCTGCTCCGTCCGAGGGCCCCGTTCTCTCCCCTCCCTCAGTCGTACCCTGGCCTTCGTGTACGCGGAACGGACCTCCCGGCTGGCCGGTGCGGTGGTGTGGACCAAGGGGCCCGTCGGCGAGGGCGGTGCCGCGCGGGCCGTGTTGCCCGATGGCTGTATGGATCTGCTCTGGGACGGGGAGCGGCTGCTGGTCGCCGGGCCCGACACCGGGCCGTACCTTCCCGAGGGCCCGGCCCGTTGCTGGGCCGGGGTGCGGTTCCGTCCCGGTACCGCGCCCGCCCTGCTCGGTGTCCCGGCCCATGAACTCCTCAACCAGCGGGTGGAGTTGGCCGACCTCTGGCCCGCCGCCCGGGTCCGGGAGCTGTGCGACCGTACGGCGACGGCGGACGACCCGGCGCGGGCGCTGGAGGACATCGCGCTGGGCCGTGCCCTGGCGGCCGGGCCCCCCGATCCCTGGCCGCACCGGCTGGTACGACGCCTCGACCAGGGCGTCCCGGTCGCCGAGGCGGCGGCCGAACTCGGCCTCGGCGCCCGGACCCTGCACCGCCGCAGCCTCGGCGCCTTCGGCTACGGCCCCAAGACCCTGGCCCGCATCCTGCGCCTGCGCCGGGCCCTCGCACTGGCCCGCGCGGGCGTGCCGTACGCGCAGACGGCGATCCGCGCGGGCTACGCCGACCAGCCCCATCTCGCGCGCGAGGTACGCCGGTTGGCGGGCGCCCCGCTCGGGGAGCTACTCGGCGACCGGTAGCGGCGCGAACAGGTCGACGCCGTTGCCGTCGGGGTCGAGGACGGTGGCGTACCGCTGCCCCCATACGGCGTCCCAGGGCTTCAACTCCCCGTGGTACCCGGCGCCGACCATCTCCTCGTACACCGTGTCGACCTCCTCGGGCGTCCCGCACCGGAAGGCGAGCGAGACCCGGCCCCCGGCGGCCGGCGGGTGCCAGCCGGGGTGGAAGGCGCGGACGGTCTCCTCGCTGTCGAGGGCGAGGGTGAGCCCGCCGGGCAGTGCGGCCTCGGCGTGCGGCAGGGCCTCGGCGCCCTCAGGGAACACCAGGCCGAGGCGGCGGTAGAAGGCGAGCGAGGCGGCCATGTCGGAGGCCACCACGCCGATCAGGGCGAAGTGTGCGGTCATGCGGCCACCGTAGGCAGCGGCCGGCCGGCGGGTCTTGAAGGAAACGGACACCCGGCCCGGTCAGCCGAACGTGACCGGCCCCCGGGGCGTGTCCACGGTGAAGCGGAGCGCCACCGGCCCCTCCGCCAGATCGAGCCCGGTGCCCAGGGCCGCCAGCGGACCGCGCACCTCCTGCGGTCCCGGCACGGTCGCGGACACCGCGATCAGCGGGGTGACCGGCAGACCCGAGTCGGCGGGGTGGCGCGAGTCGCCCCAGTCGATCAGGAACGGCACCAGGCCCGAGGGATGCGCCGGTTCGCCGCCGGTCAGCCGCCACCGCAGCAGCTCCCCGTCCGGGGTGCGGCGGCTCATCGGGTGCGCGGGCCCCGGGTCGTAGCCCCGCGCGCGGGCCGCCGCGATCGTCCCGTCCAGGTCCGGCGGGCTGATCGCCCAGGTCAGCACGCGCGGTTCGGGCAGCCGGTCCACCTCGAAGGGCCGTTCACCGGCCGGCGCCGGCTGCTCCGGGTCCGGCCCGACGATCTCCAGATAGGCCCGGCCGCCGAGCCCCACCAGATGGTTCCGGGTGCCGTGGCCGAGATGCGCGCCGCCGGGCGCCGGGGTCACCCCGGTGCGCCGCGCGAACTCGGCGACCGACGCGGCCAGATCGGGGGTGGCGAGGACAAGGTGGTCCAGATGCGCAGGAATGGCGTTCACCCCGTGGGAGGCTACGGTCAACGGCCGCCCCGTTCAAGGCCGTCACGCGGGCACGGCCCTCATCGACCGCAACTCCCGGGCCAGTTGACGTAGTCCCGTGTCATAAGGGCACCGCATGCCCCCGCCCCTCCCGCGCCGCACGCGCATCGGCGCCCGTGCCACCCGCCGGGATCCGGACGTCCTCGCTCACCCGGACGGCGGAGTCGATTGAGCGGGTCGGCTCCGCAAGTGACGTTTCTGCGGTGAACGGATTGCGCCATTCCAGTGAGTAAAGGTGGCGTCATGGCAAGTCAATGTGAGTACCTAGAGATGCTCTTGGATTGGTAAAGGGCATTGAGGGGCGGTGGCCCTCGCCGCCGTGCCGTACCCACAGAAGGAGCCGGACCTTGACCCACGGTAAGAAGCTGCGCGACCGCATCGCCGGGCCCGGGACCACACCGCTGATCGGCGTCTACGACATGTATTCGGCGTCGATCGCGGCCAAGCACTACGACGGGATGTTCGTCTCGGGGTTCGGCTTCGCCGCCTCGTACTACGGCCTGCCGGACATCGGATTCATCGCCTGGCCCGACATGGTGGCCTTCGTCCAGCGGCTGCGGGGCGCCTTCCCGCACCACCACCTCCTCGTGGACATCGACGACGGGTACGTCGATCCCGAGGTCGCCTGCCATGTCGTCGAGCACCTGGAGCGCATCGGTGCCTCCGGGGTGATCCTGGAGGACCAGAAGCGGCCCCGCCGCTGCGGACACGCCGACGGCAAGCAGGTGCTGCCCCTGGAGGAGTACCTGGAGAAGCTGAACCAGGTCCTGGAGACCCGCACGGATCTGGTCGTCGTCGCCCGCACCGACGCGACCGACGAGCACGACATCCTGCACCGCGCCGAGCGGCTCGCCGCGACCGACGCGGACGTGGTGCTGGTCGACGGGGTGCGCAGCGTGGAGTGGATCAAGCGGATCCGGGAGGTCGTCGGCGGCAAGCCGCTGCTGTTCAACCAGATCGCGGGCGGCAAGTCGCCCCGCCTGTCCCTCGGCGAGCTCTCCGACCTCGGCGTGGACGTCGCCATCTACAGCACGCCCTGCCTCTTCGCCGCGCACGAGGCGATGGACTCGGCGCTCACCGGGCTGAAGGCCGCCGACGGCCGGCTGCCCGTGGTGGACCCGGCGAGCGGGGTCGGCGTACAGGCGTCCACCACCCTCCTGGAGCGCAACATCGCCCGCGAGCGGCTCGTCCCCGAGAGCGCGGGCGTGTGAGGGCCGCCCGTATCGGTACGGCGGCCGTGCTCACCGCGGCCTTCCTCGGCGCGGGCGCGGCCCCGGCGCTCGCCGACAACAGCCTGGTCACGCTGGTCGACAACTCCCACGCCGACTCCTGGCTGGAGGTCGACCGCACGGCCAATGTGCAGACCGGCAAGGGCGACGCGGGCAGCGACCACGACGGCAGCGCGGTGGACGCGATCGAGGCACTCTTCGGCAACCCTCCGGCGCCGGACGAGGACTGAGAGGCCCAGAGGCCGAGGCACTGACGGGCTGAGGAGGACGCGCGCTCACGCGGTCGGTACGTACGGCCGCGTGCTCGGGGCGGCGAGGGCCGGGTATCTCCCGCAAGGGGGCGCCCGGCCCTCGTCGGTACCGGCCAGGGGCGTACGCCCGGCCCCTTTCGGCACCCGTCCGGTACACCGAACGGCCCAGCCGGAGGTCTGTGCACCGGAATACACCGGCCCCTTGTGGTGCTCTACATATGAAAGGTGCATGACGGCGAAGGGCTGGTGGGCGATGACAGCAGACCCGATGGGCCCGGTGGTCCGCACGCCCCACGGCGCCGTACGCGGCCGCCATGAGCGCGGCGTCGCCGTGTTCCGGGGCATCCCGTACGCCGCCCCGCCCGTCGGCCCCCGCCGCTTCCGGCCTCCCGAGCCGCCCGAGCCCTGGGACGGGGTGCGGGACGCGGCCGAGTTCGGGCCGACCGCGCCGAAACCGCCGTACTCCGAGGCGTTCGCCCAGTACCTCTCCGACCCCTCGATCCCGGGCGACGACTGCCTCAACCTGAACGTCTGGACGCCCGACCCCGCCCCCGGCGCTAAGCTGCCCGTTCTGGTGTGGCTGCACGGCGGCGCCCTGACCAGGGGATCCTCGGCCGTACCGGTCTACGACGGCCGCACCTTCGCCCGTGACGGCGTCGTCTTCGTCTCGGTCAACTACCGGCTGGGCATCGAGGGCTACGGACTGTTCCCGGACGCACCGCCCAACCCCGGCCTGCGCGACCAGCTGGCCGCGCT
>NZ_MUNF01000303.1 GCF_002154555.1 Streptomyces murinus
CGGGAGGGCGGGGACGGGCCGTTCTTCGGGCATGACGGTCGAGATGCGTGAGGGATACGAGGGCACAGGTACGGGTGCGATCACCCCGGACGGCTGCGCGGTGGAGGTCTACACACGGCTGCCGATCGGCCCGGAGCCGGACATCATCGCCGCGGCGGTACCGGCCGGGGCGCACATCCTGGAACTGGGCAGCGGGGTGGGCCGGATGACCCACCCGCTACTGGAACGCGGCTTCACGGTCACCGCGGTGGACGAGTCCGCCGACATGCTCGCCCGGATCCACGGGGCACGCGCCATATGCGCCCCGATCGAGGAACTGGACCTGGGCGGCGAGAAGTTCGACGTGGTGCTGCTCGCCTCGTTCCTGGTCCACGCCGGTGACGAGGAGGTGCGCCGGGGCCTGCTGCGCACCTGCGCCCGCCATGTGGCCGAGGGCGGCTGCGTGCTCATCCAGCGGGAGGGCGCGGACCACCACACCGATGTGCCGAGAGAACGGGTCGACCCGGCCGGCTTCACGGTCCGCATCGCCTCGGTGACCCCCGTCGGCGACGGAGTGGACTCCGTCCATGTCGAGTACGACTTTCCGGACGGCACCTGGACCCAGACCTTCCTCGCCCGGCCCCTGACGAAGGAACAGTTCGAATCGGCGCTGGCGGAGGCGGGACTGGAGGTGGACAAGTACCTGACGCCGGACGGCATGTGGGTACGGGCCGTGCGGACGGCGCGGTAGGCGTCAGGGGGGCGCGGTGGGCGCCCAGGAGGGGACACGGTGGGCGTCAGGAGACGTGATGGGCGCGACGCGGGTGTCGTGAGCGGGTGCGATGCGGCGGACGCTGTGGGCTGGTGCGGGCGGACGCCGTGGGCGGGTGCGTGCGCTGCGGGTGCGGGCCGCTGTGGACTGGTGCGGCGGCCCCGGCGTTGCCCGTCACCGTCCCCGGGGGCGTCCCTCCGGTCCGCTCATGCTACTGCTGAACCCCGGAGGTGTGAGGCCACGCAGGCGTTCCATGTCCCGGCGGTCGCGCTTGGTGGGCCGGCCGGTGCCCCGGTCGCGGATCCCGGCGGGGGCGACGGTCTCGCGAGGCGGCGGAGGAGGGGAGTTGTCGATGTAGCACTGCACGGCCACGGGCGCACCGACCCGCTTGCGGATGAGGCGCTTGACGATCACGACCCGCTCCCGGCCCTCGTTCCGCAGGCGGACCTCGTCGCCCACCCGCAGCGAGTAGGCAGGCTTCACCCGCTCACCGTTCACATGCACATGCCCACCACGGCAGGCGGTGGCGCCCTGGGAACGCGTCTTGATCAGCCGTACCGCCCAGATCCAGCTGTCGATCCGGACCGTCTCACCACTGCCGGGCCCCGCGGCCCGGGCGGCGGCGACCGCGGCGGCGATCTCGGGGTCCACCGGCCCGCCGCCCGAGGGACCGGCGTTCTCGGCACCCTGGGCGGGCCCCGTCCCGGCCGGCCCGTCGGTGCCCCGGTCCACGTTCTCGTCCGCATCCTCGGAAGCCATGTCCCGACCCTAACGCCGGGGGCCGGGTGATCTGGACAGGTTTTCCGGGGGCGGGCCGAAGGCTCGCAGAAGAATCACAGAAGAAAGGGTGGCCAGTTCGAAGGAAGGGGAGTGCCAGTTCGGAGAGAGAGCGCGGAGGGGTTGGTGCGCAGCGGCCGGAATGAAGCGGCTGGTATCGGGAGGCCAGGTCGCGGACATGGGTGGCGGCGACCTGGGCATACGGTGACCCTATGGACGACAGCAGCCCCCTTGCCCGGCTGGACCGGCGGGTCACGGGCTGCCGGGCCTGCCCCCGGCTGGTGGAGTGGCGCGAGGAGGTGGCGCGGACCAAGCGCGCCGCCTTCGCGGACTGGACGTACTGGGGCCGCCCGGTACCCGGCTTCGGCCCCGCCGACGCCCGGCTGCTGATCATCGGCCTGGCCCCGGCCGCGCACGGCGGCAACCGCACCGGACGCATGTTCACCGGCGACCGCTCCGGCGATGTGCTGTACCAGGCGCTGTACGACCTCGGGCTCGCCAACCGGCCCACCTCGGTCCATATCGACGACGGCCTGGAGCTGCACGGGGTCCGGGTCACCTCCCCGGTGCACTGCGCGCCACCCGCCAACAAGCCGACCCCCGGTGAGCGCGACACCTGCCGCCCCTGGCTGGTCCAGGAGCTGGGGCTGCTGCGCCCGACGCTACGGGCCGCGGTGGTCCTCGGTGCCTTCGGCTGGCAGGCGGCGCTGCCCGCGTTTGCCGAGGCGGGCTGGGCGGTGCCCCGGCCCCGTCTGGCCTTCGGCCACGGCGCCCGCGTCGCGCTCGACGGCCTGGATCTCTTCGGCTGCTTCCACGTCAGCCAGCGCAACACCTTCACCGGCAAGCTCACGCCGGAGATGCTGCGCGAGGTACTGGGCACGGCGGCGCGAACGGCCGGGTTGCCGGTGGCCTGAACCGCTCCGCCACCGGGCGCCGCGGCGAGCCGTGACCCGTCGGCACCCGTCAGCACCCCTCGGCACCCGCTGCGGACGCGTCGGTACCCGGCGTTCAGGGCCGCCAGACGTACCGCACATCCGGCTCCCGCTCCTCGTTGCCGCTGCCGTCCGTGGACTCGGCGGCGAGGAAGCCGTGGCGTTCGTAGAAGCGGTGCGCGGGCTTGTTGACCTGGAAGGTCCACAGGGTCAGCCCGTCGGGGCTGCGCTCCTTGGCCAGGGCGACGAACCGGTCCCCGAGGCCCCGCCCCCGCCGCTCCGGCTCCAGATAGAGCTGGGACAGCAGTTGGCCGTCGAGCACCATCACCCCGATGATCCGCCCGCCGTCCTCCTCCGCCACCCAGGTCTCCCGCGACGGCACGACGATGTCCCGGAAGTAGTCGCGGACGTCGTCGTCGGTGCGTGGCCGGACGACCGTGGGCAGCGCGGCGGCGAAGGAACGCAGCCAGACATCGGCGGCGGCCCGCGCGTCGGCGGCCCGCGCCCGCCGGAGGAGGACGCCGGTCATCGTCGTACCCCTTCGTCCGCCCGGTCCTCGCCCTCGGCCGTCCCGGCGTCCGGTACCACCGCCGTCGCCGTGATCTCCACCAGCTGACCGGTGTATCCGAGGCAGGCGACCCCGAGCAGGGTGGAGGAGTGGGGTCCCTCACTCAGCCCTGAGTCCTCCACGACCTCCCAGACCGCGGACAGCGTCGCCGGTTCGGTGCTCACCACGTACACCTCCGTGCTGAGCACATGCGCCAGATCGCTGCCCACGGCGCGCAGTTGCTCCCGCAGGTTGGCGATCACCTGCCGGGCCTGGCGGACCGGATCGCCCGGTCCGACGATCTCACCGCGCTCGTCGAGCGGCACCGATCCGGCGAGGAACGCCAGCTTCGTGCCCGCCTCCACGACGGAGGCATGGGAGTAGGTGGGCGGCGGGAAAAGAGTGGGAACGGTGACACGCTGGATCACGGAGCTGCTCCTACAACGGTCAGCGGACAATCTCCCGATCATCAGCCCCCGCCGGACGCGCGCGCACCCCAATTTCCGGGCGCGGCAAGGGACGCGGAGGAAAACCCGCGAGCGAACCCGGCGCACCATGACCCAGGCTGACCCCATGCCTCATCCCGACCCTGTCCCTCATACACATCT
>NZ_MUNF01000304.1 GCF_002154555.1 Streptomyces murinus
GGCCAGGACGACGTCCGCTCCTTCTCCGCGAGGTACCGCTTGAAGCGGCGGGTGATCACCTCGTGCATGGAGCGGACGTCGTCCTGGCCGGCGAAGCCCTTGATCTGGAAGCGGCGGTACTCGCCCTTGCGCTGGAGGCCGTCCTCGAAGACGACCATGGAGGCGACCACGTCGTCCCCCTGGAGGTGCGAGATGTCGTAGCACTCGATGCGCAGCGGGGCGCTGTCCAGGTCGAGGGCGTCGGCGATCTCCTCCAGGGCGCGCGAACGGGTCGTGAGGTCGGAGGCGCGCTTGGTCTTGTGCAGGGCGAGCGCCTGCTGGGCGTTGCGCTGCACGGTCTCCATGAGCGCCTTCTTGTCGCCGCGCTGCGGGATGCGCAACGACACGTTCGATCCGCGGCGGCCGGTCAGCCATTCCTGGACCGGCTCGACCGGCTCGGGCAGCGCCGGGACCAGCACCTCCTTGGGCACGGCGTCCCCGGTCTCCTCGCCGTACAGCTGCTGGAGGGCGTGCTCGACCAGGGCGCTGGTGGTGATCTCCTCGACCTTGTCGGTCACCCAGCCGCGCTGGCCGCGCACCCGGCCGCCGCGCACATGGAAGATCTGCACGGCCGCCTCCAGTTCGTCCTCGGCGACGGCGATGAGGTCGGCGTCGGTCGCGTCGGCGAGCACGACCGCGCTCTTCTCCATGGCCTTCTTCAGGGCCCCGATGTCGTCGCGCAGCCGGGCGGCCCGTTCGTACTCCATGTCCTCGGCCGCCTCCATCATCTGCTTCTCCAGGCGGCGGAGGTAGGTGCCGGTGCGGCCGGCCATGAAGTCGCAGAACTCGTCGGCCAGGTCCCGGTGGTCCTCGGGGCTGATCCGGCCGACGCAGGGGGCGGAGCACTTGCCGATGTAGCCGAGCAGACAGGGGCGGCCGGTGCGGGCGGCGTTCTTGAACACGCCCGCCGAGCAGGTGCGCACCGGGAAGACCCGCAGCAGCAGGTCGACGGTGTCCCGGATGGCCCACGCGTGTCCGTACGGCCCGAAGTACCGCACGCCCTTCTTCTTGTGACCGCGCATCACCTGGACGCGCGGGAACTCCTCGTTCATCGTCACCGCGAGATACGGGTAGCTCTTGTCGTCGCGGTACTTGACGTTGAACCGGGGGTCGTACTCCTTGATCCAGGAGTACTCCAGCTGTAGCGCCTCGACCTCGGTGGACACCACGGTCCATTCCACGGACGCGGCGGTGGTCACCATCGTCCGGGTGCGCGGGTGCAGGTTCGCCAGGTCCTGGAAGTAGTTCGCCAGGCGCTGGCGCAGGCTTTTCGCCTTTCCGACGTAGATCACCCGGCGGTGCTCGTCGCGGAACCTGTACACCCCGGGGGTGTCCGGGATCTCACCCGGCCTGGGGCGGTAGCTGGAGGGATCGGCCATGTCTCACACCCTACTGGCGAGCGCCGACACCGCGTCGGGCCTGTGGATAACCCCGGCCACACGACTCCTCCGGCGGGCCCTTCGGGGGTCGTCTGAGGCCCCGCCCGCCGATGCCGACGTGCCGCCGAGGGACACGGTCCGGCCAGTAGTACGGGGCGTACGACCCCAAGGTGTTGTCGGGTTCTGGTCAACACGCTTCAATGCGGGGGAACTCGGGGCCGGCACGCGCAGGAAGGGGCGCGGCGCGCGCAGCCACAGGCGTCCACGACGCCACGGGGGTGGCCCCGCACACCCGCGCAGACGGTCTGACCAGCCGTAGTGAATCCGACAGAAAGGCCCCACGGCATGCGGCATGCCCTAGAGCACGCGGATCTCCCCACCGGGGAACTGGACACGGCCCTGCGGGGCGGCCCTTTCCACGTGGCGCTGCGCGCCGCGATCGCCGCGCGCGGGCTGCCGCTCCAGCGCGTTCAGCACCATCTCTCGCGCCATGGCGTCAAAGTGGGTGTGACCAGCCTGAGTTACTGGCAGCAGGGCGCCCGTCGCCCCCAGCGCCCGGAGTCGCTGCGCGCCGTCCGCGCCCTGGAGGAGATCCTCCAGCTGCCGGACGAGTCCCTGATCCGGCTGCTCGCCGAGTCCGACCCGCACGGGGAGCCCGACACCCCCGCGGGCCGCTCGTACCGCTCGCTGGTCGAGGCCGCGGGCGTGCTGGACCGGCTCCGGGCCGAGCTGGACCGGCCGGCCGACAGCGGGCTGCACACCCTGGGCCACCATGAGTGCGTCCGGATCGGCGCCGGGCGGGAGCTGGTGGCCCGCGAGGCCCATCACATCGTGCGCGCCCACCGCGACGGCGTCGACCGCTTCCTGGTCGTCCACCGGGGCGATCCCGGCTGCGCCCCGCACGAGAGGGGGGTGCGGGCCCTGGAGAACTGCCGCACGGGCCGTGTCCGCCGGGACCAGGACGCCGGGGTGCTGGTGGCCGAGCTGCTCTTCGACACCCGGCTACGGGCCGGGGACACCTTCCTCTTCCGGTACGCCGTCGAGGACGGCGCGGCCGAGGCCGCCCACGAGTATCTGCACCACTTCGACGCGCCCGGCGGTCAGTACGCGCTCCAGGTGCGCTTCGACGCGGCCGCGCTGCCCGTGCGCTGCCGGCGCTTCACCCAGCACTCGCCGGAAGCCCCGCGCAGCGCCCGGCAGGAACTCCCCGTCACCGGGCCGCACCACTGCGCCCATGTGGTCGAGCCGCGTATCCGGCCGGGCATCGTGGGCATCGCCTGGGACTGGCCCCGCTGAACCTGGGACTGACCTCGCTGCAACTGGGGCCGGCCCCGGTGGAACAAGGCCGCGCCGCCCATCGGTCGATCCGACCCTGGGGCTGGGCGGCGCAGGGGTGAATCAGGCGGCCGGTCCGGCGACGATCCTGCCGTTCTGCGTCTTCACCGACAGCTCCGTCAGGGGCTCGGTGGCCGGCGACTGGACCACCTTGCCGGTCACGGCGTCGAACTCGCTGCCGTGGCAGGGGCAGATCAGGGTGGTGCCCTGGAGCTTGTTGATCGGGCAACCCGCGTGCGTGCAGACCGTGCTGTACGCCTTCAGCGTGCCGCTCTTGTCCCGGCTGACCACCACATTGTGGTCCTTGTAGAGCTTGGCGCCGCCCTTGGCGACATCGCTCTCGGCGCCGAGGTCCACCGGTGCGGTCGGGGTGGCGGCCGATCCACTGCCCCCCGGGCCGGAGCACGCGGCCAGGCCGAGCCCGGCGACCGGGACCACGGCGGCCCCTCGAAGGACGGTACGACGGCTCGCGGAAGGACGCGTAGGCATCTCGAACTCCACTGGTCAAGGGGTGTACACGGCGACGATACCGGGGCGGGAATCGGGCCCTGGGGCGGGGTGCGGTGTGCGACCGCGGAGGGACGACAGCGTGCGGGAAGGCGTGTCCCGTACGGCGGGATCGAGCGCGTAAACGCTTGCGCAAGC
>NZ_MUNF01000305.1 GCF_002154555.1 Streptomyces murinus
ATGGTCCCCTCCTGCGCCGAGGGCGGCGTGCTCGGCGTGCTGTGCGCGTCGATCGGCTCCATCCAGGTCAACGAGGCCATCAAGCTGCTCGCGGGCATCGGCGACCCGCTGGTCGGCCGTCTGATGATCTACGACGCCCTGGAGATGCAGTACCGCCAGGTCAAGATCCGCAAGGACCCGAACTGCGCGGTCTGCGGCGAGAACCCGACCGTCACCGAGCTCATCGACTACGAGGCCTTCTGCGGCGTCGTCTCCGAGGAGGCCCAGGAGGCGGCGGCCGGTTCGACGATCACTCCCAAGCAGCTCAAGGAGTGGATCGACGACGGCGAGAACATCGAGATCATCGACGTCCGCGAGCCGAACGAGTACGAGATCGTCTCCATCCCGGGCGCCACGCTGATCCCGAAGAACGAGTTCCTCATGGGCACCGCCCTGGAGTCGCTGCCCCAGGACAAGCGGATCGTCTTGCACTGCAAGACGGGTGTCCGCAGTGCGGAAGTCCTCGCGGTCCTGAAGTCCGCGGGCTTCTCCGACGCCGTCCATGTCGGCGGCGGTGTCATCGGCTGGGTCAACCAGATCGAGCCGCACAAGCCGGTCTACTGACCGACGCCCTCCCACGTCGAGAAGCCCGCGGCCCTGAACCGAGTTGTTCAGGGCCGCGGGCTTCTTCCGTGTTGGCCGGCATCGGCCGGTTATTCAGCCGTCACGTTCGTCGTGAGCAGCCGGAGCAGCTGTTTGGCCGTGGCGTCCTGTTCGGGGGTGAGGCCCATGGCGTCGCCGATGGTCAGGGGGACCGCGCGGGCCCGCTCGCGCAGGGCGGTGCCGGATCCGGTGAGCCGGACGGTGACGGAGCGCTCGTCGTCGGGGCGGCGCTCGCGCCGGACGAGACCGGCCGCGTCCAGGCGCTTGAGCAGCGGGGAGAGCGTGCTGGACTCCAGCTGGAGCGCGCCGCCCAGCTCGCGCACGGAAAGCCCGTCCCGCTCCCAGAGGGCCAGCATCACCAGGTACTGCGGATAGGTCAGGCCCAGCTCGTCCAGCAGCGGCCGGTAGCGCGCGGTGACCGCGCGCGAGGCCGCGTACAGGGCGAAGCACAGCTGGTCCTGGAGCAGGAGCGAGCCCGGCGCGGGGGCTTCCGGCTCGGGATGCGCGGCCTGGTCCATGACTGCGCCCCTCCCTCTTTTGATGCGAGTGCGCGGAAAGTCCGATTTTAGCAGCGACTCGGTGGTCGCGATTAGATCGTGCACAACTTAGTTGCGCACAACTAAGTCGAGCGGTACCTTTCTCTCGTACCCGCCGGACGGTCGATCGACCACCGGCACGACACCGAGGAGTTCCTCATGTCCGAGACGACCGAGACCGCCGCCCGCCCGGTGCTGGAGCCGGCCGCCGCCGCCTTCGCCGAGGCCACCGCGAACCCGCCGTACCTCTTCGACCTCGGTCCAATCGAGGGCCGCAAGGCCGTCGACGAGGTGCAGTCCGGGGCGATCGAGAAGCCGGCCGTCGACGAGGAGTGGGTGCATGTGCAGGGCGGGCCCACCGGTTCCGTCCGCGCCCGGATCGTCCGCCCGGCCGGAGCCACCGGCACCCTCCCGGTGATCGTCTACATCCACGGCGCCGGCTGGGTGTTCGGCAACGCCCACACCCATGACCGCCTGGTCCGCGAACTGGCCGTCGGCGCCCGCGCGGCCGTCGTCTTCCCCGAGTACGACCTCTCGCCCGAGGCCCGCTACCCGGTCGCGATCGAGCAGAACTACGCCGTCGCCCAGTGGGTCGTCCGCGAGGGCGCGGCGCACGGCCTGGACGCCGCCCGGATCGCGGTCGCCGGTGACTCCGTCGGCGGCAACATGTCGGCCGCGCTCACCCTGATGGCCAAGGAGTGCGGCGATGTCCCGCTGGTCCAGCAGGTGCTGTTCTACCCGGTCACCGACGCGTCCTTCGACACCCCGTCGTATCACCGGTTCGCCGAGGGCTACTTCCTGCGCCGCGACGCCATGCGATGGTTCTGGGACCAGTACACGACCGACGAGAAGCAGCGCGCCGAGATCACCGCGTCGCCGCTGCGCGCCACCCTGGAGCAGCTCACCGGGCTGCCCCCGGCGCTGGTCATCACCGGTGAGGCCGATGTGCTGCGGGACGAGGGCGAGGCGTACGCCGCACGGCTCCGGGCTGCCGGGGTGCCGGTGACCGCCGTGCGCTACCAGGGCATCATCCACGACTTCGTGATGCTCGACGCGCTGCGCGGGACCCATGCCGCCGGGGCCGCCATCGCCCAGGCCGTCGCCGTGCTGCGCACCGCGCTCGGCACGGTGTGATCCGGCGGGTCCGGGTCCGGGGCCGGCGTCCGGCCCGGACGGGTTCCCCGTCCGGGCCGGCTCGCGCACGGCTCAGCCGCAGACCGAACCCGCCTTCGGGATCGTCCCGTTGAGCAGATACGCGTTCACCTTGCTCTGCACACACGGGTCCTTGCTGTCGTACGCGCCGTGCCCCTGCCCCTTGAAGGTCAGCTGGACGCCGACGCCCGTGCCGAGCGCCTCCGCCATCCGCCGCGCGCCCTCGTAGGGGGTCGCCGGGTCGCCCGTGTTGCCGACGACCAGGATCGGCGCCGAACCGGGGGCGCTGACATCGGGGTGGTAACTGGCGCCCGGCACGGCCCAGTCGGTGCAGCCGACCATGCCCCAGGCGAGGAAGTCCCCGAACAGCGGCGAGGCGGCGCGGAACTCGGGGAGCACGCGCTGGACGTCGGCGACGGTGTAACGGGGCTTCTCGTCGGCGCAGTTGATGGCCACGTTCGCCGAGGTGATGTTGCTGTAATGGCCGTTCTCGTCCCGGCCGTTCATCGCGTCGGACAGCACCATCAGCACCTTGCCGTCACCGTCGTACGCCTGTTCAAGGCCCTCGGTGAGGTACTCCCAGAAGTCCTTGGAGTACAGGGACTGGGCGATGCCGTTGGTCGCCGCGGTCTGGGTGAGCAGGCGTGGGGCGATCCCCGGGATGGGCTTCTTGTCCAGGTCGGCCAGGAGTTTCGCGATGCGGTTCTCCACGTCCTGCCGGGTGTCCCCGAGCGGACAGCCCTCCGGCTTGGAGACGCAGTCCTCGGCGAAGTTGCCGAGCGCCAGCTGGAAGCCCTTCGCCTGGCCGAGCGCGCTCTGCTCGGGGTTCTGCGTGGGGTCCACCACCCCGTCGAACACCGCCCGTCCGACGTGTGTGGGGAACAAGTGGGCGTAGACGCCGCCGAGTTGGGTGCCGTACGAGATGCCGAAGTAGTGCAGCTTGCTGTCGCCGAGCACCCGCCGCATCAGATCGATGTCACGGGCCGCGTCGGTGGTGCGCACATGCGGCAGCACCTCACCGGACCTGGTCTCGCAGCCGGTGTTGAAGTTCCGGGTGCGCTGGACGAGTTGGGCGCGTTCGGTGGCGTCGTCCGGGGTCGCGTCCTGCTGGAAGAACGTGTCCAGCTGGGCGTCGGTCTTGCAGGTCACCGGTGCGCTGCGGCCCACTCCGCGCGGATCGAAGCTGACCAGGTCGTAGCGGGTGCGCAGGGTCGCGTAGTCCTGGACGAACGCGGGCAGCGCGGTGACGCCGCTGCCGCCGGGGCCGCCGAAGTTGAAGATGAGCGAGCCGATCCGCTCGCTCGCGGGCCCGCTGGCCCTGGCCCGGATCAGGGAGATGCCGATGGTCGACCCCTGCGGCCTGCTCCAGTCCAGGGGCGCCCGCATGGTGGCGCATTCCCAGGTGGCGCCGTTCGGCAGCGGGGACGGCGCGGTCCCGCCGCCCTCCGCCTCGTCCGGGGCCGGGCAGGCCGTCCAGTCCAGCGTCTGCGTCGTCAGGGACGCGAGGGACGCGGTGGCGCCGGTGCTGACATCGTCGTCGCCGCAACCGGCCAGCAGGGCGGCCAGCAGCACGGCGGCCGTCGTCAGGGCGGTGGTACGCGGCCAGGGGAGAGCGGCGGCTCGCAGCCGGGAGGGAGAGGCCATGACCCCATCCTGCGGGCCCGCACGCCGGGCCGCGCGGGGCACGGTCCGTACGAGGTACGACGTTCACGGGGTCGCCCCCGCGAGCCCCCGGCAAGGCCCCCGCGGGGCTCCCCCGAAGGGTCGACCAGGGGATCTACCGGGCTCCCCTGAAGGGTCGGCCGGGGGATCTTCAGGGCTCCACCGAAGGGTCGGCCCGGGGATCTTCAGGGCTCCACCGAAGGGTCGGCCCGGGACCTACAGGGCTCCCTTACGGGTCAGGTGATTGAACGCCAGCCACCCCGGCAGCACCGGCAGCCACAGCGTCATCAGCCGGAACAGCAGTACGGCGGGGGCCGCGACCTCCTTGGGCAGGCCGAAGGCGATCAGGCCGAGGGTGAGGCTCGCCTCGATCGCGCCGACGCCACCGGGGGTCGGCGCGGCCGAGCCGAGCGCGTTGCCGGCGAGGAAGACGACCGCGACGCTGGCGATGCTCAGCGTGGTCATGCCGTGGCCGAAGGCGCGTACGGCGGCGTCGAGGCACATCACGTTGCACGCGGTCAGCAGCAGCATGCCGCCGATGCCGGTGACCAGCTTCTGCGGCCGCTGGAGCACATCGAGCATGCGCGGCACGACCCCGGCGAACAGCGACCTGACCCGGGTGACCACGAACTTCCGCAGGAACGGCACCGAGGTCACCACCAGCACCAGCACCGCGACGGTCAGCAGACCCGCGATCACGGTCCGGGACGGCGACAGCGAGGGCGTCTTCTCGGTGCCGGTCAGATAGCCGAAGGACAGCAGCATCAGGATGTGGCAGCCCAGCCCGAACAGCTGCGAGGCGCCGACGCTCGCCACCGCGAGCCCCGGGCGCACGCCCGCGCGCTGGAGGAAGCGCGTGTTCAGCGCCACCCCGCCGACCGCCGCCGGTGCCACGATCTTCACGAAGGAACCGGCGACCTGTGCCGCCACCGTCCGCGGGAACGGCACCCGCTCCGGCACGAAGCCCAGCAGCGACATCGCCGCCGCCACATAGCTCAGCGCCGAGAACAGCGCCGCCGCGATCACCCAGCCCCACTGGGCCTGCGAGAACAGCGTGCCGAACTGGATGTGGGTGAGCTGCGTCAGCAGGAAGTACGCGCCGATCGCGCCGGCGATGAAGCTGATCAGCGTGCGCGGCCGCACCCGCTCAAGGCGGGCCGGCTGCACCGGGGCCTGCGGCCTGATCCGCAGCACCTGGTGCCGGATCTGGGTGAGCAGGTCCTCCTCGCGGGCCTCCTCTATGGCCTCGTCGATCGCCCGCCGCTCGGCCCGCTGCTCCGCTCGTACGACCTTCTTGTTCGACTTGTCTGACTTGTCGAGTTCGTTGAGCCTGTCGAGCTGCTCATCGGCGTCGGCGCCCTCGGCGAGGGTCGTCCCGTTCGCCTCCGCGGCCTCCCGCAGCCGGGCCAGCTTGGCCTGGTGGGACGCCTCCAGGACCGCCTCCCGCTCCCGCTGGGCCCGTTCGCGGCCCAGCCGGCGCAGGGTGTTGCGGGTGGACCGGGTGAGCGCGATCGGCTGGAGCATCGGCAGGCAGTCGGCCACCGCGTCGGGCCCGAGCACCTCGACCGCCGAGGCCACCGCGCGCTCCGCGCCGACCCGCAGGCCCAGCGTGGTCAGCAGCTGGGCCACGTCCATGCGCAGCAGCAGCTCACCGGCCGCGATCTCGCCGCCGCGCAGCTCGGCCAGGATCACCTCGCCGGACCGGCCCACCAGGATCGCGTCCCCGGCCAGCCTGCGGTGCGCGATGCGCCGCGACTGGAGCGCGCGCACCTGCGACCAGGCGCTGCGCAGCAGATCGTCGGTGATCTCCTCGTCCGCCAGCGCGTCCAGGGTGCGTCCGCCGGTGTGCTCGTAGACCAGCATCACCGCGTCCGGGCCCAGCTCGGAGGTGGCGATCAGCTTCGGCGCGTTGGCGCCCGCCGCGATCGCCGCGTAGGCCAGCAGCGCCTCCTGCTCCAGTGCCTGGCGCAGCGACTGGAGGCTGGAGCGGGTGGCGAAGCCGCGCAGGGTGAGATTGCGCCACGCCCGGTAGAAGAAGCCCTGGGCCTGCTGTTCCCGGTCCACGACCGTGACGTCCAGCGGCGGCCCGTCCTCCAGGGTGACGAAGTAGCGCCGGCCCCGGTCGCCGTTCTCGCTCTCCACGACCTCCTCGCGGGCGGCGCCGACCGGGCGGAAGCCGACGTGCCGCAGGCCCGCCAGCAAGGTCTGGCCGGTGGGGCGGACATTGGGCGAGCCGACCGCGTACAGCGTGCCGTAGGCCACCGACCAGCCGATCAGCACCGTCAGGACGATGGAGAAGGCGGTCGTGTAGCCGGTGACCAGCATGGAGAACGCGTCCAGCAGCAGCACGATCCACAGCACCGAGCGCCAGCGGGGCCTGCGGGACATGCCGACGGCCGTCATATAGGCGATGACGGGCGCCAGATAGCCGTGCACCGGGTCGGTCAGGGCGTGTACGTCGACCGGTGAGGGCTGGGTCAGCGCGTCCTGGATCGAGCCGGGCGCGGCCCGCGCGACCCACAGGTCGGTGGCGAGCGTCACCCCGTGCGCGAGGACGGCGGCCAGGACGCCGTCGGCGATGCGCAGCCCGTCCCGCTTGATCAGCCGTTCGATCGCGAAGGCGACCGGGACCAGCAGGATCGCGATGCTGGACGCCAGCCCCGCGAATCTGATCAGCAGATCGGGGGCCTGCCCGGTGCCCTTGTTGATGTCCTGTTCGAGGCCCGAGGTGGTGCCGTGCGCGAACGCGGCGACGGCCAGCAGCACCACGATGGCGAGCAGGCCGACCAGGAGCCGCATCAGATCGGAGGGCCGGTGCACCCGGGCCGGGAGCAGGGGCTCGTCGCCCTCCACCGGGTCCGGATGGTCCGGGTCCGGGTGGTCCGGGTCCGAGTGGCCGGCGTCCGGGTCCGTGTGCGGATCGCCGTCGTCTGCGTCGCCTCCGGAGCCGCTCCGGTCGGTCGGCGGGTTGTGCGGGATGTGCGCCCCCTCGGTGCGTTCCGCCTCGGTGCGTTCCGTGTCCGCGGGGTGCGGATCTTGGTGGGCGTCCTGGCCGCCCTCGCCCTTACGGCCGGTGTTCGGGCGTGCGCCGGCGTCAGGGGTGCCCGAGCCGCCCTCGGGGTGCACTCCCTGCTGTTTCATGAACTCTTCTTGGTCTCGTATCACCGGTCACCGCCCGCACGATGGTGGCATGTCCCACCGACACACACGGGCGCCAGGGTGCGGATGCGCGGTCGCACAGTCTGCCGGAAGCGCCGCCCGGGGGCGAGAGGAACGTTCGCTCCACCGGGCTCCGCGATGTCGGCGGGGTGCGGCAGGATGGGGCGAATGAGCGAGCGGAGCCCCGGCGCGGAACCCCGCGAGACGCACCCGGACGACCTGCCCGAGTACGCCGAGCGGGTCCTCGAGGTCGCCGAACTGATCCCGCCGGGACGGGTCATGACGTACGGCGATGTCGCCGAGTGGCTGGAGGAGGGCGGCCCGCGCCAGGTCGGCCGGGTGATGTCCCTGTACGGCGGCGCCGTGCCGTGGTGGCGCGTCGTACGCTCCGACGGGGTGCTGCTGCCGGGCCACGAACTGCGCGCGCTCGGGCACTACCGCGCCGAGGGCACACCGCTGCGCGAGGCGAGCAGGAGTGCCGAGGGTCACCTGCCGCGGCTCGACATGCGGCGGGCCCGGTGGGACGGCGGTGCGGACGCGGGTCACACCTGACAGCTTCCGCCATCGGAGGCGGTCGGCGGCAACCTGTACTCCGTACGGGTGATACCCGGGACATCCGCGGCATGCCGTACGTTCGAGAGTCGGCGGTATCGCGCCGGCGGCCCGTGCGCACCTCACCCGGAGCTCACCGCCCCGCGCGCGTGATCGCCCGCTCGCCCGCACGACCAGCAGTACGACCACCAGGACCGGCCAACCACGTGAGCTCCTCCTTCTCCACCGGACACCCGCCGCACCCCGAGGCGCGGCGGGGGAGCCGTGGCGCTTACCGCCTGGTCCGTACCCCGCCGGACCGGACGGCTCCCCCTGTTCTGGACGCCGCCCAGCGCGCCGTGGTTGACCACCGCACCGGGCCCCTGCTCGTGCTCGCCGGACCCGGCACCGGCAAGACGACCACGCTGGTCGAGTCGGTGGCCGCGCGGATCGCCCGGGGCGCCGACCCCGAGCGCATCCTGGTGCTCACGTTCAGCCGCCGGGCCGCCGTCGACCTGCGCGACCGGATGGCCCTGCGCATCGGCGCGGCCCGCGCGCCCCGGGCGACCACCTTCCACTCGTACAGCTACGCCCTGGTCCGCGCCCATCAGGACAGCGGGCTGTTCGTCGAGCCGCTGCGACTGCTCTCCGGCCCCGAGCAGGACGTCACCGTCCGCGAGCTGCTGGCCGGGCAGCCCGAGCTGGAGCGGCTGGGGCTGACCCATGTGCGCTGGCCGGACGAGCTGCGCGCCTGCCTGACCACGCGCGGCTTCGCCGACGAGGTCCGCGCCGTGCTCGCCCGCAGCCGTGAGCTGGGGCTCGCGCCGGACGCCCTGGACGCGTTCGCCCGCCGCATCGGCCGCCCGGACTGGCGCGCGGCCGCCGCGTTCCTCGCCGAGTACCTCGACGTGCTCGACCTCCAGGGCGTGCTCGACTACGCCGAGCTGGTGCACCGCGCGGTCCTGCTCGCCCGCCGCCCCGAGGTCGCCGCGGACCTCGCCGCGCGCTACGACGCGGTGTACGTGGACGAGTACCAGGACACCGACCCCGCCCAGGTACGACTCCTGCGCGCGCTCGCCGGCGGCGGCCGCACCCTGGTCGCGCTCGGCGACCCCGACCAGTCGATCTACACCTTCCGGGGCGCCGATGTGAACGGCATCCTCGGCTTCCCGGAGGCCTTCCCGCGCCCCGACGGCGGACCGGCGCCCGTCCAGGTGCTGCGCACCAACCGCCGCTCCGGCGCACGCCTGCTGGCCGCGACCCGGCTGATCACCCAGCGGATGCCGCTGCCCCGGCTGCCCGCCGACAAGGTGCGCGCCCACCGGGAGCCGGCCGCGGCCCGGGACGGCGGCCGGGCCGAGGTCTACACGTATCCGACCCCGGGCACCGAGCTGGACAACATCGCGGACATCCTGCGCCGCGCCCACCTGGAGGACGGCCTGCCCTGGCGCGAGATGGCCGTCCTGGTGCGCGCCGGCGCCCGCTCCCTGCCGACCCTGCGCCGCGCCCTGACCGCGGCGGGCGTCCCCCTGGACATCGACGGCGACGACCTCCCCCTGCGCCACGAGCCCGCGGTGGCCCCCCTGCTGACGGCACTGCGCGCGGTGGCGAGGGCGGAGGCACCGGGGAGGCACGAGCCGGGCGAAGCGGCTCGGGGCCGCGAGGAGGGGGACCCGGAGGACCGGGACCCGGAGGACCGGGACCCGGAGGACCGGGACCCGGAGGACCGGGAGCCGGGGGAGTGGGACGCGGTGGAGCGGGAGCCGGGGGAGTGGGACGCGGTGGAGCGGGTCCCGGAGGGCCGGGACCTGGAAGAGCCCGTGCCTGGCTCTCCGGAACTCGCGGAGCCGCTCGCGCCGGATTCCGCCGATCCTGCGGAGCAGCCTGCGCCGGACTCTGCCGATCCTGCGGAGCCGCTCGCGCCGGACTTCGCCGACCCTGCGGAGCAGCCTGCGCCGGATTCCGCCGATCCTGCGGAGCAGCCCGCGCCGGACTCCGCCGACCCCGCAGCGCAGCCCCGCTGGCTCGACACCGAGACCGCGCTCACCCTGCTCGCCTCGCCGCTCGCCGGTATGGACGCGGCCGATCTGCGGCGGCTGGGGCGGGCGTTGCGGGAGGAGGAGCGGGCCGGCGGGAACATGGTGCCGCCGCCCTCCGACGAACTGCTCACACGGGCGCTCGCCGAGCCGGAGCGGCTGGCGGTGCACGACCCGGCGTACGCCCGCGGCGCCCAGCGACTCGGCGCGCTCCTGCGCACGGCCCGCGAGCGCCTCGCGAACGGCGGCACCGCCGAGGAGGCGCTGTGGGACCTGTGGAACGGCACACCCTGGCCCGGCCGCCTGGCGCGGGCCGCCCGGCGCGGCGGCGCGGCGGGCCGTAACGCGGACCGGGACCTGGACGCCGTCTGCGCCCTGTTCGCCACCGCCGCCCGCGCCGAGGAGCGCACCGGCGGCCGCGGCGCCCTGAACTTCCTGGCCGAGATCGAGGCCGAGGACATCGCCGCGGACACGCTGACCCGCCGCGCGGTACGGCCCGACGCCGTCCGTCTGATGACCGCGCACCGCGCCAAGGGCCTGGAGTGGCGCCTGGTCGTCGTCGCCGGTGTCCAGGAGGGCCTGTGGCCGGACCTCAGACGCCGCGGCTCGCTCCTGGAGGCCGACCGCATCGGCCGCGACGGACTCGCCGAACCGCTCACCCCGGGCGCGCTGCTCGCCGAGGAGCGCCGGCTCTTCTACGCCGCCGCCACCCGCGCGCGCGACCGCCTGGTCGTCACCGCCGTGAAGGCACCCGCCGAGGACGGCGACCAGCCCTCCCGGTTCCTGGCCGAGCTGGGCGTCGAGCCGAAGGACGTCACCGGCCGCCCCCGCCGCCCGCTGGCCGTCGCCGCGCTGGTGGCCGAGCTGCGCGCCACCACCGTCGACCCGGCCGCCTCCGCCGCCCTGCGCGAGGCCGCCGCCCGCCGTCTGGCCCGGCTCGCCGCGCTCACCGACGAGGAGGACCGCCCCCTCGTACCGGCCGCCCATCCCTCCCGCTGGTGGGGCATGTTCGAGCCGACCGAGAGCAAGGTGCCGCTGCGCCACCGGGACCAGCCCGTCGTGCTGTCCGGCAGCGCCCTCGACCAGCTCGCCCACACCTGCGCCCTCCAGTGGTTCCTGGGCCGCGAGGTGAAGGCCGACGCGCCCGCCACCACCGCCCAGGGCTTCGGCAATGTCGTCCATGTCCTCGCCGACGAGGTCGCCTCCGGGCGCACCCCGGCCGACCTGGACGTCCTCATGGAGCGCCTGGACTCGGTGTGGAACGCGCTCGCCTTCGACGCGCCCTGGAAGTCGCGCCAGGAGAAGGACAACGCCCGCGCCGCACTCGAACGCTTTCTCAACTGGCACGTGATGAACCGCTCCACCCGCAGCCCCGTCGCCAGCGAGCAGGACTTCGACGTCACCCTGGAGGCGGGCGACTACCAGGTCCGTATCCGCGGCCAGATGGACCGGGTCGAGACGGACGCCGAGGGCCGCGCCTACGTGGTCGACTTCAAGACCGGCAAACAGGCGCCCACCGCGCGCGAGGTGGAGCGCCACCCCCAGCTCGCCGTCTACCAGCTCGCCGTGCGCGAGGGCGCCGTCGACACCGCCTTCGACGGGGAGCACCCCGAGCCCGGCGGCGCCGAACTGGTGCACCTGAGGCAGGGCGCCGCCAAGCGCGACGGCGGCGAGACCCTGCCCAAGGTGCAGACCCAGGAGCCGCTCACCGGGGAGTGGGTCGGCGAGCTGCTGGCCACCGCCGCGGGCAAGGTCCTGGACGAGAGGTTCGGCCCGAGCGCCGGCCAGCACTGCGCCCACTGCGCCTTCCGCGCCTCGTGCAGCGCACGCCCCGAGGGGCGGCACGTGGTGGAGTGACGTACGGCACCCCGCGCACCGCACCCCCGTCCCTGACCTGCGCCTGCTTCCGTCCCGGGGACCGGTGCGCACGGGATTGTCAGTGGCTGCCGCTACCTTTTGGGACATGCCCGCCCATCTCACCGATCCCGAGCAGCTCAAGGAGCTCCTCGGTATCCCCTTCACCCCGGAGCAGACGGCCTGCATCACCGCGCCGCCCGCCCCGCAGGTGATCGTGGCCGGTGCCGGTTCGGGCAAGACGACGGTGATGGCGGCCCGCGTGGTCTGGCTGGCCGGCACCGGCCAGGTCGCCCCCGAGCAGGTCCTCGGGCTGACCTTCACCAACAAGGCCGCGGGCGAACTGGCCGAGCGCGTCCGCAAGGCACTCGTCAAGGCGGGCGTCACCGACCCCGACACGATCGACCCGGACAACCCCCCGGGCGAGCCGGTCATCTCCACGTACCACTCCTTCGCCGGCCGCCTCCTCACCGACCACGGCCTGCGCATCGGCCTGGAGCCCGCCTCCCGCCTCCTCGCCGACGCCACCCGCTACCAGCTCGCCGCCCGCGTGCTGCGCGAGGCCCCCGGCCCCTACCCGGCGCTCACCCGCTCCTTCGCCGACCTGGTCAGCGATCTGCTCGCCCTGGACTCCGAACTCTCCGAACACCTGGTGGGACCCGGCGAACTGCGTGCCTGGGACGCCGAGTTGCTGACCGCCCTCCAGGACGCCAAGCTCAGCAACGCCGAGCTGCGCAAGGTCCCCGAGACCGCCACCGCCCGCCGCGAACTCGCCGAACTGGTCCAGCGCTACCGGACCGCCAAACGCGAACGCGATCTGCTCGACTTCGGCGACCAGATCGCCCTGTCCGCCCGCCTCGCGATCCTGCCCGAGGTGGGCCGTCTGCTGCGCGAGGAGTTCCGGGTGGTCCTCCTGGACGAGTACCAGGACACCTCCGTCGCCCAACGCGTCCTGCTCGCGGGCCTGTTCGGATCCGGCACCGGCCACCCGGTGACCGCCGTGGGCGACCCCTGCCAGGCCATCTACGGCTGGCGCGGCGCCTCCGTCGCCAACCTGGACGACTTCCCCGACCATTTCCGCCATGCCGACGGCAGCCCCGCCACCCGCCAGGCGCTCAGCGAGAACCGCCGCAGCGGCGGCCGCCTCCTCGACCTCGCCAACGGACTCGCCGCCCCCCTGCGCGCCCTGCACGAGGGCGTCGAGGCCCTGCGCCCGGCCCCCGGCGCCGAGCGCGACGGCCTGGTCCGCTGCGCCCTGCTGCCCACCCACGCCGAGGAACTGGACTGGCTCGCCGACTCCGTCGCCCACCTCGTGCGCACCGGCACCGCACCCGGTGAGATCGCCGTGCTGTGCCGTACGGCCGCCGACTTCGCCGCGATCCAGGGCGCGCTGGTCGCCCGGGAGGTCCCCGTCGAGGTGGTCGGCCTGTCCGGGCTGCTGCACCTGCCCGAGGTCGCCGACCTGGTCGCCGTCTGTGAGGTGCTCCAGGACCCCGGCGCCAACGCGAGCCTGGTACGGCTGCTGACCGGCCCCCGCTGGCGCATCGGCCCCCGCGACCTCGCCCTCCTCGGCCGCCGCGCCCGCCTGCTGGTCGCCCACGCGGGCGCCGCTGACACCGGTGACCCGGACCGCCGGCTCGCTGCCGCCGTGGAGGGCACCGACCCGGCCGAGGTGATATCGCTCGCCGACGCCCTGGACACCTTCCTGGACGCCCGCGGCGGCGACGAGGACGGGCTGCCGTTCTCCCCGGACGCCCGGGTGCGCTTCGCCCGCCTCGCCGGCGAACTGCGCGATCTGCGCCGCGCGCTGTCCGACCCGCTGATGGACGTCCTGCACCGCGTCCTGGCCGTCACCGGCCTGGAGGTGGAGCTGTCGGCGTCCCCGGGCGCCCTGGCCGCCCGCCGCCGCGAGACCCTCGCCAACTTCCTCGATGTCGCCGCCGCCTTCGCCGCGGGCGACGGCGAGGCCACCCTGCTCGCCTTCCTGGGCTTCCTGCGCACCGCCGTCCAGTACGAGAAGGGCCTCGACAACGCCCTGCCCGGCGGCGAGAACACCGTCAAGGTGCTCACCGCGCACAAGTCCAAGGGCCTGGAGTGGGACGTCGTGGCCGTGCCCGGACTGGTCACCGGCACCTTCCCCAGCGCTCAGGGCCGCGACAAGTGGACCGCGCAGGCCAAGGTGCTGCCGCACGCCCTGCGCGGCGACGCCGCCACCCTGCCCGACGTGGACGGCTGGGACGCGCGCGGCATGAAGGCGTTCCACGAGGCCATGAAGGAGCACCAGCACACCGAGGAACTCCGCCTCGGCTATGTCACCTTCACCCGCCCCCGCTCCCTCCTGCTCGGCTCCGGCCACTGGTGGGGCCCCAGCCAGAAGAAGAAGCGCGGCCCCTCCGACTTCCTCCAGGAGCTGTACGCGCACTGCGCCGCCGGGCACGGCGAGATCGAGGTCTGGGCCGAGGAGCCCGCCGACGACGAGGAGAACCCGGCCCTGCGGGAGCCCGACGCCGACCTGGCCTGGCCGCTGCCCCTCGACGCCGACGCCCTCGCCCGCCGCCGCGCCGCCGCCAAGACCGTCCTCGCCCACCTCGACACCCTGCCCCCCACCGGCCCGGCCACCCACGAGGACCCGGACTGGCCGACACCGCCGGAGGAGCCGCCGTACGACGAGCCGTACGAGGAGCCGCCGTACGACGAGCCGTAC
>NZ_MUNF01000306.1 GCF_002154555.1 Streptomyces murinus
CGTCGGGATCGCCGTCATCGCCCTCGCGGCGCTCGCGCTCGGACTGCTGGTCGCGATGACGGCGATCCCGACGCCCGAACTCGTCTGGGACAGCAGCAGCATGGCGAGGGTCGAGAAGATCACGGTGCTCGCGCCGTAGGCGAGCTGGGCGACGGTCGGACGAGGCATGGCAATCGTGTCCTCGGAGGTCTTCGGGTGTCGGGGTGGCCGTTCGACTCTCTCCCCGCCTGCATGCCCGAGCGGGCGCGCCGGTAAGCGTGACCTAACCCACGCCGCCGATGCACGGGGGGCGCACAGGAAGCACGCTCTGTCTAAAGCCGGTGTCAACTCCGCATAGTGCACCGAGCCTTACCGAGTCAAGATCTGTCTTTTCTTCTAAACCTCTAGTCAAATGTCGTCACTTGAACACGCGCTTGTCATGCGCGCACGGACTTCCGAACACGGGAACCCCCTGTCCGCGCGCGGGGCGCGGGGGAGGAACTCAAGTGACCAGCAGATCCTGGACGTTCAGAGCGGCCGCGATCGGTGTCACGATCGCGGCGGCCTCCGCCACGTTCGCCACCTTCGCGGTCGCGGAGGCGAGCACCCGGCAGGCACCGGCCGGCACCGTGCACCGGCACGACCCGGCCCCGGTGCAGCAGAAGTCGCACGACCTCGACGGCCCGCTGAGCAAGACCCAGAAGGCTCAGCGCGAAGAGGCGCTCAACCAGATCATCGCGGGCAAGGCCAGCCCGCAGGAGCGCGGCGGCTCCAAGGTCGTCAAGCTCAAGAGCGGCAAGGGCAAGAGCAAGTACGTCGAGCTCAGCCGCGAGAAGACCGACAAGATCTTCACGATCCTGGTGGAGTTCGGCGACCAGACCGATCCCAAGTTCGGCGGCACCCCCGGGCCGCTGCACAACACGATCGCCGCGCCGGACCGCAAGCAGGACAACTCCACGGCCTGGCAGAAGGACTACAACCAGAAGCACTTCCAGGACCTCTACTTCGGCACCGGCAAGAAGACCGAGTCGCTGAAGAAGTACTACGAGAAGCAGTCCTCGGGCCGCTACTCCGTGGACGGCGAGGTCTCCGACTGGGTCAAGGTCCCCTACAACGAGGCCCGTTACGGCAACGACGCGTGCGGCTCCACCAACTGCACCACCGTGTGGAACGTGGTCAGCGACGGTCTGAACTCCTGGGTCGCCCAGCAGAAGGCGGCCGGCAAGTCCGAGGCCGACATCAAGAAGGACCTCGCCAAGTACGACCAGTGGGACCGTTACGACTACGACGGTGACGGCAACTTCAACGAGCCCGACGGCTACATAGACCACTTCCAGCTGGTGCACGCCGGTGAGGACGAGTCCGCGGGCGGCGGCGCCCAGGGCACGGACGCCATCTGGGCCCACCGCTGGTACGCCTTCGGCACCGACGCCGGCGCCACCGGCCCCGACGCCAACAAGCTCGGCGGCGCGCAGATCGGCGACACCGGCATCTGGGTCGGCGACTACACCATCCAGCCGGAGAACGGCGGACTCGGCGTCTTCGCCCACGAGTACGGCCACGACCTCGGCCTGCCGGACGAGTACGACACCGACGGCGGCGACAACTCCACCGGCTTCTGGACCCTGATGTCCTCCGGTTCCTGGCTGGGCACCGGCAAGGAGTCCATCGGTGACCTGCCCGGCGACATGAACGCCTGGGACAAGCTCCAGCTGGGCTGGCTGAACTACGACACCGCCAAGGCCGGCAAGAAGTCCTCGCACAAGCTGGGCGTCGCCGAGTACAACACCAAGAACAAGCAGGCCCTGGTGGTCAGCCTGCCCGACAAGGCGGTCACCACCGAGATCACCCAGCCCGCGCAGGGTGCCACCCAGTGGTGGAGCGGCAGCGGCAACGACCTGAAGAACACGCTGACCCGGTCCGTCGACCTCACGGGCAAGTCCTCGGCCACCCTGAGCCTGGACGGCTGGTGGGCCATCGAGGACAACTACGACTACCTCTACACCGAGGTGTCCACCGACGGCGGCGCCAACTGGACCGCCCTGGACGGCACCGCGGACGGCCAGGCCATCCCGCGTGACGGCGGCGACAAGCCCGCGCTGACCGGCTTCTCGGAGACCGACAAGAAGCTGTCGTACTCCCTGGACGCCTACGCCGGCCAGAAGATCCAGCTGCGCTTCCGCTACCTCACGGACGGCGGCGTCGCGGAGAACGGCTTCACCGCGGACGAGATCACCGTGACCGCCGACGGCGCCGCGCTCTTCTCGGACGACGCCGAGTCGGCGGACAACGCGTGGACCTCCAGCGGGTTCTCCCGCATCGGGGCGTCCTTCACCAAGGACTACAAGCAGTACTACATCGCCGAGAACCGGCAGTACGTGTCGTACGACACCACGCTCAAGACCGGCCCGTACAACTTCGGTTCGAAGGCACGGCCCGACTGGGTGGAGCACTACCCGTACCAGAACGGCCTGTTGATCTGGAAGTGGGACCTGTCCCAGGCGGACAACAACACCAACGCCAAGGACCACCCGGGCGTCGGCCAGATCCTCCCGATCGACTCGCACCCGACCGCGCTGCGCTGGAGCGACGGCACGCTGATGCGCAACCGGATGCAGGCGTACGACTCCCCGTTCAGCCTGTACCGCACGGACGGCCTCACGCTGCACAACGCGGACGTCGCGACGAAGATCAAGTCCTCCAGGGGCGTCTCGGTCTTCAACGACCACACCAGCACCTACTACGACCCGGCGAACCCGTCCGGTGGCGTGAAGGTAACTGACACCAACACCAAGATCTCGATCGTCCGCGAGGCCAAGGACGGCTCGACGATCTCGGTCAAGGTCGGACCCGCGGTGAAGTAGTCAGCATCTTCGCAGGTCAGACGCGTATCGGCGGCAACCCCCTGGCGGGTTGCCGCCGATCGTGTTTAGGTGCGTTCTGTGACTCGCTTATTGACACCGACCGGAACGGGGATGTGACCGCATGGCCGCTGGAGGCTTCTGCAAACTGCCGAACGGCACGGTCGTCGTCGCGCTGAACCTGCCCGACGACGCCGCCGGCGTACGGGTCCTGGTGCACGCCGGCAACCGCGCCCGCGCCCTGACCCGGCTGCGCAATCTGGGCCTGCGGCCGATCTATCTGCGGGGCAACACCGCGCCTCCGACGCCGGACGAGATCACGGCGGTCCTGCACCACCCCGACGGCCTGATATGGCGTACGGCGCCCGCGGACAACGGTGTCCTGCCGCCGGAGCTATGGCATCCGATCCGGGCGCTGCTGCGCAGGTCAGCGATGGTGCAGTAGCGGATCAGCCGCTCACGACCGGCTTGCCGGCGAGCTCCACGCCCGCCTCCCGCAGCTCCTCCAGGGCCCGCTCCGTCGTCGCCGGGGAGACGCCCGCCGTCAGATCCAGCAGGATCTGGGTGCGAAAGCCCTCCCGGACGGCGTCCAGGGCGGTCGCGCGCACACAGTGGTCCGTGGCGATGCCCACCACGTCGACCTCGTCGATCCCGCGGGCCCGCAGCCAGTCGGCGAGCGGGGTGCCGTTCTCGTCGGCGCCCTCGAAACCGCTGTACGCGGCGGAGTAGGCACCCTTGTCGAACACGGCGTCGATCGCACCGGAGGCGACCGCCGGGGCGAAGTTCGGGTGGAAGCCCACCCCCTCCGTGCCGGCGACGCAGTGCGCCGGCCAGGAACGGACGTAGTCCGGGTCGTCCGCGAAGTGGCCGCCGGGCGCGATGTGGCAGTCCCGGGTGGCCACCACATGCCGGTACCCCGTGCCCCCCGCCTGCCCGATCAGCTCGGTGATCGCGGCGGCGACGTCCGCACCCCCGGCCACCGCGAGGCTGCCCCCCTCGCAGAAGTCGTTCTGCACATCCACGACGATCAACGCGCGACGCATGATGGTGTCCTTCTACTGGTGTGAAGTACCCGAGCCTAGAGAATGACGGGCCCGTAGGGGAGGGGGCGGACGACGGTCCCGCTCTAGCTACCCGAGCGCTCGTGGACGTACTCCGTCGGAAGGACCGGTTCCCCCCGCGACAGCTGCGTCGCGGACAGCGGCAGGTTCGCCCGCGCCGCGATGTGCCGCTCGCGCGCCACGTCCAGCGGCTCGCGCGCCACGACCCGGCCGGCCTCGACCAGCCGTACCAGCAGCTGCCGGTCGGCGAGCTGTGCCGGCACCGCTCCGGTGCCCACGACCTCCGCCTCGGCCACCCCGTCCGCGTCCAGCCGCCGCGCCGCCCACTTGCGGCCCCCGACGGACGCCTTGCCGCCGCTGGACTTCTTCGCGACCGGCACCAGCGGCGCCCCCGGATCCGCGGTCTCGGCGCGCGCGACCAGCTTGTAGACCATGGACGCGGTCGGATGCCCGGAACCGGTGACCAGCTGGGTGCCCACCCCGTACGCGTCCACGGGGGCCGCGGCCAGCGAGGCGATGGCGTACTCGTCCAGGTCCGAGGTGACCACGATCCTGGTCTCCGTCGCGCCCAGCTCGTCCAGCTGCTGGCGGACCCGGTGCGCGACCAGGAGCAGATCGCCGGAGTCGATGCGTACCGCGCCCAGCTCGGGCCCGGCCACCTCCACCGCCGTACGGACCGCCTCGGCGACGTCGTACGTGTCCACCAGCAGCGTGGTGCCGGGGCCGAGGGTGTCCACCTGGGCCCGGAAGGCGTCCCGCTCGTGGTCGTGCAGCAGGGTGAAGGCGTGCGCGGAGGTGCCGACGGTCGGGATGCCGTAGCGGAAGCCGGCCGCGAGGTCGGACGTGGTGGCGAAACCGCCGACGTAGGCGGCGCGCGCGGCGGCGACGGCCGCCAGCTCATGGGTGCGCCGGGCGCCCATCTCGATCAGCGGGCGCTCACCGGCGGCGGAGGCCATCCGGGAGGCGGCGGCCGCGATCGCCGAGTCGTGGTTGAGGATGGAGAGCATCACCGTCTCCAGCAGCACGCACTCGGCGAAGCTGCCCTCCACCCGCAGGATCGGGGAGCCCGGGAAGTACACCTCGCCCTCGGGGTAGCCCCAGATGTCCCCGGTGAACCGGTAGCCGGCGAGCCACGCCAGGGTCTCCTCGTCGACGATCCGCTGCTCGCGCAGAAAGCCGAGCTGGCCCTCGTCGAAGCGGAAGTTCTCCACCGCGTCCAGGACGCGCCCGGTGCCCGCGACCACGCCGTAGCGCCGCCCCTCCGGCAGCCGCCGGGTGAAGACCTCGAACACGCTGCGCCGCTCGGCCGTACCGGCCTTCAGCGCGGCCTGCAACATCGTCAGTTCGTACTGGTCCGTGAAGAGCGCCGTCGAGGGCACATCCACCGGCAGCCCAAGGTCCGCTGTGTTCATGGCGAGGATGGTACCCCCTATTCGTCAGTGTGACGATTTCCGGGCCTCGTGGCAGCATGGGCACT
Source organism: Streptomyces murinus (assembly GCF_002154555.1). Lineage (GTDB taxonomy): Bacteria > Actinomycetota > Actinomycetes > Streptomycetales > Streptomycetaceae > Streptomyces > Streptomyces murinus. The sequence continues at coordinate 5,379 of NZ_MUNF01000306.1, forward strand.
GTGACGTCACCCGCGCCCGTAGAGATCGAACGCACCGAGTCGGCGGAGGATGCCTTCGCCGTACCCGAGCCCGACGTCCCCTGGGTCACCATCGTGCACAACGACCCGGTCAACCTCATGAGCTATGTGACGTACGTCTTCCAGACGTACTTCGGCTACTCCAAGGACAAGGCCAACAAGCTCATGCTCGACGTCCACCACAAGGGCCGGGCGGTCGTCTCCAGCGGAAGCCGCGAGGAGATGGAGCGCGACGTGCAGGCGATGCACGGCTACGGTCTGTGGGCCACCCTCCAGCAGGACCGGAAGTAGCGACCCAAATCCATGCCCGGACAATTCGAACCGCTCCCCGGCGGCGGCGCGGCCGTCGCGCTCGACGATGTCGAGATCTCCATCATCCGCTCGCTGGCCGTCCAGCTCCTGGAGCTGATCGGACCGGGTCCCGGCGGGGACGCCCCCAGCGACCCGCTCGCCGAGCTGTTCGCGGAGGGCCCGAGCGAGCCGCCCGCCGATCCGGTGCTGCACCGGCTCTTCCCGGACGCGTACAGCGACCCGGAGAAGGCCCCGGACTCGCCCGCCCAGGCCGAGGAGCGGCGCGCGCACTCCGCCGAGTTCCGCCGCTTCACGGAGAACGACCTCAGGGCCGGCAAGCGGGAGAACGCCCTCGCGGTGATCCGGGGCCTCGACGCGCTCGCCCCGGTGGAGGGCGGCGCCGTACTGAAGCTGTCGCCCGAGGAGTCCCGGCGCTGGCTCGGCTCGCTCAACGATCTGCGCCTCGCGATCGGCTCCCGTCTGGAGATCGCGGACGACGACGACACCGAGCTGCTCTACCGGCTCCCCGACGAGGACCCGCGCAAGCCGATGGTGATGGCCTATCTCTGGCTGGGCGGCCTCCAGGAGACCCTGGTGTCGACTCTTATGTCGTGATTCCGGCGATCTCGGTGGTTTATGTGTCCGCTCAGCGGACGCTCAAATCCGGATAACGATCCCGTCACCCTTGCGGCCGGGTTTGGTGTATTCACCGGCTCTTTGTCCGCTTTTCCCTGTGAAGCGCGCCACATTCCCGTCCCGCGATCAATATTGCGGTCGTGATAAATCTTCACGACCGCCCGGCGAACACCACCCTTGTCCGCCGGGTGCGCCACCGAGCCGACGACCGTCGGCCAGGCACCAACTCCATCAATCCGGGGGGATTCGAAACCCGGTCCGCGGCCGACGAAAGGCACGGGCCGGAATGGAGAAAGGCGCACCACCATGACCTCAGCGCAGGTCGACCAGCGTCCCGACGGCACGGAGTCCGCGTCGGCGGAGGGCGGCGAGGGCGAGGGTTATCAGCGCGGGCTCGGCTCCCGCCAGATCCAGATGATCGCCATCGGCGGGGCCATCGGCACCGGTCTGTTCCTCGGTGCGGGCAAGGGCATCTCCAAGGCGGGACCCAGCCTCATCCTGGCGTACGCCGTCGCGGGCCTCGTCATCTTCTTCATCATGCGCGCGCTCGGCGAACTGCTGATGTACCGCCCGGTCTCCGGCTCGTTCTCGGAGTACGCGCGCGAGTTCATCGGCCCCTTCGCGGGCTTTGTCACCGGCTGGACGTACTGGCTGTTCTGGGTGGTCACCGGCATCACCGAGGTCACTGCCGCGGCCGCCTATATGACGTACTGGTTCGACATTCCGCAATGGGCCTCGGCGCTGATCTTCACGTTCGTGCTCTACGCCGCCAACCTGATCTCCGTGAAGCTCTTCGGTGAGCTGGAGTTCTGGTTCTCCATGGTCAAGGTGACCGCGATCATCGGCATGATCCTGATCTGCGCGGGCATCCTGACGGTCGGCTTCTCCGACGCGGGCGACACCGCCTCGGTGAGCCACCTGTGGAACCAGGGCGGCTTCTTCCCGCACGGCGTCGGCGGCACCCTGATGACGCTCCAGATGGTCATGTTCGCCTTCCTCGCCGTCGAGCTGGTCGGTGTGACCGCGGGCGAGTCCAAGGACCCCAAGAAGGTGCTGCCCAAGGCGATCAACACCGTGCCGTGGCGGATCGCCGTCTTCTACGTCGGCGCGCTGATCATGATCCTGTCGGTGGTGCCGTGGACCGAGTTCCACCCGGGGGTCAGCCCCTTCGTGGCCGCCTTCCAGAAGATGGGCCTGTCGGTCGGCGCCGGCATCGTCAACTTCGTGGTCCTGACCGCCGCGCTGTCCTCCTGCAACTCCGGCATGTACTCCACCGGCCGCATGCTGCGTGACCTGGCGCTCAACAACCAGGGCCCCAGGCTGTTCACCCGGCTGACCCGCAGCGGTACCCCGCTCGTCGGCACCACGTTCTCCGCCGCGCTGATGCTCGTCGGTGTCTGGATCAACTACCAGTGGCCGGGCAAGGCGTTCGACTACGTCGTCTCCTTCGCGACCATCTCCGGCATGTGGGCGTGGATCGTCATCCTGATCTGCCACATCCGCTACCGGAGGGCCTCCGACCGCGGGCTCCTGCCCCGCTCGGAGTTCCGGGCCCCCGGCGCCCCGTACGCCAGCGTGCTCTCCCTGCTGTTCATCGGCATGGTGATCGTGCTGATGGGCATCGACAAGGACGCCCGGGTCTCGCTGTACTGCGCGCCGCTGTGGGGTGTGATCCTCGGCGTCTCCTACGCGGTGCTCAAGCGCCGCAACCCGGAGGCCGCGGCCTTCGCCAAGCGCTGACGCCATCGCCGGACCCTCACCGGGACGTCCGGCCGCCGGGAGCACTCGTGGCGCCCCCGGCGGCCGCCGCTCAAGGACGTCCAGCATGCGGGCCGCCTCGTACCATCCCTCGGTACGAGGCGGCCCTCTGCTTATCCTGACCCCCATGCTGACCATCACCCAGGCCCTGTACGACCAGATCGTCGCCCATGCCCGCAAGGACCACCCCGACGAGGCGTGCGGCGTCGTCGCGGGCCCGGCCGGTTCGGACCGCCCCGAGCGGTTCATCGCGATGCTGAACGCGGCCATGTCGCCGACCTTCTACGAGTTCGACTCCGGCGATCTGCTCAAGCTCTACCGCGAGCTGGACGACCGCGACGAGGAGCCGGTGGTCATCTACCACTCGCACACCGCGACCGAGGCATACCCCTCGCGCACGGACATCTCGTACGCCAATGAGCCCGGCGCCCACTACGTCCTGGTGTCCACGGCCGACACGGACGGCCTCGGCGACTTCCAGTTCCGATCCTTCCGGATCGTGGACGCAGAGGTCACCGAGGAGGAGGTCAGGGTCGTCAAAACCTACTGATCTCAGCATCCGACCGGGATCCGTCCGCCAGCTGGGATCACATTCCGGTCCGCTGACCGGGAATCGATACGATGAGCCCATGGTTACGACTGTGGTGTGCGCCCTGGGCTTCTGACGGTGGCGTGCCCCTCGGCTGACGTACCGAGCCCGCAGCCCCCGAAGACCCTTCCGACAGGAGCCCGCAACCATGGCCATCGAGGTCCGCATCCCGACCATCCTCCGCACGTACACCGACGGCCAGAAGGCCGTGGAGGGCAGCGGGAACACCCTCGCCGAGCTGTTCACCGACCTGGAGAGCCGGCACGCGGGCATCCAGGCCCGCATCGTGGACGGCGACCAGCTGCGCCGGTTCGTCAACGTCTATCTGAACGACGAGGACGTCCGCTTCCTGGACGGCATCAACACCAAGCTGTCGGACGGCGACAGCGTGACGATCCTGCCGGCCGTCGCCGGCGGCATGCGCTGATCGGTCGCTGAACAGCATGCGCTACGACTCCCCGCTGGCCGCGGTGGGCAACACCCCCCTGGTGCGCCTGCCGCGGCTGTCGCCGTCCCCCGAGGTCCGGATCTGGGCGAAGCTGGAGGACCGCAACCCCACCGGCTCGGTCAAAGACCGGCCCGCCCTGCACATGATCGAGCAGGCCGAGAAGGACGGCCGGCTCACCCCCGGCTGCACCATCCTGGAGCCGACCTCCGGCAACACCGGCATCTCGCTGGCCATGGCGGCCAAGCTCAAGGGGTACCGGATGGTGTGCGTGATGCCGGAGAACACCTCCCAGGAGCGCCGGGACCTGCTCGGCATGTGGGGCGCGGAGATCATCTCCTCGCCGGCCGCGGGCGGCTCCAACACTGCGGTGCGGGTGGCCAAGGAGCTGTCGGCCGAGCACCCGGACTGGGTGATGCTCTACCAGTACGGCAACCCGGACAACGCGGGCGCGCACTACGCCACGACGGGTCCGGAGATCCTCGCCGACCTGCCCTCGATCACCCACTTCGTCGCGGGCCTCGGCACCACGGGCACCCTGATGGGCGTGGGCCGCTATCTCCGCGAGCACAAGCCGGACGTCAGGATCGTGGCCGCCGAGCCGCGCTACGACGACCTGGTCTACGGCCTGCGCAACCTGGACGAGGGCTTCGTGCCCGAGCTGTACGACGCCTCGGTCCTCACCACCCGCTTCTCGGTGGGCTCCGCCGACGCGGTCACCCGCACCCGTGAACTCCTCCAGCAGGAGGGCATCTTCGCGGGCATCTCCACGGGCGCGGCCCTGCACGCCGCGATCGGTGTCGGCAACAAGGCGGTGAAGGCGGGCGAGTCCGCCGACATCGTCTTCATCGTGGCCGACGGCGGCTGGAAGTACCTCTCCACGGGCGTCTACACGGCCACCACCACGGAAGCCGCCATCGACACCCTTCAGGGCCAGCTCTGGGCGTAGGTCCCCGGGCGCGGGTTTCGGCCGCGTTACGTCTCAAGTGATCACCAGCCCCCTCTCACGAGGGGGCTAAGCCGTTCCTATGGGGAAGCAAAGAAATCCTTCTGGCACTGCCCGGTGGTCGGTGTCCGGGGCTAGGTTCCTCCCGCACCCTGTCATGTCACGTTCAGCGGCATGGAGAGTGTCTGAGATGTCATGCTCATGACTGCGTGGTCGCCGCTACGCGCGTCACGGGCTGCCAACCAGTGCGAGAAACCCCACTTCCCGATGGAGGCAGTACCCACATGCGTGAGTCACGCCCGAGCGGGCGAACCCGAAGTGCGCGAAGACTTCTGGCCGTCGCCTTTCCCGCTCTCTCCCTGACCGTCGCCGGATTCGCCGCCGCGCCGACGGCCGGCGCGGCCCAGCCCGCCGTCGCGGCCCACCCGGCGACCAGCAAGGTCACCACGAACAACAAGGCGCTGACCGACCCCAAGCGCCAGACGTTCCACTCGACCGGCAAGGCCGGCCAGAAGGTGCCCACGACCCACGTGTGCGCCTCCGACCACACGCCGGGCCATGTGTCCTGCTTCGCCCAGCGGCGCACGGACATCAAGAGCAAGCTGGCCGCGGCGATCTCGCCCAACGCCACGCCCTCCGGCCTCTCCCCGGCCAACCTGCACAGCGCCTACAACCTGCCCACCGCGGCCGGTTCGGGCATGACCGTGGGCATCGTCGACGCCTACAACGACCCCAACGCCGAGTCGGACCTGGCCACGTACAGGTCCCAGTACGGCCTCTCCGCCTGCACCAAGGCCAACGGCTGCTTCAAGCAGGTCAGCCAGACCGGTTCCACCACCTCGCTGCCGACCAACGACAGCGGCTGGGCCGGCGAAGAGATGCTCGACATCGACATGGTCAGCGCGGTCTGCCCGAACTGCAACATCATCCTGGTCGAGGCCAACTCGGCCACCGACGCGGACCTGGGCGCCGCCGAGAACGAGGCCGTCGCGCTCGGCGCCAAGTTCGTCTCCAACAGCTGGGGCGGCTCCGAGGACTCCTCGCAGACCAGCGAGGACACCCAGTACTTCAAGCACCCGGGCGTCGCGATCACCGTCTCCGCCGGTGACGAGGGCTACGGTGCCGAGTACCCGGCGACCTCGCAGTACGTGACCGCCGTCGGCGGCACCGCCCTCAAGACCGCCTCCAACTCCCGCGGTTGGAGCGAGTCGGTGTGGAACACCAGCTCCACCGAGGGCACCGGCTCCGGCTGCTCGGCGTACGACGCCAAGCCGAGCTGGCAGACCGACACGGGCTGCTCCAAGCGCATGGAGTCCGACGTCTCCGCGGTCGCCGACCCGGCCACCGGCGTGGCGGTCTACGACACCTACAGCGGCGGCTGGGCGGTCTACGGCGGCACCAGCGCCTCCTCGCCGATCATCGCCAGCGTCTACGCGCTCGCGGGCACCCCGGGCTCCAGTGACTACCCGGCGAAGTACCCCTACAGCCACACCAGCAACCTGAACGACGTGACGAGCGGCTCCAACGGCTCCTGCTCCACGGCGTACTACTGCAAGGCGCAGACCGGCTACGACGGTCCGACCGGCTGGGGCACCCCGAACGGCACCGCCGCCTTCACCTCGGGTGGCAGCACCGGTGGCAACACCGTCTCCGTCACCAACCCGGGCAGCCAGTCCACCACGACCGGCAGCTCCGTCAGCCTCTCCGTGAAGGCTTCCGACAGCGCGGGCGCGGCCCTGACCTACAGCGCCTCCGGCCTGCCGACCGGCCTGTCGATCAACAGCTCCACCGGCGTGATCTCCGGTACCGCCTCCACCGCGGGCACCTACCAGGTCACCGTCACCGCGACCGACTCCACCGGCGCCACCGGCTCCGCCTCCTTCACCTGGACCGTGAGCACCAGCGGCGGTGGCGGCGGCTGCACCTCGACGCAGCTGCTCGCCAACCCGGGCTTCGAGTCGGGCAACACCGGCTGGACTGCCTCCAGCGGCGTCATCACCACCGACTCCGGCGAGGCCGCGCACTCCGGCTCGTACAAGGCGTGGCTGGACGGCTACGGCACCTCGCACACCGACACCGTGTCCCAGTCGGTGACGATCCCCGCGGGCTGCAAGGCGACCCTGTCCTTCTACCTGCACATCGACTCCGCCGAGACCACCAGCAGCACCGCGTACGACAAGCTGACGGTCACCGCCGGTTCGACCACCCTGGCCTCGTACTCGAACCTGAACAAGGCCTCGGGCTACGCCCAGAAGACCTTCGACCTGTCCTCGCTGGCGGGCCAGACGGTCACCCTGAAGTTCAACGGCGTGGAGGACTCCTCGCTCCAGACCAGCTTCGTCGTGGACGACACGTCCCTGACCACCAGCTGATCATCCGCACCGCCCGAACCACCTGAACCACCCTGTGATCCCGCACGCGGAACTCCGCGTGCGGGATCCGTTCGTTGGCCGGTACTTTGCCTAGTGGCGGGATCCGTTCGCGGCCGCGGTACGTCCCATCCGTACCAGGCGGGCCAACCGGCGGCCCCGCAGAAAGGCGGTCCCCCCATGCGCCGTACGACACTTCTCGCCCTCGCGGCCACCCCCCTGCTCCTCGTGGGCTGCGGCACCCACACCAGCTCCACCGGCAGCGCAAAGGTCTCCCCGGTCCCCGGGGGCCCGGTGTGCCGGGGCGAGGTCCGGCTGACGGCCGCCGACAGCGGTCGTACCGTCTGCGTGGCCAAGGGCGGAGAGGTACGGCTGAGCCTCGGCGGTACGAAGGAGCGCCCCTGGAAGCCGGTCACGGTCACCGGCGGCGCCCTCAAGGCGATCAACTCCGGCCTCGTCATCCGGCCGGGCAACGCCGAGGCCGCCTACCACGCGAGCGCGTCCGGCACCGGGAAGCTGACGTCCTCCCGCCCCATGTGCGCGACCACCCCCGGCCAGATGTCCTGCAAGGGCATCCAGGAGTGGACGGTCACCGTGACGGTGAAGAGCGGCTGACCCGGTTCTGACCGGCTCTAGCGGGCGAGGTGGCGCACCTGGTCCCACAGGACCGGGTCGACCACCCCCACCCGGCGGCGGAAGTCGCCGACCGGCACCTCGCGCAGCTCGTCGGTCTGGAGGAAGCTCGGGCGGCCCCGCGCGTCGCCCACCGCGCCGGGCGGCAGCGGGATCACCCCGGCGCGCTCGTCGTGGTACTTGGTGGTGATCTTCGCGACCGTCGCCCGGTCCCCGCGCACGGCCAGCACCAGACAGGGCCGGTCCCTCATCTCGGCCCGGTCCTCGTACGGCACATTCGCCCACCAGATGTCACCCGGCACCGGGCGCCCGCCGCGGGGCGTCGCGGCATGCCGCTGCCTGGTGCCCGCCCGGCCCGGTGGCCGCAGCCGCCGCCCGGCGGGCCGGCGCCCGCGGCCCCAGCCGTCGACGACCGTGGCCACCAGCGCGAGCAGCACCACCGCGGCGAGCGCCAGCCACCAGGACGTGTCCATACGACGACGTTACCGGCGCGCGGCGCGGGACGCGCGCCCTTGGACGGATCCCGTGCGCCCCGGGGTCCAGCCGAACCGGTGACAGCACAGGTGAGTTCGCCCACAACGGCCCCTGGCAGAGGAGCGGCCCGCGCCCGGGCGCCGTACGCTCGACGGACCGCACGACCCCCGTCAGCCCTTTTCCGAGGTTCCTCGGCCCTGTGAGGACCCTCGACCCACCTGTCTTCGCCTACGGAGGTTTCTGCTTCATGAAGCTCACCGTCGTCGGCTGCTCGGGGTCGTTCCCGTCCGCGGAATCGGCCTGCTCGAGCTACCTCGTCGAGGCCGACGGCTTCCGGCTGCTTCTCGACATGGGCAACGGCGCCCTGGGCGAGTTGCAGCGCCACTGCGGTCTCTACGACCTCGACGCGATCTTCCTCAGCCATCTGCACGCCGATCACTGCATCGACATGCTCGGGTACTTCGTCGCACGCTACTACCGCCACGACGGCGGCCGCTGCGAGGCACTGCCGGTCTACGGCCCCGAGCGCACCGAGCACCGTCTGACCACGGCGCACGGCGACACGCCTGCCGCCTCCTCGATGAGCGAGGTCTTCGACTTCCGTACCGTCAAGCCGGCCACGTTCGAGATCGGCCCCTTCACGGTGCACACCGACCGGGTCCGCCACCCCGTGGAGGCGTTCGGGATCCGGATCGAGCACGGGGGCAGATCCCTCACGTACTCCGGGGACACCGGGGTCACCCCCGTACTGGACGAGCTGGCCCGGGACACCGACCTGTTCCTGTGCGAGGCCGCGTTCACGTACGGCAAGGAGGACATCCCCGATCTCCACCTCAACGGCCGCGAGGCCGGCGAAACCGCCACCCGCGCCGCCGCCCGCCGCCTGGTCCTGACCCACATCGCCCCCTGGACCGACCCGGAGGCCAACCTCCGCGACGCCCGCGAGGCCTTCCCGGGCCCGGTCGAACTGGCGGCCAGGGGCGCGGTGTACGAGATCTGAGGGACGGTACGACAGGCCGAGGGCCCCGGAACCTGGACGGTTCCGGGGCCTGGTCGATTCGGAGGGCTCCGACCGGGGCGGGGTCAGATCGCGTCCCGCTCCCGTGCCTCGGCCAGTACTCGGGCGAGCATCTCGAAATCCTCGGCCACGCTCCGGCCGGCATCGCGTGCGTCCGCCTTCCGGTAGGCGGGCAGCACCGCCTCGTAGCGGCCACTGGCGAGCGCGAGCGTCGACTGCAGCGCGAACAGCCGTCCCATGAGATGCCGGTTCGACGGATCCTCGGCCGACTCGACCGCCGTGACGCCGTCCACCAGCACGGACAGCCTGCCCAGGAGCCTGCCGGCCTCCATGAGGGTGCGGTAGTACGTGGCCTCCACCATCCGTCCGGCCCGCGCCAGCAGGTCCGTGTACGTGCGCAGGGCGTCCGCGTCGCCGAGCCGGACGGCCAGCTCGCACAGCAGGCTCCAGGAATCGACGGTGCGCTCGGTCCGGTAGCCGGGCTCCTCCGGTGCCGCGTCCGCGGTCGCGGCGGCCAGCATCGTGAAGGCCGAGCGCGCCTCCTGCTCGGACATCGACGGACCGAGCCCGTCGCGCACCTCGTAGTAGACCCACTTGGGATTGTCCGGCTCCTCGGCGCGGCCCAGCCGGTCCAGGGCGACGTACCGCTCGCGCTTCCCCTTCCTCTCGACCACCTCGGGGAGGTACCCGGAATGGTCGAAGCGGACATCGACCTGCACCCGCGGCGGCGCGAGGCCGTCCTCGGTGTAGGGGTGCTCGTGGACCCGGCCCCGGAACCGGAAGGGGCCGTCCGCCCGCAGCCACCGCTGGGTGCTGGTGTACACCGGTCCGCCGATGTCGGCGATGACCGGGGAGACGACGAAGTCGTGCCCGGGCAGCAGATGGTCGAGCAGGGACAGGGCGCGGCGCAGCCTGCCCGTGTGCGCGGGCACCAGGACCTCGTCGGCGTCCACATGGCACAGCCAGCCCTCGGCGGCCTCTTCGAAGGCGAGATTGCGCTGGTGGGAGAAGTCGTCCGCCCATGGCGCGGACAGCACCCGGGTGCCGGGGCGGGCGCGCAGTGCCTGCTCGACGGTGCCGTCCGTGGACCCGGAGTCGATCAGCAGGCAGTCGTCGATGTCGTCGGACAGCGCGGTCAGACACGTGGCGATGGAGTCTTCCTCGTCCGCGGTGAGCACCACCGCGGTCACGGGACGGGGACGGCAGGAGGCGTACCCCGCCGCGAGGGCCGCGGGGTCCGAGGACGGCAGCTCGGCGTCGGCGAGGTCCTGCGACGCGGAGGTGATCAGCGCCAGGTCGATGGCCAGGGCGGAGACGGGGAGGGCGCCGGGTACACGGCGGAGATCGAGCAGGTCGGAGAACTTCATCGCGGAAGGGGGCTTTCGGTGCGCGGGCCGGTCGGGAGGGCGAAGGACAGCTCCAGGTCGAACGCGATGTCCTGGAGGTGCCCGTGGGACACCATGATCTTGGTGCCCGGGACGTGACGGAGTTCCGCCCAGATCCGGGCGGAGGTGTCCCGGTCGATACCGCTGAAGGTCTCGTCGAACAGATAGACCTGCGGGGCGTGCAGCACGGCGCGGGCGATCGACAGGCGCTGGATCTGTCCGCGTGACAGTCCCGCGCCGGTCTCCCGTACCGGCTCGTCGAGCCCTTCCGGGAGGGTGTTGAGGACCTCCTGGAAGCAGGCGATGCGGCAGGCCCGCAGGATGTCGGCCGTGCTGTGCGGGGCGCCGAGGGTGAGGTTCTCGCGCAGGGAGGCGGTCAGCAGGACGGGGTTCTCGGGCACGTAGAGGACATGGCGCGGCAGTTCCTCGGCGGTGATCCGCGCGATCTCGGCCCCGCCCAGGGTGGCGCTGCCCGTGTAGTCGTGATGCACGCCCGCCAGCAGCGCGAGGAACGTGCTCTTGCCCGAGCCGTTGCCGCCCCGCAGGAGCATGGTCGTGCCGAACGGGATGACGAGGTCGACTCCGGTGAGCGTGTCGTACCGGGCTCCCGGGTGACGGAAGCGCAGGGACCGGACCGAGATGTCGGCCGGTCCCACGGGGCGCTCGGCCTGAGCGGCCGTCAGTGCGAGCCGGGCGTCGTCCTGCTGGAGCACCACGTCCCGGTAGCGGTTGAGGGCCGCGGCGGTGCGCTGGGCCGTGACCTGGAGAGAGGCGACGGAGTCCATGGCGCCCAGGAAGTAGCCGGCCATCGTCAGGAAGCCGAAGACCTCGCCGACCGTGAGCGAGCCGGACAGCATCCGGACCAGCCCGGCCCAGGCCGCCACCACCGTGAAGACGGTCTGGCAGGCCGTCTTGATCACGGAATTGATGTTCTCCAGCCGGCCCAGCCGGGTTTCCGACTCGATCCGGCGTTCCAAGGTGCGGCTCATCCGCGCGAAGGCGTATTCGCGCTTTCCATAGCCGGTCAACTCCGTATGCCCGCGAAGGGAGTTGAGCGTTTCGGATTTCAGTGTGGCGTCCCGCTGGAGAGCCTCCTCGGCGGCGTTCCTGATGTGCGGGTACAGCAGCATCGAGCTGAGCACGTTGATGGCCGCGGGCGGAATCAGGAGGAGGAAGAGCACGGGGTCGGTCGCCAGCAGATATCCGCCGACCGAGAGGACGACGCAGAGGTCGATGGCGGCCCGGACGGAGGCGGCCGTGACCAGAGCCTGGATTTCCTGCACATCGTCGATCCGGCTCACCAGGTCGCCGGCTCTGCGACCCTTGAAGTAATCGGCGGGCAGACGTAGAAGTTTGTGGAGATAGCGTTCCGAGAACTGTCGTTGCAGTGATTGGCTGAGCGCCACGATGACGCGGCCCCGTGCGTACTGGATCCCGGCCGCCGCCAGGGCGATCCCGATGAATTCGGCGGACATCACCGCCAGCGCCCGCCGGGAGCCGTCCCGCAGGACTCGGTCGACGGCCAGCTGGACGAATAGGCTGTTGAGCAGGGCGACCAGGGCTACGACGGCGGTCGCGGCGAGGACGAGCAGAAGGCGTCCCCGGTGACCGCGGACGGCCCCCCACACCAGGCTCTGCCGGGAGCGGGAGCGGATCCTGGCGCCCAGGGGCAGCCGTGCGCTCGGCCGGTCGGTGACCAGCGCCTCTCCGTGGAACACCGCGGCCAGCATCTCGGGTGCCAGCCGGATCGGACGGTGCAGCAGCGGGTCGCCCACGATGAAGTCGCCGCTGTCGGTGGCCTCGTGGACGACGACGAAGTGCCGGTGGCCGTCCTCCGCCAACAGGATGATCGCCGGTCCGGCGATCCGTACGGCCTCGCGCAGCTGGTCGATGTCCAACCGGAGGAGTTCGCTGTCTACGCCGTAACCCCGCAGGACCTCCCGCAGCCTGAGCAGATGGGAGCCGCGCTCACCCAGGCCCGTCGACTCGCGCAGGATCGCCGCGTCGACCACGATTCCGTGCCGCATGAGGACGGCCCGCAGGCAGGCCGGCCCGCAGTCGGTGTCCCCCGACTGATGGGTGTGGTATCTCTGCCACTTCACTGAAGAACTCCTGGCCGGGGAAAGAGCGCGCCCGCCTCGGGACGAGGCGGGCGCGGCTTCGCACTACAGCTTGTCGCAGCCCATCGACTTCCAGAGCTTGTAGTAGTCCCCGTAGCTGCACGACATCGGGTTGCCGATCTGGGCGAAGATCCACTCGCACTGGGCGCGGCTCGGCTTCTTGCCCTCGCCGGAGGCGGCGGCGGCCTCATCGTCGGTGAGCGCGGCGAACTTCAGGTCACGCAGAGCTTGAAGGCTCATATTTTCCCCATCGGTTGTCGGTCACGGCCGTGTTCGGCCTGGTCAAAACCCTAGGCATCGAATTCCGGAACGATCAAGGGAGTTGGATCGGTGAGCATGATCACTGGATCTTCGGGGCCGGGAATTCCGTCTGACGAAGAAGGGGGAAACGGGCGGCAACCCATATGCGGGTACGCCGAATTCCCCGGCCTGTCGACAGGCCGGGG